>NZ_JBFOCT010000003.1:0-119013 GCF_040907925.1 Aeromonas sp. s12 | reverse complement strand
TCACTTCACCAGACATTGAAAATCAAAAATTGTTTTTGATGTTCGATGCTGTGAGTGCCCACACAGATTGCTTGATTCAAATTGTTAAAGAGCGTTACGCTTGTCGCGTTGAGGAGGCGCATATTACGCTTCTCACTTCGAAAGTCAAGCGATTGTTTTCGCTTTCTTTCGGCGCCCACTTCACTAGGAAGCTGGCTCATCAGTTCGGCGTGTTCCGCCGTGCTGGTAGGGGCGCATTATAGGGAGCCTCGCCGGGATGACAAGGGCTTTTTGCAAAAATACGTTCGTTTGCTGAAAAAGCGAACTGAACGCCCCAAAACAGCCCCTTGGCACCTCTTTTACGCCGCTTTTTTGCTCAACTCTTCGCTTTGTGCCCGGATATAGTTGACCCAGCTGGTTGCCTTCTGCTGCCAGTTATCCTGCTGCTGCAGCTCACGGGCCAGTTCCAGCGCCTGGGCATACTGCTCCTTATTAAGGTGTGCCTGCACCAGCAGCGCTTTGGCACGATTGCCTTGCTCGCCTTTTACCGACTTGATGGCGGCGAGCTGGATCATGGCAGCATCAGTCTTGCCCTGTTGCAGCATCAGTTCGGCGGCGCGCATGGCAGCTTTGGGCTGACCATGTAGGCTGGCCAGCTGCTGCCAGCTATCAACTGCTTGTGACCACTCCCGGGCACCTTCCCACAATTGGGCAAGCAGTTGGCGGTTTTCAGCACTTTGCTTCATCTGTCCCTTGGCCATAGCCGCTTCCAGCAGACGGGCCCCACGATAAGGCAGCCCTTGCCAGGCATAGAGACGGATCAGCTGATTGCGGGCAGACGCATCATCCATCAGTTTTCTGTCGATAGCTGTTTGAAGCAGAGCCAACGCCTGATCGCCACGTTTGGCGGAGAGGTTGAGCGATACCGCCTGTTGCCACCATTTGCTCTCTTTGGGTTCGTGGCTGATCAACTCGGCCGCCTGATCGGCAGCCACGCCATAACGTTGCTGAGCGGTGAGGGCGGATAGACGAATAATGGCGGCCTGTTTCTGCCAACCCTTTTTCAACAACTGTTCGCTCTGACTGGCGGCGTCACCGTACTGCTTGTTGTGGTAATAGAGACCAGCCAGACGCAGGCGCAGTGCATCGTCTTGCTTGAGTCCCAGTGCCGCCTTGTAGCTGGCGATGGCGCCAGACCAGTTGGATTGCTGGGCCTGAATATCGCCGCGCAGTCGCAACAGCTGGAGCTGTTGCTGCTCGGGCCACTCTTTATAGGCAAGAGCCTGTTCGACATAACGGCTCGCCTGGGCGGTCTGTTGCAGATTGGCCGCCAGCGAGGCTTGCAACTGCGCCAGCCAGGCACGCTCGGCATCGCTATTTGGCTTGAGGCCGGACGCCTTGCTCTGGGCTTGTTGCCACTGACCGGACTGATAGAGCTTCATCACGGGTTCAAGCTGACGGGAGAAGTGAGGGCTGACCTCCATCGCCAGACAGGCTTGGCCGACCAAGGCAAGCAGACAGATCCAGATCCGCAACATAGTTATGACTCCAGTTTGAATTTGAGCGTGATGACTTGCACCAGCTTGTCGGTGGCGCCCGGTCTCGGCTGATAGCGCCACTTGTTGATCGCCTGAATGGCCGCCCGCTCGAACTGACGCTTGGGTTTGGCCTCGACCACTTCCACATCCTGCACTCCACCTTCGGCATTCACGCTAAAGCGCAGGGTGACGAATCCTTCGATCCCTGACTGTTGGGCACGATAGGGGTAGACCGGCTCGATCCGTTGCAACGGCATCAGCATGTCACCGACGCCGATACCCGCACCCTGCTGCTGGCCGTGGTAGTTGCCACTCAATACCGGTGCGGTACTGGTCGCCACACCAGGGGCATAGACCTGCACCGTGCTGAGGCTGGAGACCAGATCCAGACTCGGCTCAACGGCCGCCAAGGGGGCCGCTGCAGGCATCGGCAGCGGTGTGGAGGCCAATGCGGCAGGGGGCTCTGGCAGAGGTTCGGGTTCCTGCGGCACCGGACGCTCGCGCACCTGCACCTCGGTCACCTCGCTCTGCATATTGATGACGATGGGCTTCTGTTCGCTCGCCACCTTCTCGCCCCGGGGCGGTTCAACCAGCGTGGCCATAAACAGCAGGATGCCCAGACTGAGGGCAATCCCCAGCCCCAGGCTCATCAGCTTGTATTTCATTTTGGCGCCACCGCCACGGCGATATTGGCGATACCCGCCGCCTTGGCCTCATCCATCACCCGCACCACCTTGCCGTGGGGCACCCGCTCATCGGCCTGGATCACCAGACTGGCATCGGGCTGCTCCGCCAGCAGGCGGGCGATGGTGGCCTGTACCCGCTCCACATCGATCTGCTTGCGGTCGAGGAAGATCTGACCCTGAGCCCCAATCGCCAGCATGATGCTGGAGGATTTCTGCGCCTTGGCCTGACTGGCCTGGGGTCTGTGCACCTCGAGTCCGGCTTCACGCACGAAGGAGGTGGTGACAATAAAGAAGATCAGCATGATGAACACGATATCCAGCATGGGGGTCATGTCGATCTGCACTTCGTCACGCTGGCGTTTGGATTGCCGTCTCATTGCATTACCTTCTCTTCTCGCAGGCCGTCCCGGGTCTTGGCCAGCGCACGCTTGGCCTGACTCTCGAGCCGACTGAGTAACAACACGCCGGAGAGCGCCACCACCATGCCTGCCATGGTGGGGATAGTGGCGCGGGAGATCCCGCCCGCCATGCTCTCCGGGTTAAAGCGGTTGGCCGCGGCCAACGCATCGAATACGCCGATCATGCCGGTCACAGTGCCCAGCAACCCCAGCATGGGACAGAGCACCACCAGGGTGCGGATGAAGATCAGATGACGGTTCAGTTCCAGCTCTGCCTGCGCCAGCCAGCGGCTGCGGATCGCTCGGGCGTGCCAGCTGTGGCGCTCGCTGCGGGCCTGCCAGCGGCCGAGAAGCTGTTGCTGCAAGGGGCCAAAACCCAGATTGAGGTAGAGCAACCGCTCGATCATCAAAATCCACATCAGCACCAGCAGGGCCAGAATGACCCAGAGCACAGGGCCGCCACGGCCCATGAAACTCTGCAGCTGTTGCCAGATGTCGAGCATCATGCTGCTCGCTCCATCCCGCCGTTATTGCTCTCGGCGCGCTCAGCCAGAATGCCGGCTACTTGCTGCTCCAGCACATTGGAGAGCTCGGTGAAGCGGGACTGCAGCAGGCTGTGGGCCAGGATCAGCGGAATGGCCGCCACCAGACCCTGTACCGTGGTGACCAGCGCCATGGAGATGCCGCCCGCCATGATCTTGGGATCGCCGGTGCCAAACTGGGTGATGGCCTGGAAGGTGCCGATCATCCCGGTCACGGTACCGAGCAGGCCCAGCATGGGGGCGATGGCCGCGATTACCTTGACCATGCCGATGCCGCGCTCCATGCGAGGAGTCTCCTGCAGGATCGCCTCATCAAGACGCAGCTCGAGGGTCTCCATGCTCAGCTCGGGGTGTTTGTCTGCCACCGTCAGCACCCGGCCGAGGGCGTTGTCGGCGTGATACTCGCCGCTCTTGAGCTGGCGGCGCACCCGACCCAGTTCTCGGGAGAGGCTCCACAGCCGTACTGCTGCAATTCCCAAACCGATGGCGGCCAACAGCACGATAATGGCGCCGACCTGACCACCTTGTTGTACCTGCTGCCAGAAGGTGGGCGCCTGTGCCAGCATCGCCAGCAGAGTGCCATGCGAAGGATCAAGCGGCAGCGCTTCCCCTTCCTGACCCTGATAAGCCGCAACGGCAGAGAGCACGCTACCGGGCAGACCCAGTACCGGGCTCAAGCCTTCGGCGGTCGGTTGCAGGAAGCCTTCGCTCCCCAGCAGGGCAAAACTGCCAACCCGGGTCAGCGACTGCTCGCTGGCAGCACCCTGGGCATCGAGCACCTTGCCGTTGAACTGGGCAATCCGGCCAGATTCGCGGATCTCCTGCAGCAGCGTGGCGGGTAGCAGGGCGAGGGCGGCGCGATCCGGCACCTGTTTATCCTGTGCCATGGCTTTCAGCGGGGCGAGACGTTCCGGGAACTGGCCCTCGGCGGCGGATTCGCTCAGCAGCTTGACCGCATCGCTGGCGCCCTGACGGGTGACCGCGAAGATCTCGTTCATATCGCCGGAGGCTTGCTCCCACTGGGCGTTAAGCTCGACCAGCTGCTTCTCGTTGCTGGCGAACTTGCCAGCCAGCTCCTTGCTCAGGCGCTGGGCCTCGGCCAGTCTGGCGCGGGCAGTGCCGAGCTCCTTGGCAACGGTCGCCAGATCTTGCTGAGCCTGCTGTTCACGAGCCTGTTCCTGCTGCTGCCACTCATCGGCGACAGCGGCGTTGGTACCGCAGGAGAGGGCAATAAGGAGGGGGAACCACTTCATGGTGACTCTCATGATTGGGCCTCCTGACTGCGGCTGACAGAGAGGGGGACATTGAGCAACTGGGGAACTTTCTTGTCGGCGGCCACATCCATCGCCTCGGCGATAGGGGAGAGCCACTGGCTGTCGAGGGCTTGCCACTGCTTAGCCTCGGCAGACCAGCGCCATGCCTGACTGCGATCGGCAGTCATCGCCAGCAGGGAGACCCGACCCAGCGCCAGCACATCGACCCGACGCGGAGAACCATCCAGCTCCAGCTCGGCGGAATAGCTGTCCATCCGGCTGCCGTACTCGGCTTCGATCTTATAGGCCTGCAGCAGCTGACGGAATTTCTCCGCCTCGCTAACGTCTGCGCGAGCCAGGGTCGCTTTCAACTGTTCAACCCGCGCCAGCCGATCTTCCTTACGCAGCGGGATGTCATTTTGCACCAGCTGTTCCAGATCTGCCTGCATCTGCAACATCAGCGGGATCAAGCCCTGACGGGTCTCTTGCACCGCTTCCAGCTGCTGGCTCAATTTACCCAGCTCATTTTGCTGATCGGCCACCAGAGATTGCATGTAGCGGTTGTAGGCTTCGAGGTCACGCAGTTGCAGCTGGGCGTTTTGCAGCTCCAGTCGTGCGGCAACGGCGGCATCGGCGGCTTTTTCCACCCGCTGCTGGGAGGCTTTCCCGGCAGCTATGCTGTTCTTGAGGGCGGGAGCAACCAGCTCATCCCCGATGGCAGCAAAGTGGACTGACAGTGGCAGCAGGGCCACACCCCATAATTTGTTCATTGAAATACATCTTACTAATGATAACTATTATCATTATCTCAAATGCAGGGCGGACTGGCAACGAGAGGATTTTCTTGGCCTTTATGCACAAAAACAGGATAATTTTTAAGCACGCACGGAATAAGTGGCGCCAATAGCCACCGCACAAATATAAATAACGAGAAAAAATCTTTTCGATCAGTGTGATAGAGATCGAAAAAGGAGAAAGTAATGCTCAACGATGCGATCTGGGAACATATAGACAAGTTCACCAAGGCAACAAAAACCAGCGATATCCAGCAACTGCTGGAGCGCTTCAGTCATCAAATGGGCTTTGATTACTTTCGGCTGCTGATTATTTTCCCCATCAGCATGCAAAAATCCCACGTGGCACTGTTCAACAACTGTCCGACCACCTGGTTTGACGCCTACAGCGAAAACCAGTATCTGACTCAGGATCCGGTGGTCTATCTGGGGCTGAAACAGACCCAGCCGATCTTCTGGAACAAGCTCGACTGCGATTCGCCCTGGCTACCCAGCGCCAGCCGCGACGTGATGAACCTTGCGGCTGATTTCGGGGTACGCAATGGCGTCTCCTTTCCGCTGCACACCCCGCAGGGCGAGCACGGCATCCTCTCTTTCATCACCAAGGAGAAATCCAACTCCGACCTGATGTTTGAAAATGTCCCGCTGCTGTCGTTCTGCGCCAGCTACATCTTCAACTCTGCACTGCAACTGATCAAAAGCAGACCGGATATGATGAAATACCTGACCGAACTGTCGGATCGGGAGAAGGAGTGCCTGTTCTGGGCCAGCGAGGGCAAGACCTCCTGGGAGATCGCCACCATCCTCGGCATCAGTGAGCGGACGGTCAACTTTCACCTGACTCAGGTGACCAACAAGACCGACTCAAAGAACCGCAGTCAGGCCATCGCCAAAGGGATCACCAGCGGCATCATAGTGCCCTCCCTCGACGAGGTCACCATCACCAACCTGCGGCTGTCGTAACCCCTCAGCCGAAACAAAAAGAGCCGCAATAGCGGCTCTTTTTCATTTGAGAGAGTGACTTACTCAACGGTCACCGATTTTGCCAGGTTGCGCGGCTGGTCCACGTCAGTGCCCTTGATCAGGGCAACGTGGTAGGAGAGCAGCTGCAGCGGCACTGTATAGACGATGGGGGCGATCACCTCTTCCACATGGTTGAGGTTCATGACCCGCATGGTCTCGTCACTCTTGAAGCCGGTATCGGCATCGGCGAACACGTAGAGAATACCGCCACGGGCGCGCACCTCTTCCACGTTGGACTTGAGCTTCTCCAGCAGATCGTTGTTCGGCGCCACCACAATGATGGGCATTTCGGCATCGATCAGCGCCAGCGGGCCGTGCTTCAGTTCGCCAGCGGCGTAAGCTTCGGCGTGGATGTAGGAGATCTCTTTTAGCTTGAGCGCCCCTTCCATGGCGATGGGGTACTGGCTGCCACGGCCGAGGAACAGGCTGTGCTGCTTGTCGGCAAACTCTTCGGCCAGGGTTTCGATATCCTTGGCCAGCGCCAGGCTCTCTTTAATACGCAGCGGCAAGGCTTGCAGCGCCTTGACCAGTTCGGCTTCGGCGGCCGCGCTCAGGTGGCCACGGCAGTGACCGACCGAGGCCACCAGCATCAACAGGCCAGCCAGCTGGGTGGTGAACGCCTTGGTGGAGGCTACGCCGATCTCGGCACCGGCACGGGTCATAAAGGCCAGATCCGATTCACGCACCAGCGAGGAGCCCGGCACGTTGCAGATAGCCAGCGAGCTCATGTAGCCGGATTCCTTGGCCAGACGCAGCGCCGCCAGGGTATCGGCGGTCTCGCCGCTCTGGGAGAGGGTCACCAGCAGGCTGTTGGGGCGCACTACCGATTTGCGATAGCGGAACTCGGAGGCGATCTCCACATCGCAGGATACGCCAGCGATCTCTTCGAACCAGTAGCGAGCCACCATGCCGGAGTGATAGGAGGTGCCGCAGGCGACGATCTGCACGTGCTCGACCTTGTCAAAGATGGCGCGAGCGCCGTTGCCGAACGATTCGACCACCACGTGATCGCTGCCCAGACGCCCTTCCAAGGTGTTGGTGATCGCTTTGGGTTGCTCGTGGATCTCTTTGAGCATGTAGTGACGGTATTCGCCCTTGTCACCGGCATCGTGGGAGAGTTCGGACTCCTGCTCTTCACGCACCACGGCGTTACCGTTGGTATCGAAGATATGCACATCGCGACGGGTTACTTCGGCCACATCACCCTCTTCCAGGAAGATGAAGCGACGGGTCACCGGCAGCAGCGCCATCTGGTCGGAGGCGATAAAGTTCTCGCCGATACCGCGGCCGATCACCAGCGGTGAACCGGAGCGGGCCACCACCACGCGGCTGTCGTCGCGGCTGTCCATCACCACGGTACCGTAAGCGCCGCGCAGCTGCTTCACCGCCTTTTGCATGGCGGCCAGCAGGGAGTCGGCGGATTTCAGCTCGTGGTGCACCAGATGGGCAATCACTTCGGTATCGGTGTCGGAACTGAACACATAGCCCAGCGCCTTCAACTCTTCCCGCAGCTCTTCGTGGTTCTCGATGATGCCGTTGTGCACCACCACGATATGCTCGGAGACGTGGGGGTGGGCGTTGCGTTCGGAGGGCTCGCCGTGAGTGGCCCAGCGGGTATGGGCGATGCCGGTACCGCCGTGGACGGACTGCTCGTCGAGCGCCTTGGCCAGCTCAGCCACCTTGCCCAGACGGCGAACCCGCTGCAACGGCTGGTTGGCGCTGAACACGGCCACACCGGCTGAGTCATAACCGCGGTACTCCAGACGGCGCAGGCCCTCTACCAGAATTTCAGCCACATCACGTTGGGCGACAGCCCCGACGATGCCACACATACACTTCTCCTTGAGATGCAAATCGTAAAGTCAGTTGGATGGTTCAGAGCTCGATGTCAGCAAGTGACCGGGGCGCAGATAAGCGTCACCCCCTGGGCTTGAATCTGTTCTCTGGCCTCGCTGGCCAGCCCCTCGTCGGTCACCAGGGTATGGATGCTCGACCAGGGAAGTTCGAGATTGGGGATCTTGCGGCCGATCTTTTCCGATTCGACCATCACAATGACCTCCCGCGATACCTCGGCCATGACACGCGACAGGCCCACCAGCTCGTTGAAGGTGGTGGTGCCACGCTCCGGGTCGATACCGTCGGCACCGATAAAGAGCTGGTCGAAGTCGTAGGAGCGCAGCACCTGTTCCGCCACCTGCCCCTGGAAGGATTCGGAGTGAGGGTCCCAAGTGCCACCGGTCATTAACAGGGTAGGCTCATTTTCCAGCTCGCGCAGGGCTCCGGCCACATTGAGGGAGTTGGTCATCACGATGAGGCCGCGCTTGTTGCCCAGCATGGGGATCATGGCGCTGGTGGTGCTGCCGCTGTCGATGATGACGCGGTTGTGATCACGCAGCCGCTCGGCCGCCGCACGGGCAATGGCTAACTTTCGGTTCGAAACTTGTTCAGGGTTGACCTCGACCACCATCTCGCTCGGCAAAGGGACAGCACCACCGTAACGGCGCAGCAGCAGACCACCGGTCTCCAGTACCGCCAGATCTTTACGGATGGTCACTTCGGAGGTAGAAAAGTGTTTGGCGAGAGCGTCGACGCTCACTTCACCCTGCTCTTGTACCAGGGTCACTATGGTGTGACGGCGTTGTTGAGTATTACGTTTGGTCATTTTTAAGTTTCGATTCGAAAGAACATCGAAATATTAGCCCCTTTTTCGGAAAAATAAAACAGCAAATAGGATCCGATTTGGTTCGATGCCAGAATGGGGTGCCAATTTGCGACGAGGATGCCATGCAAAAGAGAGTCATCTGGCTGGTGGAGGATGAGGCCAGCATCGCCGACACCCTGATTTACGCCCTGCAGACCGACGGGTTCGAGGTGGAGTGGTTCATGCTGGGCCAACAGTTGCTGACACGACTGGAACAGACTCGACCCGACTTCCTGATCCTCGATGTGGGGCTGCCCGACATCAGCGGCTTCGAACTCTGCAAGCAGGTGAGGGCGCTGACCGATATCCCCCTGATGTTCCTCACCGCCCGCAGCGAGGAGATAGACCGGCTGATCGGGCTGGAGATCGGTGCCGACGACTATGTGGCCAAACCCTTCTCGCCACGGGAAGTGTGTGCCCGGGTGCGGGTCATCCTGCGCCGCAGCCAGCCCGTCGCCCCCCAGCCCAGCGCCCTGCTGGTACTGGATGAGGAGCGGGCCCGCATCCATTTTCGCGGCCAACCGCTGGCCCTCACCCGCTACGAATATCTGCTGCTCAAGACCCTGATGCTTGCGCCGGGCCGGGTCTACTCCCGCCAACAGCTGATGGATCTGGTGTGGCAGGATGCGGAGGATAGTCTGGATCGCACCGTCGATACCCACATCAAGACCATCCGCGCCAAGCTGCGCGAACATGATCCCGAGGCCAACCTGATCCTCACCCACCGCGGGCTGGGCTACAGCCTGGAGCTGGCATGAGACTCGGGTTGCAACTGCTGTGCGGCCTGCTGCTGATCTTCGCGCTGGCCGCCTGGTTCGTGCTGGAGATCTTCGTCGAGGAGATAAAACCGGGAGTGCGCAGCGCCACCGAGGATACTCTGGTAGACATGACCCAGCTGCTGGCGCCGCTCGCGCTCGATGATCTGAAAGAGGGCAATATGATGAACGGGCGGTTGGCCAGCGCCTTCGCCCGCCTCAACCAGAATCCCATCAATGCGATGATCGATGGCCACCTCAAGCAGCAGGCGGAGTACCGCATCTATGTCACTGACCAGAAGGGCATGGTGATTTACGACTCCGACGGCACGGATCTGGGCAAAGACTATTCCCGCTGGAACGATGTCTACCGCACTCTGCGCGGCCAGTATGGCGCCCGCAGCACCCGCACAGATCCCGACGATGCCGCCAGCTCGACCATGTATGTGGCGGCGCCGCTGCGGGAAGGGGCCGAGATCATCGGCTCCCTCACCGTCGCCAAACCCAACCGCACCCTGATGCCCGCCATCGAGCAGGGGGAACAGGAGCTGCTGCGGGCCGGCGGCCAGATGCTGCTCATCTCGCTGCTGATCGGCAGCCTGCTGGTGTGGTGGCTCAACCGCGCCATCGGCAAGCTGGTGCACTACGCCGACTCGGTCAGCAAGGGGGAGGCGGCACCGCTGCCGCAGTTGCACACCGTCGAGCTGGATCGGCTCGGCCGCTCGCTGGAGACCATGCGCCACCAGCTAGATGGCAAAAGCTATATCGAAGCCTATGTGCACAGCCTGACCCACGAGCTGAAGAGCCCGCTGGCCGCCATTCGCGGGGCAGGGGAGATTTTGGCTGAAACGCCGCCCCCCGAAGTTGCCAAACGGTTTATCGGCAACATCAATCTGGAAACCGCGCGCATGCAGCAGCTGATCGAGCGAATGCTGCAACTCGCGCGGCTGGAGTCGGGGCAGGGGCTGGATCGCCAGTCGGTGGAACCGGCAAAACTGGGCAAGCGCACCCTCGACGCCCGCCAGATCATCGCCCAGCGCCATCAGGTCGAGTTGGTGGCCGAGCTGGCCAGCGCGCCGAAACAGAAGTGGGATCCGCTGCTGGTGGAGCAGGCCATCGGCAACCTGCTGGATAACGCCATCGACTTCTCTCCCGCCAACGGGCAAGTCACCCTGAGCGGCAGCCAGCAGGAGGAGGGCTACTGTTTTCGGGTCACCGACAGCGGCCCCGGCATTCCCGACTACGCCCTGCCGCGCATCTTCGAGCGCTTCTACTCCCTGCCGCGCCCGGACAAGGGCAAGAGCAGCGGTCTGGGGCTCAGCTTCGCCCATGAGGTGGCCCACCAGCATGGCGGCCGTCTGACCCTGAGCAACCGGCCGGAAGGGGGCGCGCTGGCGGAACTCTGGCTGCCGTTCGCCTAGTCCCCCCGCAACTTCACATTCCCCACACAAAGCGGCATTAGACTGCCGCTTTCTCTCATCCATTTGCTCAAGGAAATGCTATGTCCCGCCTGCTTCTCTCCAGCCTGCTGGCTGCCGGTCTGCTCGCAGCCCTGCCTGCCTCCGCCGCCAGCGGCTGCTTTCTCTATGCTGACGGCAACGGCCAGACCCTCTCCAGTGAAGGGGACTGCTCCAGCCAGCTGCCACCCGCGTCCACCTTCAAGATCCCACTGGCGCTGATGGGTTACGACAGTGGCTATCTGGTGGATGAAGATCATCCGGCGCTGCCTTACAAACCGAGCTATGACGGCTGGCTGCCCGCCTGGCGTGAAACCACCACCCCGCGCCGCTGGGAAACCTACTCGGTGGTCTGGTTTTCCCAGCAGCTCACCGAATGGCTGGGGATGGAGCGCTTCCAGCAATATGTCGACCGCTTCGACTACGGCAACCGGGATCTCTCCGGCAATCCGGGCAAACATGACGGCCTGACCCAGGCTTGGCTCAGCTCCAGCCTCGCCATCAGTCCGGAGGAACAGGCCCGCTTCCTCGGCAAGATGCTCAGCGGCAAGCTGCCGGTCTCGGCGCAGACCCTGCAGTACACCGCCAATATCCTCAAGGTGAGCGAGATCGACGGCTGGCAGATCCACGGCAAGACCGGCATGGGCTACCCGAAAAAGCTGGATGGCAGCCTCAACCGCGATCAGCAGATCGGCTGGTTCGTCGGCTGGGCCAGCAAACCGGGCAAACAGCTGATCTTCGTCCATACCGTGGTGCAAAAGCCCGGCAAGCAGTTCGCCTCCCTCAAGGCGAAAGAAGAGGTGCTGGCCGCCCTGCCTGCACAACTTAAAAAGCAGTGATCTCGCTTCCCGCCAGATAAACCCCCGATAACCACGGTCAGCCCACCAGCGACGGGCTGACCGCCATTCGTAAACGAGACAAACATGAAATTATTTCTATTGCTGCTCTGGCTTCCAGCCAGCATGGCGCTGGCTGCCTGTGATCTCTCCGACCACCTGACACGGCAGGGAGAAGTCATCCATGATCGGCTAAACCACCTCGAATGGCAGGCGTGCAGTCTGGGCAGCCAGTGGCAGGAGGGGAAAGAAGGGTGCGTGGGCACACCGGCCCTGCTGACGCTGCTTGAAGCCAAAGATGAAGCAGCTCGCCTTGGCGAGGGGTGGCGACTCCCCACCATCGAGGAGCTCTTCACCCTGCTCGGCGAAGATTGCCGGGCGCCGATGACAGACCCGCGCTTCTTCTCCGATATCCATGACAACGGGGAAAATTCAGCCCCCTACTGGACCTCCAGCTCCATTGAGGAGATGCCGGAACTGGTCTATTACATCGACTTTATGCACGGACTCATCGACGGCCACACCAATCGTTTCGCACAAGCCGCTCGGTTGGTGCGCTCCCGCCCCTGAACAATCCCACGGCGTCTGATGACGCCGTTTTTCAACAGTTCACCGCCACTTCACACAAGCCCATCACCACTTCACGCCGGACTGACAGACTCACTCCATCCAACAAGGAGACGTGTCATGGTCAAACAGATATTCACCCACAAGATCTTTCTGCTGCTGTTGCTCAGCCTGTTGTTGATGGTGCCGGTGCAATCCATCATGGAGTTCAACCGGGAGCGTCAGGCTTACCGCAATCAGGCCATTCACAGCATCATGGCCAGCAGCAGCGGCCCGCAACGACTGATGGGGCCCATTATCGTGCAGCCCTATACCCGTTCGGTGACGGTCGAGCAGGAGGGCAAGCGCTTCGTCCGTCAGGAGCAGATCTACCGCTACCTGCTGCCGGAGCAACTGGATATCAGGGCCAACATGGAGGTGACCCCGCGCAAGCTGGGCATCTATCAGGCGCAGGTCTATCAGACCCGGCTCTCCCTCTCGGGCCGCCTGCCAACCCGGCAGAGTCTGCTGAATGACGCGACCTCACCGCTCGGTGAAACGGCCGAGCTGGTGGCGGGCAAACCCTACCTGAGCCTGGTGCTCTCCGATGCCCGCGGTATCAACAGCGTCCCCGAACTGCAACTCGGCACACAGCGGATCCCGTTTGCCCCCGGCGCCCGCCTCGGTGATGCGCTCGCGGGTATCCATGCCCCGATCGACAGCCTGCAGCAACAGGATGGCACCTTCCATCTGGAGCTCAATCTACAGGGGATGAACGCCCTCGACATAGTCCCGCTGGGCAAGGAGAGCACCCTGCAGCTGGCGGGCAACTGGCCCCACCCCAACTTTATCGGTGACTTTCTGCCGGGCAGTCGCACCCTGAGCCCACAAGGGTTTGAGGCCAACTGGCAAACCAGCTGGTTCGCCAGCGACATGGAGACCCGCTTCAACCGGATGATGAACGGGGGCGATAGCCATCTCTCCACCTTCAGCGTCAGTCTGGTGCAGCCGGTGGATCACTATCAGCTCAACGAACGGGCGGCCAAATATGCCCTGCTCTTCATCGGCCTCACCTTTATCAGCTTCTTTATGTTCGAGCTGCTCAAGGGGCTGCGGGTTCACCCGATCCAGTACGCGCTGGTGGGCATGGGGCTGGCCATCTTCTATCTGGTGCTGCTGGCACTGACCGAGCACCTCGGCTTTGGCTGGGCCTATCTGGTAGCCGCCCTGGCCAGCGTACTGCTCAACGGCTTCTATCTGAGCCACGTACTGGGCGGCCCGAAGCAAGGGATCGGCTTCGCGGCGCTGCTCGGGCTGGTCTATGCCATTCTCTACAGCCTGCTGCAGGCCGAAGAGATCGCCTTGCTGCTCGGCGCCCTGCTCTTGTTCGCCACTCTGGCACTGATCATGCTGCTGACCCGCAAGCTCGACTGGTATCAGGTGATGGGACAACAGAGTGTCGAGTCCCACCCAGCCGGACATGACAATGACGACTGAGAGCACAACCTCCGTCAATCTCTGACCGAAACAGCAAAGGCTTCAGTCGGTTCTTCTCGAAAACAGCGGAACCGGCTGGGCCTTTGTCCGCCAATTTCCTAGCATGCAATCATGTTCCACTGGCGGACGATCACATGAAAATGCATCCGGGCAGGATCCTGCTCTATTCCGGCTTGCTATGGGCTCAGGGAGCTCTGGCCGGTACCCTCACCATTCATCCCGAACCGGTCGACGACCTCTTGCACAATCCCGGCGTCGGTATCGAAGAGTTTCACAACAGCTGGGGTCATCCCCTCTCTCTGGCTGAACATCCGGTCAGCACGGTCGACTACTTCCGCTTCTACTGGAGCGAGCTGGAACCACGGGAGGGCGAATACAACTTTGCTCTGATCGACAGGGCCATCGATCAGGCACAGCACGCCACCCCGAAACAATCGATTGCCCTCAGGGTCATGACCCTTGATGAGCCCTTCTCGGGCAGCAAGATCCCGGAGTGGCTCATCAACAAGGGGATTCGGGGAGAGTGGGTGAACAACCACCAGACCTTTGTGCCCGACTACAGCGACCCGCAGTTCCTCGCCCGGGCCACCCGGCTGTTCCAGGCGCTGGGAGACCATTACGATGGCAACCCGGCGCTGAGTCATGTCGACATCGGCATGATAGGTTCATGGGGAGAGTGGCACATGAGCAACTTCCCCGGCCCAACGCTGGAACAGCGCTACAGCAGCGAGCAGCTCAAACCCTATGTTGACCTGCAGATGGCCGCTTTTCCGCGAACCCCCAAGCTGATGCTGATCAACAACCTGCCCATGTTCGAGTATGCCGTGGGCAAGGGAGCTGGCTGGCGGGCAGACTGCCTCGGCGACTGGCACCACTTCTCCCAAAGCTGGAGCCACATGCGCAACGCCTACCCGGAACGACTGGCGAGCGCCCGCACCGATGTGGCGAACTTCGATTCCAGCTGGCAGCGGGCGCCGGTCAGTTTCGAGGTGTGCGGCAAGCTGAGCGAGTGGCCAGGCCAACAGCAGTACACCATGGAGGAGGTCAAGGCCACCTTTGACTGGGCGCTGGCCCAACACGCCTCCACCATCAATCTCAAGTCGGATCCGGTTCCCCCCCAATATCGACCCATCGTCGACAATGCCCTGCGCAAGCTGGGCTATCGCATCGTGCTGGACCAGCTGATCCTCAAGGGAACCATGAAGCCGGGGGCTACCCTTACCCTCAACGGCAACTGGCACAACGACGGGGTAGCGCCGGCCTATCGCAACTGGCCGCTCACTTACCGGCTGGTCAACGAGGAAGGCCAGGTCGGCGCCATGCTGGTGACCCGCAACGACATGACCCGCTGGATCCCGGGCAGCAAGGCTACCACTCGCGACAGCCTGACCCTGCCGGGCCGGATGGCACGCGGTCACTACTATCTCGAGCTGGCCTTCATCGGTCAGGACAAGCAGCCCGCCCTGCAGCTCGGTATTGCAGGTCTGGAAGAGAGTGGCTGGTATCGTCTGGCCGAGATCGACATCCAGTAACGAAAGAGGGCTCCCGCGGGAGCCCTCTTTCGTCACATCAGCACACTCTTTTTGAACAGATCCCACACCCCGAACGAGAAGTGCTTGAAGATGTCGATGCCAAGGGCTGACTTCACCAGATAGAGCAGCAGCACCATACCGCAGATCCCCAGCAGCAACAGCAGGGTGGTCAGCAGCACCTTGAGGTGAAAGCGAAAGCCGCTTTCCCGCCCGCGATGACGGCGATCCCGTCCCATCAACACCACCAGATAGCAGCGCCAGCGACCGATGCCGAAGGCGCTGTTGACGTTGATGGCGTGCGACTTGCCATCACTCATCAGCCGCAGCGCCTGCTCGATACCGTCGCGCTGAGTTTCACTCAGGCTCTCGGCCACCTCGGGGGAGAGAGCACGGTAGAAGCGGTCGATCGCCCCCTGCGGTTTCTGCGGTAATTGGCTCATTGGTTTTCTCCTGCGGATATGCCCAGAGCCTTGCGGTAGACCGCCATGGTCTGGCCGGCGATCCGCTGCCAGTCATACCGCTGCAGATAGTCGCTGTAATCGACCTTGCCGCGAGGCAGCTGGGCGTTGAGTCGCTCTGCCAGCGCACTCACATCGCCGACCGGGAAATAGCACTCCTGTTGCAGCGCCACCGCCAGATTGGCGGGAATGTCGCTCACCACCACCGGCAGGGAGAAGGAGAGCGCCTCCAGCAGGGCTATCGGCAACCCCTCGTGATAAGAGGGCATGGCAAACAGGGTAGCCTGTGAAAAGACGCTGATCAGCGCCTCGCCATTGAGGAAACCGGTACGGATCACCCCCGGTGTTTCATCCGCTATGCGCAGCAGGCGCTCGCTGTAGGGGGTCGGGTGATCCGTATCCCCCACCAGCACCAGCGGCAGCTCGGTATCGAGCTGGCGGTAGGCGGCGATGAGATCGTGCAGCCCCTTCTCTTCGACGAAGCGGCCCACCGCCACCAGATAGCTGCCAGCGGTCAGTCCGAAACGGGCCAGCGTCAGCTCCCTCTTGTCCGCTGCCGGCAACTCGACCCGTTTCACCCCGTTGTAGATGAGGTGGGCATCCTGGCGATCGTACTGGCGGCGGATCGCCTCGTTGATCACTTCGGAGATGACGATCACCTCGCTGGCATAACGTACCGCCCAGCGCTCGCCAAGGCGTAATACCCACTTGGCCAGCCCCCCCCACTTCTGGCGGTCATAGTCGGGGCCGTGATGGGTAAAGACCACCCGTTTGCCAAGCAACCTCAGCAGCGGCACCACCAGCCCCGGACCGATGGCATGGACATGCACCAGATCGCAGGCATGGCTGCGGCAGTAAAAAGCCGCGAGCAGAGAGTGGAGGATTGCCTCCAGCGACTTCTTTTTGGGGGCGGGCAACGCCTCGAGAGCCACTCCTTCAAACTCGCCGCTTCGGTAACTCACATAGGGGGCGCGAGCCAGTACGGTCGCCGCCACTTCGAACTGGCGGTGCAGCTCCGGATAGAGGGACTGACAATGGGTTTCGACACCGCCCAGTACATGGGGGATCCCCCGGGTACCGAGCACGGTCACACTAATCTGCTTCATGATCTTCTCGAATGATTCTGGCGGGATTGCCCGCAACAACGGCGCGAGCCGGGACGGAACGAGTAACGACGGCACCGGCACCGACACAGGCATGATCACCAATGGCGATGGCCCCGATAACGATGGCGCCGGTGCCGAACTCGACCCCGTCCCCCACGGTGGGCGAGAGGAGCTCGCCGCTTTGGCGATCAGGCTTGTTGCCCAGAGTGCAGTTGTGGCGCAGAGTACAGTCACGCCCCATCTGCACACCGTCACCGATGACGATATTCTGCGGGTGATAGAGGCGCAGACCCCAACCCAGCCGGGCTCTTGGCGAGATATCGAGGCCGCACAGCAGCTTGAATCCCTTGAGCAGCAGCAAGCCGGGTAACGCCAGAAAGCGGCCTCCCTGTGCCAGCCGGTAGCAGAGCAGGAACAAGCGCGCCGTCTTGCTCGGATTGAGCGCCAGTTCGGCTTTCAACTCGTGCCAAAAACTCATCTCCGTTTCTCCTCCAGCAACGACTGGTAGAGCGCCAGCAGGACTTGCTGGTGGCTGGCGAGGGAGTAGTTGTCGATCAGCCGCTGGCGGGCCGAACGCCCCATGGCCGCCGTCTGCTCCGGCTCGGCCACCAGCCTGTCCATGCAGCGGGCCAGCTCGTCGGCATTGCCCGCCTCGAACAGCAGGCCATCGAGACCGTCGCGGATCTGCTCCGGAATCCCGCCAATTCGAGCCCCGATCACCGGTTTGCCATAGGCCATCGCCTCCAGTACCGACATGGAGCAGTTCTCGTACCACTCGGACGGCACCACCACGGCCTTGGCGTGGCGCAGCAGATCGAGCAACGCTTCCCCCTGCTTGAACCCCAGCAGTTCGGCATTGGGATAATGCTGCCCGAGGTGCGCCAGCAGCGGGCCACCGCCCACAATTTTGAGGCCCGCTGGCCGAGTCATGCGCTGATGGGCACGGGCAAGCGTCTCGACCCCTTTCTCGGCCATCAGGCGCCCGAGGAACAGAAAGTACCCCCGATCCTCTCCGCTTTCGCGGCTCGACTCGACATCTATACCATTGAGGATCACCTCGATGCGGGAAGCGGGCAGCCGGGTGCGAAGCATCCCGGCCATGAAGGCGCTCGGCGCCACCAATGCATCGACCTGCTCATAGTTGCGGCGCCACTGCTGCCAGGCCGCCTCGGCAGAGAGCAGCAGGCTCTTGCCCCATGACCCCTCCTGCCACTGATGGCGAAACAGCTTGAGCCAGGAACCCTCGATCCGGGTCAGATCGAACGGCTCGCCATCGACCAGCATGCTGTAGTTGGGACAGGCCACCTTGTAGTCGTGGGCTGTCAGCACCGTCTTGCAGCCCAGGGATTTGGCCACCCGGATGATCGCCGGGGTGAGCTGGTGGTAGATGTTGTGAAAGTGAACGATATCGGGCCGCTCGGCACGGATAAGCTCCGCCAGCCGATCACAGGCCTCCTGATTGTGAATGAAGCGAGCGGCGATCTTCAGCCGATCGAAGAGCCCGTGCCGCTGGTGATAATCGACGTTGGCCGGAAAGTAGCCGCTCTGGGGCGAGGGGAGGTTATCCGGATGCTGCATGGCAAAGTCGAGCACCTGATAACCCGCCTGACGCACCATCTCCCGCTCCTGAAAGAGGACGGTCTCGGCACCTCCCTTCATGAAAAAGAACTTGTTGGCAAAGAGCACCTTCACGGCAATGACTCCTGGATCAGACGATGGGCGGGCGCCTCGCGCGGAGAACGCTGGGGCAACAGCAGGCCGCGCACCAGCCCGGCTGCATAGATGGAGAGGTTCATGACACTGCGCAGGGCATCTTGCAGGGAGCGGTTCTTCAACCACTTGAGAGCGATGAAGCCACCCAGCGGTGTCAGTGCCAGCAACGGCAACCAGAACGGCAGTCCGGCTACGAAAAGCAGCACGCAGAACAGGAGTGTCAGCAGGTAGAGTCCGAACAGCAGCTCAGAGCGGATCACCGACAGCACCTCGCGAAAATAGGGCTGCCCCCACGCCGAGCGCACCAGCTCGCCGCTGGCAAACAAATACCCCATGCGCCAGCGGTAACGGATCAGGGCAAGGGAGTCCATGGTGTGGGAGGTGTGAAAGAAGAAGGGGACATCGAGCCGCTCCAGCCGATAGCCCGCCTGACGCAGCCGGATACCCAGCTCCGCCTCTTCGTAACCGTGCAGGTTGCGATTGGTGAGATAGCCGATCTGCTCGATGGCGCTGCGTCGAAACAGGCCGCCACCACACAGCCAGCGCGACTCGCCCAGCGGATAGATCTGGTTGATGCGCTGCTTGCGCGACTTGAACTCATAGCTGTGGGCATCATCCATCTCGGCCCGCCCGGCCACTCCACCGCATTCGGGGTGGGAGTGCATGTGCGCAAGGGCGGCCGGCACAAACTCCGGCTCCAGCTTCATGTCGCCATCGAGCAGCAGCAGGAACTCCCCTTCGCTGAAGAGGTAGCCAAGCTGTGGCCCCACGCCGCAACAGCGATCGGCCGGGTTGGTCAGGCTGACGACAGTCACACCCAGCTGGCAGGCAATCGCCTGGGTGCGGTCGGTCGAGAGACTGTCCGCCACGATAATCTGGTGGGAATAGTCGGCCAGAGCGCTCCTGATGCTTGCTATGGTGTCGGCAATCCCTGCCTCCTCGTTGTAGGTCTTGATGATGACGGAGATAAGGGGGGATGGAGTCATGACACCTCACAGGAACGGGTGGCCTGCCGAACCGAAGAACGGATCACCAGGGCGGCACCCAGCACGAAATAGAAGAGGAACTGCTGTACCGGGATCAGCATCAGCAGCTGGCTGTAAGGCAAGCTCAGCAGGCAGGCGATCCCGAACGCGATGAAAGCGGGTTGGTAGCTGAGCAGACGCACATCTGCCGCACTCAGCAGCTGGCGATCCAGCAACGGTCGGGGACGGCAGCACCAGAGCAGCAGAACGATCAGCGCGATGAAGATCAGGGTGCCCATCAGTCCCACCTCCCACAGCAACACGCTGAGGGAGGTGGAGTCGAGCAGCACGTTGAACAGGGGGTTGAGAAAACCGGGCAGGGTGCTGCCATGGTTAGTGGTGTTGAGGCCATAACCAAACAGCAGATTGCTGAGACCGTGGTGATCACCGTTGCTGGCCCAGAAAAAGAGCGTCGTCACCCGCCCCAGCTCGCCGGTTTCCGGATTGATGTGGTTGGGATCGAAGATATAGCCGAGGGAGTCGATAAACAGCTCAATGGCCCCCTGTTGTCCGGCCCCCTCGAATGCGGATGAGTAGGAGGCAGCCAGCACCAGAACGGCCGCTGCCACCAACGCCGTCATCGCCAGCGCAATCAGCAGCAGACGCTTGAGGTCATAGCTTTTCATCCCCCTGACATAGCTTGGAGAGAGCCAGACCCAGGCCAGCAGCAAGGGGGACAGCAGGATAACGAACTTCACCTCGGCCAGCACGCAGATGGCAAAGGCGGCAAGAATGTGAAAAGCAACCGAACGACGCGAAATGAGGCCATGGCGAAACTCGGATAGCTTGATCAGCATCACCAGCAGACAGAAGAAGCCGAGAGCACCGGTATTGCCGCCCCCCATGGGATCCCCCCCGAAGGTGCCGACCACCGAGTCCCACTTTTCAAACTCGCCACGCAGTGCCACTCGTTTCGGCACCACCACCAGCACCTGAAACAGCACCACCGGGATCTGCAGGTAGAAGACCCACTCCACCAGCTTCATGATGCGGTAAATCTGTGACTCGCGGCAGAAGCCCAGTAACAGGCAGGGGAGCAGCAGAGAGAGCGCCAGCTCGTTCTTGAAACCGATGATAGTCACCATGCCCCCCTGCTGAAGCAGGGTGCCCAGCAGCGCCAGCACCAGCAAGCCACAGTAGAGCAGCAGCAGCACCTTCTCCTGATAGTCGAGCCGCAGCGGGCTGTAACGCGTCTGCAGCGGCAGCAACATCAAGGTGGCAATCGCCAGCAGGAAGGGCAGCCAGAGGAAGGCTGTAATGCCGGTGACGTACTGGGCCAGGCCGCAGATCACCAGCGACAACAGCAGATTGGCCTGCATGATAAAGGCACTGTTCACTGTGCCAGCTCCATCCGCCCCTGCAACTCTGCAGCCCGGCGGTTGACCCGCAAAAAGACGAAGCCGTAGCGCACCGCAGTCAGCAAAGAAAAGGCCAGCACACAAAGCTCGTACTCCTGTTGCAGCCAGGGCATCAGCACGAAGGCGATCACCACGACCAGCAGCTGCTCAAGCTGGATCCGCAAAAAGTAGCGGGGCGAGCCGAACACCAGCTCGATTACGGTCAGCGGGCAGATGGCTACCGCAGTAAACACATAAGGCAACATGTAGCGGGAGGTATCGATGGAGGCGATCCACTCCGCATTGAAGAACCACTTCATCACCAGCGGATAGCAGATGAGGATCCCGAGGGTGGCCGCACTGCCCATCGCCAGCAGCAGCCGCTTCACCTTGCGAAACTCCTCCCCGTTGAAACGGCGCAGGCGGAAATCCTCCGACCATCGCGAGAAGATGGAGTGGCGGATGGCGTTGCCGACAATCACCACGGGCGCCAGACAGAAGCGGTTGACCACGGCAAAGTAGCCCGCCACCAAAGGGGAAAACCAGAAGTTGATCAACACGGTTGGCAGATTGGCCGTCACCATCGCCAGCACTTCGGCACTGCCGACACCAGCCAGATGCGCTTTATGGCGGGAGAAGAAGTGCAGCAGGCGACGCGGGGAAGCCTCCCTCAGCATGGCACTGTGCCAGGCAAAGGCAGACCACAACCAGCCCCCGATCACCAGCAGCAACAGACAGGCCCATAACTGATAAAAGTGCACCATGTCAGGGGCAAGCAGCAGGCAGAGCAGCACCACCGCAGAGGCCGAGATACGCTGCAGACCGAGCCGCTGGTAGTGACCGGCCCGCAGAGCCAGATTCTCGGCGATGAGGATCAGCCCGTGGGTCACGGTCAGCAGGTAGAGCGGCCAGAGCGACAGCGAGAAAAAGCAGACCACCACCAGCACATAGGGGATGGGGAGCAGCCAGACCTGCAACAGGGAAAAGATCAGGTTGCCGGGCAGCTCGGCCTCCTCCAGCTTGGGCAACAGCAGTTGCGAGGCAAAGGTGGCAAGTTGGGCACCGATCAGCACCAGACTGTAGCTGAGGGCATAGAGCCCGACCGCAGCCATGTCGAACTTGTGCGAAAGTGACCAGACCGAGAGCGCCCCGATCAGCTGGGATAGCACGGAAGCACCACCTATGGTGGTGATGCTGCGCAGCAGTTTCATAGTGCGCCCCGGGTGGGAGCACCACAGAATCTCAGGTTCTCAGCCCCTTCCAGATCCCGCTCGGCGACCTGGGTCAGCACAGTCCCCAGAACCGCCACTCTGGCATCCCGCAACTGTGCCAGCACGCTCAGCACCCGGCTGGCCGGCAGTTGCCCGGACTGAACCACATGAATGGCACCATCCAGCGGTTGCCCCAGCAGCAGAGCATCCTTGCCGACCTCCAGCGCAGGAGTGTCCACTATGATGCGGTCAAATTGCCCGGCAAGGGTTGCCAGCAGTTCGCTCCAGCGCGGGGAACCAAGCAGTGCCAGCGGGGAAGATACCGGCTGACCAGCAGGCAGCAGGGTCAATCCCTCTTTTGGCACCAGACAGGCAGCCAAGTCGGCTTCGCCTGAGAGCAGCTCGGCCAACCCCGGTCTGGCTTCCTGCCCCAGCAACTGGCGACCGAGGGCGCCCCGGCGCAGATCCCCATCCACCAGCAGCACCCGCTCATGGCGGGCAAAGCTGGCGGCGCAAAGTGCCGCCAGCGTTGACTTGCCCTCACCAGCACGGGTCGAGGTGATCATGATGCGCTGCAGCTGACCCGACTCCAGCCGCATAATGGCGTAGAGGTCATCGGCACTGGCACCTACTCTGGGATTGACCGCTCCCACCCGCAGCAGGGCACTCTGATCCTGCAAGGCTGGCAGCCGCGGGATTTCGCCAAGCACCCGCCCACCGAGCTGGGAGACCAGCTGGCTCAGACGATCCAGGGTATTGCGCAGTGCTCCGGCAGTGATGACGGCCAGCACGGCAACCATGCCCGCCATGATCACCACCATCAGCAGAAACAGCATCTTGTTTGGCTTGGCTGGCAACAAGGGCACCGATGCAGCATCGTAGAGGATGGCATTCGACTCGTGCAACTGAGCGTTCAGGCGGGTCTCTTCCTGACGGCGGAACAGCTCGTTATAGAGCTGACGGGTCTTGTCGATATTGTTCTTCAGATTGTTGTACTCATCCTTCTTGACTGCCAGCGAGGAGAACTCCCGCTTCTTCTCGTCAAGCTGGGCAAGGTACTCCTGCTCCTTGCGCTGGCTGCTCTGGTAGCGATCCTCGATACCGTCGGCAATCTCCCGCATCAGCTGGTTTGACTGGGTATTGAGCGCCTTGATGCGCGCTTCGGCCTGCAGAATACGGTCATGCTTGGGGCCATAACGCTTGGCCAGCTCAGAGAGCTCCTGCTGGGCCTTGATGAGGGCGATGCGCAGATCCTGCATCTGGGGATGGTTGGAGACCTCGGGCAGGGAGGCCAGCGCCGCCGGATTGCGGCCGTACTCCTGAATGGACTGGAATTCGGCCTGCGCCGCCAGCCGCCGCTCGCGGGCATCCGCGTACTTGTTGGTGATGATGCCGAGCTCTTCGGTTTGCAAACCATCTACGCCGCGAAACGTCAGCAGATCATTGCGGGCAAGAAAATCGCCGAGCTGCTTCTCCTGCTTCTCCAGACTGGCCTTTATCTCGACCAACCGGCTCTGGTTCCAGTGCGATGCCGTGGTGTTGGCATCGACCCGCTCCTCCACATTGAGATCGATGTAGGTCTGGGCCACCTCATTGGCGACGCTAGCGGCCAGCTCGGGAGAGCGGGATTCGAACCCGATGCTGACCAGCTGGGTATCGCGCACCGGCGAAATAGAAAGATGTTTAGCCAGATACTCCATTGCGTGCTGGTTTCGTGAGGAGGCATCCTCCTGATGTCCGGCACTCCAGAATCCCTTGATGCGGCTAAACCAGCTGTCCGGATTGGGCTGCCCGTTGAATTCCGGCAACTCGGCCAAGCCCAGATGAGTGACCACCTTCTCGGCCACCCGGCGTGACTTGAGCAGCTCGAACTGGGTGTTGTAGTACTCGCGGCGGCTGGTATCAACCCGATAGACGGGCTCGATAGGTGAAGCGCTGTTGGCATCAGCCTTCAGCAGCAGGGTCGCACTGGACTGGTAGTAGGGTGGCATGCTGAGGATAAAGGGGGCTGCCACAAGGGTCACCACGGCGGCAAACAGCACCACCTTCCACCAGTTTGCCTTGAGCACCCGCCAGGGGCCGCTGAAATCGAGGCGGCTCTCTAGCGCACGGCCATTTTCAACCAACAATGAAGTCATGAAGAGCGTCCTGGATCAGAAGAAACTTTGTTCGATGGTGATGATGTCGCCGGGATTGAGTTGCCGTTGCAGGCTCACCTCTTCCAGCAACTGATCGCTGCCATTGCGGCGCAGGCTGATATCCCGTCTAGCGGCGCGATCGGTGAAACCACCCGCCAGCGCGACGGCCTTCTCCACCGTCAGGCCGGGCTGGTATTCGTAGCCACCCGGGTGAGCCACCTCACCAGCTACAAACACCTGACGAAAAGTGGTCACGTTGACCGTCACCATGGGGTCGAGCAGCACGCCGTGCTTGAGCCCTCTGGTCAGCAGCTCGGCCACCTCAGTGGTGGTGTGGCCCATCAGCAGCACCTGACCCAGATAGGGGTAATTGACCTGACCACTGGTATCAACCTTGAACTTCATCGACAGATCCGGCTCGCCATACACCCGGATTTCAACCTCGTCACCCGGCGCAAGCCGGTAGGCGGAATCGTTGCCTTGCGGGCCCTGGCCAGCCCAGACCGACAGGCTGAACAACCAGCCAAGCAGAAGCACCATCACGCTTTTGTTCATGTTAAATGGCTACCTTGAGTGAAAGAGAAAGCTGTTGTTTGTCGTAACCGAGGGCACGGCCATAGCAATTGCCGCCGATGTCGATGGGCTGCCCGGCAAAGCTGGAACCGGAGTCGGCCTGCAGGTAGTGGAGCCCCAGATTGACGGAGGGACGAATGTCGTAGCTGATGCCCATGCCCCAGCGATGGATGTCGTCCTGACGGTGGCGGTTGTCGTTACCACAGACCACCGACTGGTGATAATCATCCCGGATATCGTGATAAGAGAGCGTGGTCGCCACTCCGGGTGACCAGTGGTGCTGCCACTCGGCGCCATATAGCTGGCTGCTGACATAGCCGCCGTCACCACCCGGATCACGAATGGTCCGGCTGGAGAGCAGCGCGAGCTTGCTGTAATCGAGCGGTTGCCACTCCAAACGCAGATCCCAGTTCAGCCCTTTGAAACTCTCTGCCTGCGGATCGTTGACGAAACGCTTGTAGATCCCGCCGATATTGGCATCGATCCGGGTCTTGCCGGTCATCTGGCTCATCACCCCTGTGATAAGGAAAAATTCGTCGGAATCCTTGCGCGGATTGGCCGGATAGCGTCGCAGATTGGTCTGCAGGGTGTAACGAAAACGGCTGACATGACTCACCTGATCGAACAGCTCGACAATAGCGGTGTTCTCCTGCCACTCCTGCTCGGCCATATAGCGTTCAAAGTCATGCTGGTAGAGGTGCTTGTCGAGATAGCCCAGATCCTTGTGGGAGAGCGCCAGCTCCAGCTTGCCTCTGGCATCGGGAGCGCCGTAACTGTAACGGCCACCTACTTCGCTGCGTTTGAACCGCAGCGGCTCATTTATCTGAAATCTGCCAAATGTACCATCACCACAGAGCGCACGACCTTCCTTCTCATCAGCGTCGCTGGGACAGGGAGAAATATCTCCCCGCAACATAAAGCCTTCAGTCAGCCCCTCGCCACGCGCCTCATGGCCCAGCCGATACTGGTACATCAGCTTGAAGGCGTTGCGCAGGGAGAAACGCCAGCTGCCGTCAAACTGGAATTGGTGATCGGCATAGTCATCGGCATGACTGCTGTCATAGCGACGATAGTCACCCAGATAGCTGAACTGATAGCGATCCAGACCGCGTTCGCCCACCATGCGAAATTCCGGGGTGATCCCGATGAAATCTGAGCCTATCGCCTGACTACTGTCGCGCTGCCACAATAGGTTGCTGTCGTGACCATAACGATTCTCCACATCGGTCTGGATCTCCAGACCAAGCGGCCCCTGATGGGATACGGGAGAAACCTCGGCATGGACAGAAAGAGAGGGGGAGAGCAGCACTCCGGCGCAAATGAGGCTAGTAAGCGGATGCACCGACAAACCCCTTGAATACTGTCAGGAAAATGATTTTTAAATCCAGCCAGAGTGACCAGTACTGGATGTACTTGAGATCGAACTTGACCCGCATCTCCATCTTGTCGAGGGTGTCGGTTTCGCCACGAAATCCATTTATCTGGGCCAATCCCGTAATCCCCGGTTTTACCTTGTGGCGAAGCATGTAGCGATCAACCAGAGAACGATACTGCTCATTGTGCGCCACGGCATGGGGCCGCGGTCCCACGATCGACATGGAGCCCTGAATTACATTGAAAAATTGTGGCAACTCATCCAGCGAGGTGCGACGCAAGAATGCACCGAATGGCGTCACTCTGGGATCGCCTCTGGTAGCCTGAGTCACCACGGCATCATTCTCCATGACGCGCATGGAGCGGAATTTCCATACCTGTATCCGTTTTCCCCCCAAACCGTAGCGATCCTGCTTGAAGAGTACAGGTCCGGGTGAAGAGAGACGCACCCCGAGTGCCACCAGCGCCATGACCGGAGAGATGAGCAGCAAAATAAGTGAGCCCAGAACCAGATCTTCAATGCGTTTGAGCAGGGCTGCCCCCCCTTCAAACGGAGAATCGAAAAAGCTGAAGGTATAGATATCGCCGACCCGATCGATATGAGATACGGTCAGGCCGTACTCGTAGAAATCAGGTACCAGATAAGTATCGACCGTAGTGTCGGAGAGTTCGTAGAGGTAGTGATTGATGCGCTCCCGGGCAGTCAGGGGCAGCGCCAGATAGACTTCGTCGACCAGCCCTTTGCGAGCCAGCTCAAGCAGTTCATCGACCTCACCCAGCAAGGGGCTGCGAGTCGGGTAACCGAAACGCTCTTCGCTACGGGCATCGAAAAAACCGAGCATCTGAATATCGTGACGCGGGCTCTCCCACAGGGATTTCTCCAATGCCAACCCGGCAGGCGTGACTCCGATAATGGCTACGCGGCGACAACAGGAGGAGCGACTGAACCAGAGGGTCACCAGCCGGTACAGCACCCGATAACCGGTGGAAATAAGGCAGGCCATGGCAAGCCAGAGCACAGCCAGCTCCTGCGGGAAAGGGTGGTAAGGTTTGAAGAGGGGAACCAGATAGACCAGCAGGTAGAGCAGGGTCGCTGTTACCAACCAGGAGAAGATGAGGCGCAGCAGAGACTGCGCCAAATATTTACGAACCCGGCTGCAATAAAGCCCGGTATTCTGGGAAACCAGAAAGAAGACCACCATGCCCAGCGTGGTCAGAGACATCTCGTCCAATCCATGAAACAAACCGAAGTGCCGCGAGAGCAGCACCATTGAGACTGAAATTCCCACCAAATCGACAAAGCGGGAAAACAGACTGTGGCTCGCATCTGCGAGCTTGATAATTCGCTTGTTCATGGGTCGCCTTCATACTGATATCACTTATCAGTTTTCTTGACCGGACGAGCCCAGTTCTTGATATGGCGCTGGGGTACCCGGGTAATCACGAGTTCATGTTCGCCCACGTCCTTGGTAATAGTAGAGCCGGCACCCAGGGTGGCCCCCTTGCCGATGCGAACAGGCGCTACTAGTTGGGTATCAGAACCAACGAATACATCATCCTCGATGATGGTCTGGAATTTGTTGACCCCGTCGTAGTTGCAGGTGATGGTACCGGCACCGATATTCACCCCGGCTCCGATCTCGGCATCACCCAGATAGGTCAGATGACCGCACTTGGAACCAACCCCAAGACGGGCCTTCTTCATCTCGACGAAGTTGCCAACGTGCGCATCCTGCTCCAGAACCGCCCCCGGACGCAAGCGGGTAAACGGACCCACTGAGCACTGATCTGCCACCTGCGCACCCTCGATAACCGAGTAGGGTTTCACCTCGGTGTGATCGCCAATGACACAATCTTTCAGTACGCAACCGGCTCCGATACGAACATGATTGCCGAGAGTCACCTTGCCCTCAATGATGACGTTTGCATCAATAACAACCTCTTCACCAATTTCCAAAACCCCACGCAAATCAAAGCGTGTGGGGTCGATCATGGTTGCACCAGCAATCATCAGTTTCTCGGCCTGCATCTGCTGATAGCTGCGCTCAAGTTGGGCCAATTGCACCCGATTGTTGGCCCCTTCAACTTCAGCGGCACGCTCTGGATGCACAGCGGCAATCGGGCAATTATCGCCGTGAGCCATGGCGATCACATCCGTCAGATAGAACTCACCCTGGGCATTCTTGTTGTCGAGACGAGACAACCATTGACGCAACTGGCCCCCATTGGCCACCAGCACGCCGGTATTCACCTCACGGATCGCCAGCTGTTCGGCATTGGCATCCTTCTGCTCGACGATACCGACCACCTGACCGTTTTCACGGACGATACGGCCATAGCCGGTCGGGTTGTCGAGCACTACGGTCAGCAGTGCCATCCCGTTTTCAGCCTTGGCGGCGAGCAAGCGCTGCAGGGTCTCGGGCTGGATCAGCGGGGTATCGCCGTAGAGCACCAGCACATCGTCTTCATCCTTCCAGAACGGGATCGCCTGGGCGACGGCATGACCAGTTCCCAGCTGCTGCGCTTGCAGCACCCAGTTCACATCGGCCGCCACGATCCGCTCTTTCAGCAGTTCGGCACCGTGGCCATAGACCAGATGCAGCTGCTCGGCACCAACCTGACGGGCAGTATCGATCACATGGGAAACCATGGGTTTGTTGGCTACCGGGTGGAGTACCTTGGGCAGGGAAGAACGCATGCGGGTACCTTTACCCGCCGCCAGGATCACGACGTTGAGGGACATAAATTGACCTTTGGAACATGAGGAAATACTCGGCGGAGTCTATCCAACGGGTAAAAAAAAAGCGACCCGAAGGTCGCTTTTTACATCACCGTTATTAGCGGTAATTCTTTTTGACGATATCGATGACTCGCAGTTGAGCCATCGCCTTGGCCAGCTCGGTGGCGGCCTGGGCGTAGTCGATATCACCATGGGAGCTGTGGATCCGCTCTTCGGCTGCGCGCTTGGCTTCCTGGGCTTTCGCCTCATCCAAGTCGTCAGCACGAATAGCAGTGTCCGCCAGCACGGTCACGGATTCAGGTTGTACTTCCAGCATACCGCCGGAGATGTACAGCACCTCTTCAGTTCCGTTCTGCTTCACCAAGCGGACCAGGCCCGGCTTGATGGCAGTCAGCAACGGAGCATGACCGTGGCGGAGACCCAACTCACCTTCGGAGCCTGATACCTGAGCAGTTTGCACGCGACCGGAAAACAGTTTTCCTTCGGCGCTCACCACATCCAGGTGAAAGGAGATCATCTCTGCCATGGGCCCTCCTGTCGAGGCTTACAGTTTCTTGGATTTCTCGACGACTTCGTCGATACCGCCAACCATGTAGAACGCCTGCTCGGGCAGATCGTCATACTCGCCTTTCAGGATGCCCTGGAAACCACGGATGGTCTCTTTCAGCGGCACGTATTTACCCGGAGAACCGGTAAACACTTCTGCTACGAAGAACGGCTGGGACAGGAAACGCTCGATCTTACGGGCACGGGCTACGGTCAGTTTGTCTTCTTCTGACAGTTCATCCATACCCAGGATGGCGATGATGTCCTTCAGCTCTTTGTAGCGCTGCAGTACGGTCTGAACGCCACGAGCGGTCTCGTAGTGCTCTTTGCCAACCACCAGCGGATCCAGCTGACGAGAGGTAGAGTCCAGCGGGTCAACGGCCGGGTAGATACCCAGTGCCGCGATTTGACGGGACAGTACGACGGTCGCATCCAGGTGGGCGAAGGTGGTCGCCGGAGACGGGTCAGTCAAGTCATCCGCAGGAACGTAAACGGCCTGTACGGAGGTGATGGAACCGGTCTTGGTGGAGGTGATACGTTCTTGCAGAACACCCATCTCCTCGGCCAGGGTCGGCTGGTAACCTACTGCGGAAGGCATACGGCCCAGCAGTGCGGATACTTCGGTACCGGCCAGGGTGTAACGGTAGATGTTGTCCACGAAGAACAGCACGTCACGACCCTCGTCACGGAACTTCTCGGCCATGGTCAGGCCGGTCAGCGCAACGCGCAGACGGTTTCCGGGCGGCTCGTTCATCTGACCGTAAACCAGAGATACTTTGTCCAGTACGTTGGACTCCATCATCTCGTGGTAGAAGTCGTTACCCTCACGGGTACGCTCACCTACACCGGCGAACACAGAATAACCACTGTGTTCGATCGCGATGTTACGGATCAGCTCCATCATGTTTACGGTTTTGCCTACACCGGCACCACCGAACAGACCCACTTTACCACCCTTGGCGAACGGGCATACCAGGTCGATAACCTTGATGCCTGTTTCCAGCAGATCGTTGCTGTTGGACTGATCTTCGTAGCTGGGGGCAGCGCGGTGGATAGACCAGCACTCTTCTTCACCGATCGGACCTTTTTCGTCGATTGGCTCGCCCAGTACGTTCATGATCCGACCCAGAGTCGCAGTACCGACCGGAACCTGGATGGATTTACCGCTATTCACTACTTCCAACCCACGACGCAGACCGTCGGAGGAGCCCATGGTGATGCAACGAACGACGCCGCCACCGATCTGTTGCTGAACTTCCAGCACCAGACCCTGGCCTTGACCTTCGCTAACGACCTTCAGTGCATCGTACACCTGGGGCACGGCATTCTGCGGGAACTCGATGTCCACAACAGCGCCGATGATTTGGACGATGAAACCGTTACTCATGTCAAATCCTCTAAACCTTTGATAACCCTTGCCTTACACCGCAGCAGCACCGGATACGATCTCTGTCAGCTCCTGGGTAATACTGGCCTGACGGGCCTTGTTGTATACCAGTTGCAGATCGTTAATCAGGTTACCGGCGTTGTCAGTCGCGGCTTGCATGGCAACCATTCGGGCTGCCTGTTCACTTGCCAAGTTTTCCACTACACCCTGGTAAACCTGAGATTCGACATAGCGAACCAGCAGGGTATCCAGCAGCTTCTTGGGATCCGGCTCATAGAGGTAATCCCAGTGGTGTTTCTTGGCGAGCTTGCTGTCTTCAGTTACGGGCAAAGGCAGCAGTTGATCGACCCGTGGTTGCTGCACCATGGTGTTGACGAACTTGTTGTACACCAGATACAGCTTGTCAATCTCACCGTTGTCGTAAGCCTTCAGCATGACCTTGACTGAACCAATCAGGTCATTGACGCTCGGACTATCGCCCAGTCCTGCGACATGAGCTTTAACCTTGGCGCCGTGCCGTTCAAAGAAGTTGGAGGCCTTGTTACCGATCAGTGCCAGGTCAACCTTGGCACCTTTCGCGCTCCATTGCTTCATATCATTGAGGGCAGCCTTGAACAGGTTGATGTTCAGACCACCACACAGGCCACGGTCGGTGGAGACGACGATGTAACCCACTCGCTTGACCTCACGTTCGATGAGGTAGGGGTGCTTGTATTCCAAGTTCCCCTGAGCGATATGGCCGATCACCTTGCGCATGGTTTCAGCGTACGGACGGCTGGCAGACATGCGTTCCTGCGCACGGCGCATTTTGCTTGCTGCCACCATTTCCATAGCGCCGGTGATCTTCTGAGTGTTTTTCACACTCCCGATCTTGTTACGTATCTCTTTTGCGCCGGCCATCTCTTACTCTCCATCAAGTGGCAGCTCACGCTGCCACACACGCTTACCAGGTCTGGGTTGCTTTGAAGCTATCCAGCAACGCAGTCAGCTTGCCAACGATCGCGTCGTTGTAGTCGGCTTTGGCATTGATTTCAGCCATCAGCTCGGCATGCTGGGTATTGGCGTAAGAGAGCAGAGCGGCTTCGAAGTCGACGATCTTGTTCAGCTCGACATCGGAGAGATAGCCTTTCTCGGCGGCGAACAGCACCAGAGACTGGTGAGCCACGCTCAGCGGAGAGTACTGCTTCTGCTTCATCAGCTCGGTCACTTTCACACCGTGATCCAGCTGCTTGCGAGTCGCCTCGTCCAGATCGGAAGAGAACTGGGCGAATGCCGCCAGTTCGCGATACTGGGCCAGCGCGGTACGGATACCACCGGACAGCTTCTTGACGATCTTGGTCTGAGCAGCGCCACCTACACGGGATACAGAGATACCCGGGTCAACCGCCGGACGAATACCGGAGTTGAACAGCTGTGAAGTCAGGAAGATCTGACCATCGGTGATGGAGATCACGTTGGTCGGAACGAACGCAGATACGTCACCTGCCTGGGTTTCGATGATTGGCAGCGCGGTTAAAGAACCGGTTTTGCCTTTCACTTCACCCTTGGTGAACTTCTCTACGTACTCGGCGTTAACGCGAGCAGCACGCTCCAGCAGACGGGAGTGCAGATAGAAAACGTCACCCGGGTAAGCTTCACGTCCTGGCGGACGGCGCAGCAACAGGGAGATCTGGCGATAAGCTACGGCCTGCTTGGACAGGTCATCATAGATGATCAGTGCGTCTTCACCGCGGTCACGGAAGTACTCACCCATGGAGCAACCGGCATACGGAGCCAGGTACTGCAGAGCAGCCGCTTCGGAGGCAGAGGCAACCACCACGATGGTGTTGGCCAGGGCACCGTGCTCTTCCAGCTTGCGCACTACGTTGGCGATGGTGGAGGCCTTCTGGCCAATCGCAACGTAGACACACTTAATGCCGGAATCTTTCTGGTTGATGATGGTGTCGATCGCGATGGCGGTCTTACCAACCTGACGGTCACCGATGATCAGCTCACGCTGGCCACGACCGATAGGGATCATGGCATCGATGGCTTTCAGACCGGTCTGGACCGGCTGGTCAACAGACTTACGCTCGATAACGCCCGGTGCGATCACTTCGATCGGCGAGAAGCCGTCGTTGTCGATCGGACCTTTACCGTCGATCGGCTGACCCAGGGTGTTCAACACCCGGCCCAACAGACCACGACCTACCGGCACTTCCAGAATACGGCCAGTACCTTTTACTTTCATTCCTTCTGACAGACCGTCATAGGAACCCATAATCACCGCACCGACGGAGTCACGCTCCAGGTTCAATGCCAGAGCGTAGCGGTTGCCCGGCAGCTCGATCATCTCACCCTGCATGGCATCAGCCAGGCCGTGAATACGAATGATACCGTCGCTCACAGAGACGATGGTACCTTCGTTACGCGCTTCGCTCTTTACATCAAACTGCGCAATGCGCTGCTTGATCAGCTCGGCGATTTCAGTGGAATTCAGTTGCATGCTCTAATACCCCAATCAAGATTGCAGCGCGTCAGCCATGCGATCCAGCTTACCGCGGACTGTGCCGTCGATTACCAGATCACCGGCCTTGATGAGCACCCCGGCCATCAAGGACGCATCGATGCTGCAATTCAGCTTCACTTTGCGCGCGAGACGTTGTTCCAGAGAAGCCTGAATATTGGCTTTCTGCTGGTCGGTCAGTTCGATCGCCGAAATCACGTCAGCCTGAACCTCTTTATCCAGTTCAGCTTTGAACGCTACAAATTCAGCAACGACCGCCGGCAGCACACCCAAGCGACCATTCTCGGCCATCACCCGGATCAGGTTCTGGCCATGCACGTCGAGTTGCTCACCGCAGACACCGACAAACAGCGTTGCCAGCTCTTCGGCGGCCACAGAGCCGTTTACCAGGTTGTGCATGGTCTCGTTTTCCACTACTTGCGCAGCGAAACCGAGCATACCCAGCCACTGGTCAACCGCCTTGTGCTCAACGGCAAACTCGAAAGCAGCCTTGGCGTAGGGGCGAGCGATTGTAGTCAGTTCAGACATAGCCCCGTTCCCGTTACAGTTCTGCTACCAGTTTGTCGACGATGTCGCTGTTGGCAGCCTGGTCGATTTGACGCGCCAGGATCTTCTCTGCACCAGCAATGGCAAGAGCAGCAACCTGCTTACGCAGTTCTTCTTTGGCACGATGACGTTCAGCTTCGATCTCGGCACGGCCCTGAGCCAGGATTTTTTCCCGCTCAGACTGGGCACCAGCGGCAGCTTCATCAATGATCTGGGCTTTACGTTTGTTAGCCTGCTCAATGATTTCAGCAGCCTGCAGCTTGGCTTCTTTCAGCTGATCGGTGGCGTTGGCCTTGGCCAAATCCAGATCTTTCTTGGCACGTTCGGCAGAAGAGAGACCGTCAGCAATAGCTTTCTGACGGGCTTCGATGGCAGCAATCAGCGGCGGCCATACGTACTTCATGCAAAACACTACGAAGAAGAAAAAAGCAATTGCTTGGCCGAGGAGGGTGGCATTGATATTCACAGCCGATGTCCTCTTAAGTTAGTTAATGGGTTATGCCTGGAGAGTCGTAACGACTTAGCCAGCAACCGCAAACATCACGTACAGACCCAGACCAACGGCGATCATCGGAATCGCATCCACCAGACCCATTACGATGAAGAACTGGGTACGCAGAACAGGGATCAGATCCGGTTGACGAGCAGCACCTTCCAGGAACTTGCCACCCAGGATACCGATACCGATGGAAGCGCCGATAGCAGCCAGACCCATCATCATTGCAGCAGCGATGTACAGCAGGTCCATGTTCAAGTTTTCCATGAGGATCTCCAGTTATTTAGATGTAATTGATTGTATAAAAAGGATTATTTGAGTTGCATCAACCATGGTCTTCCTGCGCCATCGACAGATAGACGATGGTCAGAACCATGAAAATGAATGCCTGCAAAGTGATGATCAGGATGTGGAAAATTGCCCAAGGCACGGACAGGATCCACTGTGACCACCAGGGTAACAAACCAGCAATCAGGATAAAGATCAGTTCGCCAGCATACATGTTGCCGAACAGTCGAAGACCCAGAGAAACAGGTTTGGAAATCAGCGTAACAGTTTCCAGGATGAGGTTAACCGGGATGGCCGCCGGGTGGTTGAAAGGCTGAAGCGTCAGCTCCTTCACAAACCCGCCGATACCCTTGACCTTGATGCTGTAATACAGGATCAAGAAGAACACGCCCAAAGCCATGGACATGGTGATGTTAACGTCAGCAGAGGGAACCACACGCAGATAGGGAATACCCATCAATTGTGCAGCGTGAGGGATAAAGTCAACGGGGATCAGATCCATGAAGTTCATCAGGAAGATCCACACAAACACCGTCAGCCCCAAAGGTGCGATGACCTTGTTGCGACCGTGAAAGATGTCTTTGACGTTACCATTCACAAACTCGACCAGCATCTCCACAAAGCACTGCAGCTTACCCGGCACCCCGCTGGTAGCGTTAACGGCTACTTTGCGGAACAGCAGGATAAACAGGGCGCCTAGCACGACGGAAAATACCATTGAGTCGATATTGACCGTCCAGAACCCGGACCCGACTTGAAGGTGGGTCAGGTGGTGGGAGATATATCCCTGAGGAGTCAGGACTTCTCCGGTTGCAGACATGAGTTTTCCTAATAGTGGTTGTTAAGCGTGAATGAAACCATCCACTGTACAACGAGGGCGAGGATATAAGTGGCGAAAAACGAGACGGTAACGACCTCGACTCCCGCACCAAACATCAGGGCGAATAGACCTGTTGTAGAAATGAGCTTAATCCCTGCCCCACCATAAAAGTCCCGCAAAACCAGGCCCACACTCTCGGTTGTCACCTTGCGGCGCAGCACCCAGACAGTAAACAAGGCTTGAGGAACCCAGTACATCCCCCCTCCGCAGAGGGCGGAATAACCGGCGCTGGCACCAGTCAGGTAAAACCAGACGGCACTCATCGCCAGGATCAGGATGAGCTGACAAACGAGCATAACCAAGGCCAGTGTCAAACCTTCCAAGGCTATTTTCTGCTTCACCAACCTACCCCTGAACATTACAGAACTGTAAAAAATCGGGATCCGAAGACCCCATGTTAACAGCTCTTAAAGCCGGTCAAATTATACCCTTGAGGGCAGCTATTGCAATATGACAAAAATCCTTAATTTTTGCGGCTTTCCGCGGCAAATCAGGGTTATGGTCATATCAAAAGGAATGGATGTTTTATTACTACAAAAAGCGTAAAAATCACGATTCCGACACGCCAAAATAGCCCAATATACGGTCCAAATCGGACAAATTCTCGTAACTTATTACTAACTTCCCGCTATCCCGCTTGCCAGGCTGAAGTTGCACCTGATTGCCAATTTTTTCTGCCAGTTGGCGCTCCAGGTAGCCGATCTGCGGATCACGGGCCGGTTCGACCCTGGCTTTTGCCGGTTCGAGCGCTTTTTGCACCAGCTTCTCGGTATCGCGCACGGTCAGCCCTTTCTGGGCAACCAGCTTGGCCAGTTCAGACTGGGCCTGGCCGCTCAGGGCCAGCAGGGCACGGGCATGGCCCATATCGAGGTCGCCGTGCTCGACGAAACGCTTCACATCGTCGTTGAGCTGGTTGAGACGCAACAGGTTGGTCACCGTGGTGCGGGATTTGCCCACCGCCTCGGCCACCTGCTGGTGGGTGAGCTCGAATTCGGTCAGCAGTCTTTGTAAAGCGACCGCCTCTTCGATGGCATTGAGATCTTCCCGCTGAATATTCTCTATCAGCGCGATGGCGACGGCAGCCTCGTCGGGTACATCCTTGACGATACAGGGCACCACCTCAAGCCGCGCCAGCTGGGACGCGCGCCAGCGCCGCTCACCGGCAATGATTTCGAAGGATTGTTCGCCGAGAGGGCGTACCACGATGGGCTGGATCACCCCCTGGGCGCGGATGGAGTTGGCAAGCTCTTCCAGTGCATCCTGGGACATGTCTTTGCGGGGCTGGTACTTGCCGGACTGCAACCACTCCACCGGCAGCTTGCGCAGCTCGCCCTGATTGGTGGGGGCCATGGCCTCTTCAGTACGTTGATCGCTCATCACCTGTTTCTGGCGGGCAGCCGTGCTGGTACTGAGCAGGGCATCCAGCCCCTTGCCCAGTCCACGTTTTTTCGGAGTCATATGCTCTCTCGGTCTGCGATGGTCGCCTGACGTTCCTGCTCCTGGCGGCGCAGGATCTCGCCAGCCAGTGCCAGGTAGGCCTTGGCGCCCACCGATGATTTGTCATAGTGCATGGCCGGGGCACCGAAACTCGGGGCCTCAGCCAGTCTAACGTTGCGGGGAATGATGGTGCGGTAGACTTTGTCGCCAAAGTGCTGTTTTAGCTGATCGGACACATCATTAGCCAGCCGGTTGCGGTGATCGAACATGGTGCGCAGCACCCCTTCGATCTTGAGATCCGGATTGACCACAGCGGCCAGCTTGCTGATGGTGTCGACCAGGGCGGTCAGCCCCTCCAGCGCGTAATATTCGCACTGCATGGGCACCAGCACGGAGTCGGCGGCGGCCATGGCGTTCACGGTCAGCATGTTGAGAGAGGGCGGGCAGTCGATGAAGACGTAGTCGTATTTGTCCCGCACCGAAGCCAGCGCATTGCGCAGGCGGATTTCGCGGGCGAAAAATTCCATCAGACGGATTTCGGCCGCGGTCACGTCGGCGTTGGCGGCAATCAGGTGATAGCCCCCGGTGGTTTCGGGGATGATCACTTCGCTGATGGGGGCATCCTCGATCAGCAGCTCATAGGCGGTGCGCTCGACGTCATACTTGTCGACACCGCTGCCCATGGTGGCATTGCCCTGCGGATCCAGATCGATCACCAGCACCTTGCGCCGGGTGGCAGCCATGGAGGCGGCCAGATTCACACAGGTGGTGGTTTTACCCACTCCACCCTTCTGGTTGGCTATGGCGATGACTTTTCCCACACGATCCCCTAAATGAAACTGCGACCCTATTCGGGCTGGATATGTTTGAATTCCAGCAGATGACGTTCGCCTTCCAGCTCCGGCACCCGCAACTCATGACAGGCTACCAGACGGATATTGGCAGGCAACTGGGCCAGCTCCTGCTCGGGATATTGTCCCTTGAGTGCCAGGAAGCAGCCCTGTTCTGACGGCAGGTGGTGACACCAGCTCAGCATGTCCTCCAGCGAGGCAAATGCCCGACTCAGTACACCATCAAATCCCACCTCGGGTTGATACTCTTCAACCCGGGATTTGACCGGCGTCACATTGGTCAGACCCAGCTCCTGGATCACCTGACGGATGAAGTTGATCCGCTTGCCCAGACTGTCGAGCAGGACGAACTGCTTGTCCGGATTGATGATCGCCAGCGGCAATCCCGGCAGGCCGGGACCTGTCCCCACGTCGATGAAGCGCTCACCGTGCAAGTGGGGGCTTACCACCAGGCTATCGAGGATATGCTTGACCAGCATGGCGTCCGGATCTCGCACCGAGGTGAGATTGTAAGCCTTGTTCCACTTGTGCAGCAACTCGACCAACTGCACCAGTTGGCTCTTTTGGGTATCGGTGATAACAATTTCGGCCTGCTTGAGCAGGCCGTTCAATCTTTCCAGCATATTTTCCAACGGTAAGAATCCTCAGGCGGTTTTACGCAGCAGGCCGTGTTTTTTCAGGTGAACCAGCAGGATGGAGATGGCCGCCGGGGTGATGCCGGAGATGCGGGAAGCCTGACCAATGGTCTGCGGCTTGGCATCGTTCAGCTTGGCTTTCACCTCGTTGGAGAGGCCATTCACCTCGCGATAGTCCAGATCCAGCGGCAGCAGGGTGTTCTCGTTGCGCAGCTGCTTTTCCACTTCATCGTGCTGACGCTCGATGTAACCGGCGTACTTGATCTGGATTTCAACCTGTTCGGCCGCGGCAGGATCGGTCACGGAAGGGCCGACACCTTCGATGGCCATCAGCGCATCATAGGTTACCTCGGGGCGACGCAGCAGCTCTTCCAGACTCTGTTCGCGGGTCAGCGGGGTGTTGACCAGAGCGTTGACCGCTTCCAGTGACGGGTGTTGCGGGTGGATCCAGGTTGAACGCATGCGCTGACGCTCCAGCTCAACCTGTTCCATCTTGGCGTTGAATTTGCTCCAGCGCTCGTCATCCACCAGACCCAGTTCGCGACCGATGGCAGTCAGGCGGATATCGGCGTTGTCTTCCCGCAGCAGCAGGCGATATTCGGCGCGGCTGGTGAACATGCGGTAAGGCTCGCGGGTCCCCAGGGTGGAGAGATCGTCCATCATCACGCCCATGTAGGCCTGATCCCGACGCGGGTTCCAGGGATCCTTGTCCTGGGCACGCAGGGCCGCGTTCAGGCCGGCCATCAGGCCTTGTGCCGCCGCCTCTTCGTAACCGGTCGTGCCGTTGATCTGGCCGGCGAAGAACAGGTTTGGAATGCACTTGCTCTCCATGTTGGCCTTGAGATCCCGCGGATCGAAGAAATCATATTCGATGGCATAGCCGGGGCGGGTGATGTGGGCGTTCTCGAAGCCGCGCACGGAACGGACGATCTGCACCTGCACGTCAAACGGCAGGCTGGTGGAGATCCCGTTCGGATAGAGTTCGTGGGTGGTCAGGCCTTCCGGCTCGACGAAGATCTGGTGCGCCGTCTTGTCGGCGAAACGGGTGATCTTGTCTTCGATCGACGGGCAGTAGCGCGGGCCGATCCCCTCGATCACCCCGGCGTACATGGGGCTGCGATCCAGGTTATTGCGGATCACCTCGTGGGTACGCTCGTTGGTGTGGGTGACGTAGCAGGGCACCTGACGGGGATGCTGGCTGGCATCGCCGATAAACGAGAAGACCGGACGCGGATCGTCGCCGTGCTGGGCCTGCATCACAGAGAAATCGACGCTGCGGGCATCTATGCGCGGCGGGGTGCCCGTCTTGAGGCGATCGATGCGCAGCGGCAGTTCACGCAGGCGCTGGGCCAAGGCGATCGAGGGAGGATCCCCGGCACGACCGCCCTTGTAGTTTTCCATCCCGATGTGGATCAAACCATTCAGGAAGGTACCGACCGTCAGCACCACAGTCTTGCCGCTGATGCGGATCCCGCTCTGGGTGACCACACCGGCAACACGATCCCCGTCCATGATCAGATCGTCACAGGCCTGCTGGAAGATCTTCAGGTTCGGGTAGTTTTCCAGCATCTGGCGAACGACGGCCTTGTAGAGCAGGCGATCCGCTTGGGCACGAGTGGCTCTTACCGCCGGGCCCTTGGAGGAGTTGAGGGTGCGGAACTGGATCCCGCCAAGATCGATGGCACGCGCCATGATCCCGCCGAGTGCGTCAACTTCCCTGACCAGGTGTCCCTTGCCGATCCCGCCGATCGCCGGATTACAGGACATGTGTCCCAGCGTATCGATATTGTGGGTCAGCAGCAGGGTGTTCATGCCCATACGGGCTGCCGCTGTTGCTGCTTCGGTTCCGGCATGACCGCCACCGACGACGATCACATCAAATTGTTCATGGTATTGCATTGGGATCACCTTGATCTGCACGCCTGAAGATCTTTATTTGCCTGGGCTAAAGGGCGGAACATTCTATCTGTTTCGCGTCCTGAGGGGAACGTCTACTTAACGTTCAGTATGAAGGGAGGATCCACTAATTAGATCTTAAGGATCTTTAGATCGATCTTTTACTGGATCTCTTATTAGGATCCGCCCTTTCTGTTGATAAGCACTTTTTGATCATAAAGATCATTAATTTAAGGGCGATCCTAGCTTGTGGAAAAGCTTGGATCCTGGCCCGGTGAACGAGGGGATAACCAGGACTTTTATACACAGAGGTCTGTCGGTCTGGATCTAATACATGGATAACTATAGGTTTTGCAGAGCTTTACACCGTAGTTATACACATTACCCCTGGGCGTTGTGGGTAACCTTGTAGAACAACTCCCCCGGATCAATCTGTTAATAACATGGTGGATAGTCGATCTGGGGATAAGTGGGGAGATCAAGCTTTTTTTCAGGATCTCCCGCACGCTGATCAGGCGATCATCGTCATCCAGTCGCGGATCCACACTTCTGCGGCATCTTCGGGGATCTCGTGTTGGGTCACATCGATGTCGAGCCGCTCGCCGATCCGGCTGGCACCGCACTCGGCCAGCAGGCGATCCAGCGTCTTGCCACCCTGGCAAAAGGTGTCATAACTGCTGTCACCAAGGGCGATCACGCCATATTTCAATGAATTAAGATCCGGATGCTGCTCGGCAAGATCCTTGGCGAAGGGTTGCAGGTTGTCGGGCACATCCCCGGCACCATGGGTGGAAGTGACCACCAGCAGGATGGATCCCGCATCATCCAGCACCTCTGCCAGCTTGGCCGGGTTGTGGATCCGGGTCTGGTGGCCAGCCTGTTCCAGCAGGTTGGCGACGTGGTCTGCGACATATTCGGCGGCGCCCAGCATGGAGCCGACGACGAGATTGAGTTTGGCCATGGAATGGATCCTGATTTCAGACAAAGAAACGCAAAGCCGGATTCTACCGCCAAAGGGTGTGGATAAATATGGATAAAGCTTGGGGATAATGGATCCAGTCAGATAATGCCGCCGGATCCATCCTGCCGATCTTTTTTCTGCTTCTTTATATTCCTCTTCATTTTCTTCTCCGCTAATGGCTCTCCTGATGACGCCCATCCCCCGCGAAATCCTGCCAACGATGCAGCTAGATAACAATGTAGATGCAAATGATTAGCAATTATTGAATCGATTCGATCACGACTCCTGTAGTAGGATTGCGCTGCTTTATTCGCCCATGGAACAGGGTGATGTCGTGACAAACGACCACAAATAACAATTAAAACAACATAACTCATTGATAAACGAGACTTTAATATGATTACGCAAAAATACACTACAGGACCCGGCAAGAAGGGCGCCTTCGGCGTGCTTTCGCTCTCCGGTTTGCTCGTCTCCCTGCCGCTGATGGCCGAACAAACCACCGCTGAACTGCCCAAAGCCAGCGAAACCATGGTAGTGACCGGTACGGCCATGAAGGTGGAAGTGCCGATGGCCGAGACCCCTCGCGCCGTTTCCGTAGTTAATCGCGAGGAACTGGATCAGCACGCCGTGTTGCAGCTGGATGAAGCGATTCGCTACCGTTCCGGCGTATTGACCGGTCTCTATGGTTCCGACAACAACACCGACTGGTTCAAGGTGCGTGGCTTCGATGCCGCCTCTTATCTGGATGGCAACCGCTTGTTTGGCACCGGCTACTACGTCTGGACGCCCGAACCGTTTGGTCTGGAGAGTGTGGAAGTGCTGAAGGGGCCAGCCTCGATCCTTTACGGTGAGGCGCCTCCGGGCGGGGTGATCAATGCCATCAGCAAGCGGCCGACCGCCACGCCGCAAGGGCAGGTGGATCTGCAGCTTGGCAGCCGGGATCATCGTCAGGTCGGGGTGGACGTCTCTGATGCGCTCTCCGACAACAGCCGTTACCGCATGGTTGCTCTTTATAAAGAGCGTGATGGTGTGCTTACCGGTACTTACAACGATCGGGTTTATCTGGCGCCCAGCGTCACCTTCGATCTTTCGGATCGTACCAGTCTGACCCTGCTGGCCAGCTTCCTGCACGACGAAGGGGTCCCGACCAACGGCTTTTTCCCGGTCTATGGCACCCTGAATACGTCAGGTGACCAGATTGATCCCTCCACCAACCTGAGTCAGCCGGATTACGATCGCAACCGCAATACCCAGATCTCCACCGGTTATGAGCTGGCCCACCAGCTCAACCAGACCTGGGAGTTCAAACAGAACGTCCGCTTCAACTACAACGATCTGCTGCTGCGTCAGACCTATATCTTCCCGACCTATGAAGGCACAACTGCCAGTCGTGGCCTGGTTTACCGTGATGGCAATACCAAGAGTGCCACCATGGATAACCAGATGGTGGGCTACTGGAACACCGACAGCACCGAGCAGACCTTGCTGCTGGGGGTAGATCTGCAGCGTCACGTCAATGAAGGGGTCGAGGCCGACAACTACGGTATGGGCACCATCAATACCATGAACCCGGATTACAGCGGCTTCCCCGGTTTTGATGAGTCGACTGCTACTCACCAGAAGAGCAGCAAGGGCCAGAGCGGCCTCTATGCCCAGCACCAGATCCGCTGGGACGATCGCTGGTTGCTGACTGCCGGTGGCCGTTTCGACTATGTGGAGACCCACAATACCAATACCAGCAAGGACGAGCGCCAGTACGATCACGAGCTCTCCCTCTCGGGCAGCCTGATGTATCTGGCTGACAACGGCCTCTCTCCCTACTTTGCCTATGCCGAGTCGTTCGAAGTGCTGCCGGGGATAGATCCCAACACCAAGAGTTCCTACAAGCCGCTTAAGGGCAAGCTCTACGAGACCGGCGTGAAGTATGCGCCTGCCTTCCTCGACGGTTACATCAATCTGGCGCTATTCGATCTGGCCCAGACCAACTCGCTGGTCTCTACCGGTTCCGGCCAGCAGACCCAGGCGGGTGAAGTGACCTCTCAGGGGGTTGAGCTGGAAGGGAGCGTGCAGGTGACCGATGCGCTGCGTCTGACCGCTGCTTATACCTACACAGATGCCAAAACCAACGACACTGGCAGTGGCGATCGCCGTGCCAGCCTGATCCCGCGCCACCAGGCCTCCTTCTGGGGTAACTACAAGGTGCAGCAAGGGGTGGCTTCGGGTCTGGAGCTGGGTACCGGTGTGCGTTATATCGGTTCCAGCGTGGGTATTGGCGCCGTGAATGCGGACTACACCCCCATCTACGGCTCTGCCGAGGTGCCGGCCCATACCGTCTGGGATGCGATGATCGGGTATGACTTTGCCAAGAACTGGCGTGCCCAGCTCAACGTTAACAACCTGCTGGGTGAAACCTACGTTGCCAGTTGTGACTACTACTGCTACTACGGCGAGCCGCGCAGCGTAGTGGGCAGCATCAACTACCGCTGGTAATCGAAGTCGGGCGGGAACCGGATTCCCGCCCTTCTTTTCACCCGCAGTTGTTCTGATCTCTCTGGAATACCGGTCCGTTATGGAACTCTTGTCTCTGGTTTATCGCCAATATCGTTGGCCTTTTATCACCATTACCCTGCTCAGTCTGCTCAGTGCCGTCAGCGGGATTGGCGTCATTGCTTTTATCAATCAGTCTCTAATCGAGTCTATAGGTGATCCGCTGCCGATCCTCGGTCAGCTGGTCAGCCTGATAGTGTTACTGCTGGTGATCACACTCGGATCTCAGCTGGCCCTGACCACTCTCGGTCACCATTTTGTCTACCGGTTGCGTGGCCGTCTGCTCAAGCAACTGTTGGATACCGATGTCGCCCGCATCCGCCAGATTGGTCAGGGGCCACTGCTGGCCTCCCTCTCCAGCGATATCGGCCAGATCACCATCGCCTTCGTGCGCCTGCCGGAGCTGGTGCAGGGGCTGGTACTCACGCTGGGTTCTGCCCTTTACCTTGGCTGGCTCTCTCCTGCATTACTCGGGGTGACCGCGCTCTGGGTCACGATTACCATGGTGGTGGGCTGGTTGCTGGTGAACCGTGTTTATCGCCATCTCTCCCACATGCGTCAGGCCGAAGATCGGCTCTATCAGAACTATCAGGCCATCATCGCCGGCAGCAAGGAGCTGGCGCTCAACCGCGAGCGGGCTCACTTCGTTTACCACCAGCTCTATGAACAAAATGCCCGTGACTACCGCCAGCAGATCATCCGCGCCGACACCTATCACCTGAGCGCGGTGAACTGGTCGAATATCATGATGCTGGGGGCCATCGGTCTGGTCTTCTTTCTGGCCAACGGCCTTGGCTGGGCCAACACCAATGTGGCCGCCACCTTCGCCCTGACCCTGCTGTTCCTGCGCACCCCGCTGTTGCAGGGGATTGGCGCCCTGCCGACCCTGCTTGCCGCTCAGGTGGCGTTCGACAAGATCGCCGCCCTCAATCTGGCCGAGCCGGATGCGGACTTCCCGCTGCCGCCCGCCATGCGCCCCTGGCAGCGTATCGAGTTGGAGCAGGTGAGCTTTCACTATCAGGGGGAGGGCGGTTTTGCCGTTGGCCCCATCGATCTGGTCATCGAAAAGGGGGAGCAGATCTTCATCATCGGTGGCAATGGCTCCGGCAAGTCGACGCTGGCCATGCTGCTGACCGGCCTTTACCAGCCGATATCGGGCCGGATCCTGCTGGATGGTGAGCCGATCACCGATCGCAACGGCTATCTGGCGCTCTTCTCCGCCATCTTCACCGACTATCACCTGTTCCAGCACCTGCTGGGGCCGGAACCCAAGGATGAGCTGGTGGCTGAGTGGCTGGAGCGGTTGCAGATGGGCAGCAAGCTCACCATCGAGGATGGCTTTATCGCCGATATCGAGCTCTCCCAAGGGCAGCGCAAGCGGGTCGCCCTGCTGCTGGCGCTGGCCGAGCAGCGCGAAGTGATGCTGTTTGACGAGTGGGCCGCGGATCAGGATCCCCAGTTCCGCCGCATCTTCTATCAGGTGCTGCTGCCGCGCCTCAAGGAGATGGGCAAGACGGTGATTGCCATCAGTCACGATGATCACTACTTCCTGCTGGCCGATCGCCTGCTGGAGATGCGTCAGGGCCAGCTCACCGAACTGACCGGCGCGCGCCGTGCCGAAGTGAGCCGCGATGCGATCGCCCATCTGGATTGCGAGGTGCCGGCTTGATGCTGGCACCGATGAGACTGGCGGCAAGCCAGCACAGGAATTGCTTATGTTCGAGATGAAATCAGCCAGCTTCACTGTCAATGACCGCACGCTGCTGCACCCCACCGACCTGCGTTTCGAGCAGGGACAGGTCTATGGCCTCATCGGCCACAATGGGTCGGGCAAATCGACCCTGCTCAAGCTGCTGGCCCGCCAGCAACCCTTGAGTGATGGCGAGATCCTGTTCGATGGCAAGCCGCTACCCGACTGGGGTAACCGGGAGTTTGCCCGTCAGGTGGCCTATCTGCCCCAGCATCTGCCGAGCGCCGAGAATCTGCTCGGGCGGGAGCTGGTGGAGATGGGCCGCTACCCCTGGCGCGGCCTGCTGGGCCGGATGGGGGCGGAGGATCACCGTCAGGTCGAGCGGGCCATCGCCCTTACCCATACCGAACGCTTTGCCGAGCGGCTGGTGGATACCCTCTCCGGCGGCGAGCGGGGCCGGGTCTGGCTGGCGATGCTGCTGGCCCAGGAGAGCCGCTTCATCCTGCTGGACGAGCCGCTGGCCGCGCTGGATGTGGCCCATCAGGTGGAGGTGCTGACGCTCGTCAAGCAGTTGAGCCGTCAGCTAAACCTTGGGGTCATCATCGTCATTCACGACATCAATATGGCCTCCCGTTTCTGTGATCGGCTGGTGGCGCTCCACTCTGGCCGCCTGCTCACCCACGGCGAACCTGAGGGACTCATGACCAGCGAGACCCTGCACGCTATCTATGGCATTCCGATGGAGGTCATTCGCCACCCGGCTCATGCTCATCCCATCGCCATCGTCTGACCGGGGGGCTCTCTTGAACCGTTTATTGAAGAAGATGGCACCTTGCCTTATTAGCCTGCTGCTGCCACTAGCGGCGCAGGCCGACACATCCCCGATCGCCTCTGCGCCGCTACCCCGTATCGCCACCGTCGACTGGACCATAGCCGAGACCCTGCTGGCACTCGGGGTGACGCCGCTGGCGGTGGGGGATGCAGGCCCCTATCAGGCATGGGTCGGCGAGCCACGGCTACCTGCCGGAGTGGTGGATATCGGCCTGCGCACCCAGCCCAACCGTGAGCTGCTGGCGGAGCTCAAACCCGATCGCATCCTGATCTCGCCGCTGGCGGCCCCGCTGGCGCCAACTCTTTCCCGCATCGCGCCGGTGAGCACCATCGCCCTCTATGATGGGCAAACCGATCTGTGGCAGCGGCTGCACGAGGTGACACTGACCCTCGCCCGTATGGTGGGCAAAACCGCCGAGGGCGAACGGCTGCTGGCCGGGCTGGATCGGGATCTCACCAGCATGCAGGCCAGATTGCCTGCGGATCTGCCGCCCCTGCTGGTGGTGCAGTTTATCGATGAGCGCCATGTGCGGGTGTTTGGTCGCCACAGCCTGTTCGATGCGGTGATGACGCGGCTCGGCCTGCGCAATGGCTGGCAGGAGCAGACCAATGACTGGGGTTTCTCGGTGGTCAGCATCGAGCAGTTTATGACCTTGCCAACCGCGCGGCTGGTGGTGGTCGATCCTATCCCGGTAGGGGTGAGCGAACGGCTGCAGGAGCCTGGGCTGTGGCAGCATCTGCCGCTGGTACGCCAAGCCCCCGTGCTGCATCTGCCTGCGGTCTGGAGTTTTGGCGGCGTACTTGCAGCCCGCCGTTTCGCCGGTCTGCTCAGCGATGCATTGCTGCAAGATGCCGAGCGTATGGAGGCGAGCCGATGAAGCGACTGCTCACATCGCCGCTGCTGCGGCCGGTCTCGATCCTGCTGGGGTTGATCCTCTTGCTCGCGTATTGGGAGCTGGCTCGCCAGCTGCCCGGTGCGCTCTGGTGGCAGAGCCTCTTCGCCCCCAATCTGGATGACGTCAGCCAAGCGGTGGTGCATTTCAGCTGGCTGCCCCGCTTGGTTGTCACCCTGCTGGCTGGGGCGGCGCTCGGGCTGGCAGGCACCCTGATGCAGCAGGTGCTGCGCAACCCGCTCGCATCACCCACCACTCTTGGGGTGGCCTCCGGCGCCCAGCTGGCGTTGATGATGGTGACCCTGTTTGCCCCCTCCTGGTTGCTGCTGGGGCGGGAGTGGATCGCCATGGCCGGTGGCAGCCTCGCGATGGCACTGGTGTTTGCCCTGGCCTGGCGTCGCCAGCTCAATCCGGTGGTCATCGTCTTTGCCGGGCTGGTGATCAACCTCTATCTGGCGGCCATCAGCATGGGACTCTTGCTGTTCTTTCAGGAGGAGCTGAAAGGCTTGCTGGTGTGGGGCAGTGGCTCGCTAGTGCAGAACAGCTGGAGCGGGGTTAGTTACCTGTTACCCCGCCTGCTGGCAGCCGCTTTGCTGGCCGCGGTACTGGTTCGCCCGCTGGCGGTGCTGGAGCTGGATGATGCCAGCGCCCGCAGTCTGGGGGTCTCCCTTCAGCATCTGCGTTTTGCCGGACTTGGGCTGGCGGTGTTTGTCACCGCTTGCGTGGTGAGCGTGGTGGGGCTGATCGGCTTTGTCGGGCTGGCCGCACCCGCCATGGTGCAGCTGCTCGGGATCCGCCAGCTTGGCCAGCGGCTGTTGTGGGCACCGATCCTCGGCGCCCTGCTGCTGGCGGCGACCGATCTGTTGTTGCAGAGCCTGAGCCGCTTCTGGCCAGTCTTGATCCCCACCGGCGCCATGACCGCCCTGCTGGGGGCGCCGCTGCTGCTCTGGCTGATCCCGCGCCTTGGCATCAAGTCGGGTACGCCGAAGGCAAACGCCGGCCTGCTGGTGGCTCGCCATCCGGCTCCGGCTCGCCTTATTGGCCTGTTGCTGGTCGGGTTGCTGCTGGCCGTGGTCGCCTCCCTGCTGGTTGGGCAGGGAATGACGGGCTGGAGCTGGCCAAGCTGGCTCCGCTGGCAGGCCCAGCTGGAGTGGCGGCTGCCGCGCACTCTGGCGGCGGGGGCGGCCGGTGTGCTGCTGGCGCTGGCGGGCACCCTGTTGCAGCGGGTCAGCAACAACCCGATGGCGAGCCCGGAGCTGCTGGGGGTGAGCGGTGGCACCTTTATGGGGGTGATAGCGACGGCGCTGTTGCTGCCTGCATTGCCCCTGCCGCTGATGCTGTCCGGTGGCCTGCTCGGTGCCTTCGCTTGTCTCTTGCTGCTGGTGGTGGTCAATCGCAAGCACGGCTTCCAGCCGGAGCGGATCCTGCTCTCCGGTATCGCCATCACGGCACTGTTTGAGCCGCTGCAGGCCATCGAGCTGGCCAACGGTGACCTGCGGGTGCAGCAACTGCTCTCCTGGATGTCCGGCTCCACCTACTACGTCACCCTGCCGGTGGCCTATGAGTTGGTGGGGCTGGCGCTGTTGATGCTGGCCGTCTGCCTGTTGGTGAGCCGCTGGCTCGATCTGCTGCCGATGGGGAGTGCTGTAGCGACCGCGCTTGGCATTCGCCTCAACCGTGCCCAGCTCGCCATCCTGCTGCTGGTGGCCGTGCTCACCGCCAGTGCCACCCTGGTGGTCGGGCCGCTCTCCTTCGTCGGTCTGTTGGCGCCACATATGGCCAAGCTGATGGGGTTGGTGCGGGCACGTTGGCACCTGCTTGGGGCCGCCGCTTCCGGCGCACTGCTGATGGTATCGGCTGACTGGGTCGGCCAGCAGATCCTCTTCCCGCAGGAGGTGCCGGTCGGGCTGGTATCCACCCTGTTAGGGGGCGCTTACTTCATGTGGTGCCTGCGTCGCCTCTAGGTTTGCGGATAAAAAACATACAAAAAGCCCGGGATAAACCCGGGCTTTTTGTTGCCTGCTGTGCGGAGAGTTACTTGCCGATGCAGAAGCTGGAGAAGATGCGGCCCAGCAGATCGTCGGAGCTGAATTCGCCGGTGATCTCGGAGAGGGACTCCTGCGCGAGGCGCAGCTCTTCGGCCACCAGCTCGCCGGCCACGAACACTTCCAGCTGCTCTTTGGCCACCTGCAGCCGCTCGGCAGCACGCTCCAGCGCATCCAGATGGCGGCGGCGGGCCATAAAGCCCCCTTCGGTGTTGCCCTGGAAGCCCATGCACTGTTTAAGGTGCTCGCGCAGGGCGGGCAGCCCCAGCTCGGTTTTGGCGGAGATGCGGTAGACGGCGTGGCCCAGCTCCTGACTCGGAGCCAGATCCTCGCCGGTCAGATCGGCCTTGTTGCGAATGACGGTGAGGCCGATGTTTTTTGGCAACCGATCAACAAATTCCGGCCAGATCTCCCGCGGGTCAACCGCGTCTGTGGTTGTGCCATCCACCATAAACAGCACCCGGTCGGCCTGTTCGATCTCGGCCCAGGCGCGTTCGATACCGATCTGCTCCACCTTGTCCTGGGTGTCGCGCAGACCGGCGGTGTCGATGATGTGCAGCGGCATGCCATCGAGATGGATATGCTCGCGCAGCACATCGCGGGTGGTACCGGCAATCTCGGTGACGATGGCTGACTCGCGGCCCGCCAGGGCATTTAGCAGGCTCGATTTGCCGGCGTTGGGACGACCGGCGATCACCACCTTCATCCCTTCCCGTAGCAGGGCGCCCTGTTTGGCTTCCCCGCGCACGTCGTCCAGCTCGGACATGATGGCGTAGAGGTCGCCCGCCACCTTGCCGTCGGAGAGGAAGTCGATCTCCTCGTCCGGGAAGTCGATGGCCGCTTCCACATAGATGCGCAGCCGGATCAGGCTCTCCACCAGTTGCTGGATTTTGCTGGAGAACTGCCCCTGCAGGGAGTGCATGGCGCTGCGGGCGGCCTGTTCGCTGGAGGCTTCAATAAGGTCAGCGATAGCTTCGGCCTGGGCCAGATCCAGCTTGTCGTTGATGAAGGCGCGCTCGCTAAACTCGCCGGGGCGGGCAGGACGAATGCCGTCGATTTTCAGAATGCGGCGGATCAGCATGTCCATGATGACGGGGCCGCCGTGGCCCTGCAGCTCCAGCACATCCTCGCCGGTGAAGCTGTTGGGTGCTTTGAACAGCAGGGCGATGCCCTGATCCAGTACCTGGCCTTGCTCATCCTTGAACGGCAGATATTCGGCGTAGCGCACCCGCGGGAGCTTGCCGAGCACTATCCCGGCGACCTGTTCGGCGGCGGGGCCGGAGACCCGGACTATGCCGACGCCACCACGGCCTGGCGCGGTGGCCTGGGCCACGATCGTATCTGTTGTCATCTTGCTTGGCTCGTTTGTTCGCTGATAGGAAAACGTAGTGGGAGACATTGTAATAAAAAAGGCGGCCCGAAGGCCGCCTCTTTTGTCATCACGGGAAGATTAGCTGCGTGAATGCAGTCCTTTCTTCTCCAGCTGACGATAGATGATGGTCTGCTGGATGATGGAGATGACGTTGCTCACCAGCCAGTAGAGAGTCAGGCCAGCCGGGAACCAGAGGAACATGAAAGTGAAGATGATCGGCATGAACTGCATCACTTTCTGCTGCATCGGGTCGGTTACGGTGGTCGGGCTCATCTTCTGCAGATACCACATGGAGGCACCCATGAGGATTGGCAGCACGAAGAAGGGGTCCTTCACTGACAGGTCAGTGATCCACAGGGCAAACGGCGCGTGACGCAGTTCAACGGACTCCATCAGTGCCCAGTAGAGGGCGATGAAGATCGGCATCTGAACCAGGATCGGCAGGCAGCCACCCAGCGGGTTGACCTTCTCCTTCTTGTACAGCTCCATCATGCCCTGAGACATCTTCTGGCGGTCATCGCCGAAGCGCTCGCGCAGGGCCGCAATCTTGGGTTGCAGCATGCGCATCTTGGCCATGGAGGTGTACTGGGCCTTGGTCAGCGGGAACATGATGCCGCGTACCAGCAGGGTCAGCATGATGATGGCCAGACCCCAGTTCTGGACGAAACCGTGGAACACGGTCAGCAGCCAGTGCAGCGGTTGGGCGATGAACCACAGCCAGCCGTAGTCGACGGTCAGGTCGAGGTGGTTAGCCACCTTGGCCATCTGGTCTTGCAGCTTGGGACCGACCCACAGCTTGCTGGTCACTTCAGCCTGCTGGCCGGCAGCCACGTCAACCAGCGGCGCCTTGTAACCGATGATGGCCTGGCCTTTACCAGGGATCACACGGCTGTAGAAGCTGTTGGTATCGTCGGCATTTGGTGCCCAGGCAGAGACGAAGTAGTGTTGCAGCATGGCGACCCAACCACCTTTGGTGGTCTTGTTCAGGTCGGCATCCTTCATCTCGTCGAAGGTGTACTTCTTGTAGCGGGTATCTTCAGTGGAGAAGGCACCACCACGGTAAGCGCTGGCTACCATGGCATGACCTTCCTGATCCTTCGGCGTTGCTACGGTCTGCTTCAGCTGGCCATAGAACTGCACCTGAACCGGCTCGGCAGATTTGTTGTCGATCTTGTAATCAACGCCAACGGCATAGTCGCCACGCTTTAGGATGAACTCCTTGGTGAAGACCACGCCCTTGCTGTCGGTCCAGGTCATCGGAACGACGACTTGATCCTGACCATCGGCCAGCTGATAGCTGGTCTGGGCGGCTTCATAGGTAGGACGACCTTCGGCCTGACTGTCCGGACCGTTGCGACCCACCAGACCGCTCTGGGCGATATAGAGGTGCTCAGGCTTGCTGGTCAGCAGCACGAACGGTTGGTCCTTGCCCTCTTCCAGTTTGTGAGACAGCAGTTCGGCAGACACGACGTCACCACCCTGGGTATCCAGGGTCAGCTTGAGCACGTCAGAGGAGACGGTGATCAGCTTGCGTGCGGCAGTCGCGTTGGCTTGCTCGGAAACCTGAGGAATATCACCGGTCTGACCGGCTTCAGGTACGAAATGTTCGGTTTGGGCCACGGTAGTCGGGGCCGGCTTCGGAGCCTTGTCGGACTCCCACTGTTGCCAGAGCAGAAAGCTCACGAACAGCAAACCGATCAGGAGTAGATTGCGTTGTGATTCCATAGTCTTCAGTTTCTTCGCTTTGGTTGCGGAACCGGGTCATAACCACCCTCGGATAAGGGATGGCATTTTAATAGACGTTTGCTAGCTAACCAAACGCCTTTTATGAAACCGTGAAGTCGGATGGCTTCTATCGCAAATTGGGAACAAGTTGGAGTAAAACGGCAGCGCGGCCCGAGCAGAGGGCTAATGATTAGCTGATACAGGCGTATCAGTTTGATAGCTACCCATTGCAACGGCGTGACAGAGTGCGCCATAGCTTTTCCAGTAACTTGAACAGTTCCTCGTTATCCATCTCTTTCACACCGGCCTTGGCGATCACCACGATGTCGATAGCGGGCAGCTGATGTTGTTTGAGGCGGAAACTTTCCCGGACCACCCGTTTGACACGGTTACGCCAGACGGCACGCTTGAGTGCTTTTTTGGGCACAGCGAGACCAAGACGAGGGTGTTCGAGTGAATTGGGGCAGGCGAGAAGCGTAATTTGCGGGGAAGCAGCCCGGACAGGCTCGGCGAAAACGCGTTTGAAGTGTTCGGGAGTTAACAGACGTAACTCCCGAGAGAAGGTGTGCTGGGTAGGCATTAAACTACCAGACGGGCACGACCCTTGGCACGACGAGCGGCCAGAACTTTACGACCGTTGGCAGTTGCCATGCGGGCGCGGAAACCGTGAGAGCGCTTGCGCTTCAGGTTGGACGGTTGAAAAGTACGTTTCATGATTCGATTCCGTATTTCTGTACAGTTTTGATTGTCACACTTAGCCGACGCGCCAGCTATAGCGTGTGACGACTAGCAAAAGAGGCCGAATTCTAAACAGAGTTCGGCTTTTAGTCAATCCGCCGTTCCCTCTCATCCTGCCGTGGTCTTGAAAAGGCCGCTGCCGAGCGTGAGGATCCAGAGGATCAAGGGCTCCGGATTATACTGGCAACCCGGGGTTAAACAAGGGATCCCTCAATAAAAAAGGCGGCCAGGCCGCCAAAGAGAGAGCTATTTAAGGACTTTCCGCAAGAACTCCCGGGTACGGGGATCCTGGGGATCGACCAATATCTGATCCGGCGGGCCCTGCTCGACGATCCGCCCACCTTCCATGAAGATCACCCGATCGGCAACATCACGAGCAAATTCAATCTCATGGGTCACCACCACCATGGTCTGGTGCTGGCGGGCCAACTCTTTCATCAGTCCCAAAACCTCGTCGACCCACTCGGGATCGAGGGCCGAGGTGGGCTCGTCAAACAGGATCACCTTGGAGTGTGCCGCCATGGCGCGGCCAATGCCGACCCGCTGCTGCTGGCCGCCGGAGAGGGAGGCCGGATAGGCATCCTGCTTGTCGGCGAGGCCAATGTCCTTGAGGATGCCGAGCGCTGTGGCGCGGGCCTCCGCTTTTGGCTGCTTCCAGACGGTGATCAGCCCTTCGGCGATGTTGTCGAGCGCCGTCTTGTTGGCAAACAGGGCATAGTTCTGGAACACGAAGGAGGCCCGTTTGCGCAGCTCGATCGCCTGCTGTTCGCTGGCCTTGGCCAGATTCAGCTCAAGATCGTCGATGGCAAGGGTGCCCGCATCCGGGGTCTCCAGCAGGTTCAGGCAGCGCAACAGGGTCGACTTGCCGGTGCCGGAGGGGCCGATGATGACGACAATTTCCCCCTTTTTGACCTCCAGATCGATACCGTTGAGCACCTGATTGCCGTGATATGCCTTGGAGAGGCCGGTTAGCTTGATCATGAGAGCCCTCCTTTAATAGGCACGGTTAAGACGAATTTCCAGCAGATGCTGCAAGCGGGTAAAGAAGATCACCACTACCCAGTAGATCAGCGCCACCGCCATAAAGCTCTCGAAGAACTTGAAGGAGGAGGAGGCTTCCATTTGCGCCTTGCCCATTATCTCGGCCACCCCCAGCGTGAAGGCCAGCGAGGTGCTCTTGATCATATCGATGAAGTAGTTCATCAGCGACGGGGTGGCGATACGGGCCGCCTGCGGCAGGATGATCCGCTGCATCGCCTGATAACGGCTCATGCCGATACTGAGCGCCGCTTCCATCTGGCTTTTGTGAATGCCGAGGATGGCTGCGCGGATCGACTCGGCCATGTAGGCGGCGAAGTGCAGGGTCAGACCGACGATGGCGGCAGTAAAGGCATCCATCCCCACGAAGATCGGGAACAGTTGCGGCAGTCCGTAGTAGAGCAGGAACAGCTGAACGAGTAGCGGTGTACCCCGAAAGAACGAGATATAGAGCATCGCCAGCCAGTGAATCGCGGGGACGCGAAACACCCGTACTATCGCCAGGGCCAGCGAGAGTACGAGTGCCAGCACGAATCCCCACAGGGCCATTTCCATCGTGGTGCCCAGGTATTTGAGCAGGATGGGAAACAGCCCCAGCGTGTATTCGAGGTCAAATTCCATCATTTATTTGTCGGTGATGTCGGAAGCGAACCATTTCTCGGAGATCTGACGCAGGGAGCCATCCTTGCGCATGGCAGTCAGTGCCTCGTCGACCTTCTTCAGCAGCGCCTGTTTCTCCGGGGTCTTCAGGAAGGGCAGGGCGTTCTCGATAGTCTCGAACGGTGCGCCAGCCTGTTGCAGCGGCAGCTTGGACTCTTTGATCAGCTGGGCGGTGGAGACGCGGTCCATCACGAAGGCATCGATGCGACCCAGGGCGACATCCTGCTCGAAGGCGGAGTCATAGGTGCGGATGTCGATCTTTTTGTTCGGGTCGTTCTTGCGCAGCAGCTCTTCGAAGTTGGAACCCAGGTTCACGGCCACCTTCTTGCCTTCCAGATCCTTGATACCGTGGATGGTGCTGTTGCCCTTGCGTACCACGATCTGGGCGCCGTCATAGACGTAAGGCTGGGAGAAGTCGTACTTCGCCTTGCGCTCGTCGGTGATGGTGATCTGGTTGGAGATGGTATCGATGCGGCCGGTTTCCAGCATGCCAAACAGGCCGGAGAAGCTGGCGGTCACGAATTCGACCTTGTAGCCGGTACGCTCGCCGATCTGGTTCCACATATCCACTTCAAAGCCCTGCAGCTTGTCCTGCTTGACGAAGGTGAACGGGAAATATTTGCCAGACATGCCGACCTTGATGGTCTCCTGGGCGATGGCCTGACCGGACAGGGTGGCGAGCAGGATGGCTGCGCCGGAAATCAGTTTGATGGATGTTTTCATGGTGTTTCTCTCTCTCAATGTCTTGTATTTGTAGTTGTAATAACTGGTTTGGCCCTGATGTTATTGGAATAAAACTTAAAAAATAAATGACATTTGGTTATATGAAATAACAGGAGAGAAGCACGGGATCGACCAATCCGGACGGTGGATCAAGCTGTGGGTAACTTTGGGGATGAAATCCGATCCAAAGGCGCTGGATCCTTGAAAGTCAAGGATCTTATTTGCTGGATCCACCGGGCGATGGCTGGAGATCCGGCGGCTAAAAACGTAGAATAGCCGGTCTTTAGTTAATCAATCGACAGGAGTTTAGAGTGACTGCTTCGCTATGGCAGCAGTGCCTTAACCGGCTGCAAGATGAGTTGCCCTCGGCAGAATTCAGCATGTGGATCCGGCCGCTTCAAGCGGAGTTGAGTGACAATACTCTGACCCTGTATGCACCGAATCGCTTTGTTCTGGACTGGGTACGAGACAAGTATCTCATCCGGGTTAACGGCATCATCAACGAACTCTGCGGGGTCGACGGCCCCGCCCTGCGTTTTGATATAGGCAATCGTCCCCATCCTGTTGCTGTCGCCAGAGCGCCGGTACAGGGTGCCGCGCCTGTGAATAACTTGCAGAAGAGCTGGGAAAGCAAGGCTGAAGCCAAGCCCGAGCCGAACCACAAGAGCAACACCAACGTGAACTATACCTTCGAGAATTTCGTCGAGGGTAAGTCCAACCAGTTGGCGCGTGCGGCTGCCCGTCAGGTAGCGGACAATCCGGGTGGTGCTTACAACCCGCTGTTCCTCTATGGCGGCACTGGCCTGGGTAAAACCCACCTGCTGCACGCCGTTGGCAATGCCATCAAGGAGAGTAAAAAAGATGCCAAAGTCATCTATATGCACTCCGAGCGGTTTGTTCAGGACATGGTGAAAGCGCTGCAAAACAACGCCATTGAAGAGTTCAAGCGTTACTACCGCAGCGTCGATGCCCTGCTCATCGATGACATCCAGTTCTTCGCCAACAAGGAGCGCTCCCAGGAGGAGTTCTTCCATACCTTCAATGCCTTGCTGGAAGGTAATCAGCAGATCATCCTGACCTCGGATCGCTATCCGAAGGAGATCAACGGTGTCGAGGATCGCCTCAAGTCCCGCTTCGGCTGGGGCCTGACCGTGGCGATCGAACCGCCGGAGCTGGAGACCCGCGTCGCGATCCTGATGCGCAAAGCTGATGAGAACCAGATCCATCTGCCGGACGAAGTGGCCTTCTTCATCGCCAAACGTCTGCGATCCAACGTCCGTGAACTGGAAGGCGCCCTCAACCGGGTGATCGCCAACGCCAACTTCACCGGCCGTGCCATCAACATCGATTTCGTGCGCGAAGCGCTGCGCGACCTGTTGGCACTGCAGGAGAAGCTGGTCACCATCGACAATATCCAGAAGACGGTGGCGGAGTACTACAAGATCAAGCTGGCGGATCTGCTCTCCAAGCGTCGTTCCCGCTCCGTTGCCCGTCCACGCCAGCTGGCGATGGCACTGGCCAAGGAGCTGACCAACCACAGTTTGCCGGAGATAGGTGATGCCTTTGGTGGCCGTGACCACACTACCGTTCTTCATGCCTGCCGCAAGATCGAGCAGTTGAAGGAGGAGAGTCACGACATCAAGGAGGACTATTCCAACCTGATCCGTACCCTTTCTTCCTGATAACGGAATCGAGTGGACAGATGCAGCGCGAATATTCCAACCTGATCCGAATCTTTTCCTCCTAATCACAACGGAGAGCACAGATGCAGCTCGAAATTAGCCGTGAGGCCCTGTTACGTCCTCTGCAACTGGTGTCCGGCGCCCTCGGCGGCCGACCGACCCTGCCGATCCTCGGCAACGTGCTGCTTGATGTCAGCAACGGTCTGCTGTCACTGACCGGCACCGATCTCGAAGTAGAGATGATCGGTCAGGTCTATCTGAACGGGGCCAGCGAAGATGGCCGCACCACAGTACCGGCGCGCAAGCTGCTGGATATCTGCCGTGGTCTGCCGGAAGGCGCCGAGATCCGTCTCAATACCGAAGGCGAGCGCCTGATCATCCGGTCCGGTCGCTCCCGCTTCAACCTCTCGACCCTGCCGGCGACCGAGTATCCGAACATCGAGGATTGGGAATCCGTGCTCGAGTTCGATATCAGCCAGCTGGAGCTGAAGAAGCTGATCGATGCGACCCAGTTCTCCATGGCCAGCCAGGACGTGCGTTACTACCTGAACGGCATGCTGTTCGAGAGCGAAGGTCACGGTCTGCGCACCGTGGCGACCGACGGTCACCGTCTGGCCACCTGCCGCCGCGAGGTAGTAGGGGAATCGCTGCCCGATCATCAAGTTATCCTGCCGCGCAAAGGGGTACTGGAGCTGGTGCGTCTGTTGGAAGCAGAAGACAAGCCGGTGCGGCTGCAGATCGGCCGCAGCAACCTGCGTGCTGCCCTCGACGGCTTCATCTTCACCTCCAAGCTGGTGGATGGCCGCTTCCCGGACTGGCGCCGCGTCATTCCGCGCAACAGCGACAAGGCCCTGATCGCCGGCCGTGAGGATCTGCGTCAGGCGTTTGCCCGCGCCGCCATCCTCTCCAACGAGAAATTCCGTGGGGTGCGTCTCAATCTGCAGGAAAACCTGCTGCGCATCACCGCCAACAACCCGGAACAGGAAGAAGCCGAAGAGCTGCTTGACGTACAATATGCCGCTGGCGAGATGGAGATCGGCTTTAACGTCTCTTATGTGCTCGACGTGCTGAATACGTTAAAATGTGACCAAATTCGTATTAGCCTGAGCGATTCCATCAGCAGTGCCATTATTGAGGATTTTGAACATCAGGATGCTCAGTACGTGGTGATGCCGATGCGGATCTAGTCGTGTCCCTGGTCAAACTCCAGCTCAGCGACTTTCGCAATATCCAGCAAGCCAGTCTCAAGCTGTCGCCCGGCCTCAACATTCTGGTCGGGTGCAATGGCAGCGGCAAGACCAGCGTGCTGGAAGCCATTCACTACCTTGGGCTGGGGCGCTCCTTTCGCACTCATTTGACCGGGCGGGTAATCCGCCAGGGGGAGAGGGCCTTTACCCTGTTTGCCCAGTGTGAGCTGGAGGGGCGTCAGGTTCCGATCGGTCTTGCCAAAGACAAGAGTGGCGAGACCCAGCTCAAGATTGCCGGGGCGCAGGCCCAGCGGCTGGCCGATTTGGCGGAGCTGTTGCCGGTGCAGTTGATCCATCCCGATGGTTTCAACCTGCTGACGGGCGGGCCTCAGGCTCGCCGCGCCTGGCTCGATTGGGGCGTTTTCCATCAGGAGCCGACCTTCTTTGCCCTGTGGGGGCGAGTGCGGCGGCTGCTGAAACAGCGCAATGCGCTGCTGCGCCAGAGCACCCAGTACCGCCAGCTGGCGTTCTGGGATCAGGAGCTGGTGCGGCTGGGGGGTGAGCTGGCCGAGTTTCGCGCCAGTTATTGTCAGGCCATTACGCCCCTGATCAAGGAGATGACGGCGGATTTTCTGCCGGAATTCGATATCAGTCTCGGCTTTTACCGAGGCTGGGAGAAAGATACTCCCCTCGGCGATCTGCTGGAGGCGGGGTTTGAGCGGGATCGGGCGCTGGGCTATACCGGTGTCGGTCCACAGAAAGCCGATGTGCGCCTCAAGGCGAACGGGGTACCCGCTCAGGATATTTTGTCCCGGGGTCAGCTGAAGTTGCTGGTCTGCGCCATGCGACTGGCCCAAGGGCTCTATTTGAATCAACATAGCAGCCGTGGCTGTATTTTTTTAATTGACGATTTTGCCTCTGAACTGGATGTCGACAAGCGCCGCTTGCTGGCCGCAAGGCTGAAGCAGTGTGCGTCCCAGGTGTTTATCACCGCCATCGACACCGGTCAGCTCGCAGACATGATGGATGCGAATGACTGCAAGTTGTTCCACGTGGAACAGGGTAAAATCTCCGAAACGTTAGAGAAGGCAGAGAGTAAGCTATGAGTGAAAATACTTACGACTCCTCGAATATCAAGGTGCTGAAGGGCCTGGATGCGGTCCGCAAGCGCCCGGGGATGTATATCGGCGATACGGATGATGGCTCGGGTCTGCACCACATGGTGTTCGAGGTCGTCGATAACTCCATTGACGAGGCGCTCGCTGGCTACTGCTCCGATATTCTGGTCAAGATCCATTCCGACGGTTCTGTCTCTGTGCGTGACAATGGCCGGGGTATCCCGGTAGACATGCACGAGGAGGAGGGCCGCTCCGCCGCAGAGGTCATCATGACCGTGCTGCACGCAGGCGGTAAGTTTGATGACAACTCCTACAAGGTATCCGGCGGCCTGCATGGCGTGGGTGTCTCCGTCGTTAACGCGCTCTCTGACAAGCTGTTGCTGACCATTCGTCGTAATGGCCACGTCTACGAACAGACCTATCATCTGGGTGAGCCGCAAGCGCCGCTCAAGCAGATTGGCGACAGCACCGGCACCGGTACTGAAGTTCGTTTCTGGCCGAGCCCTGCCATTTTCAGCGATACCCTGTTCCACTACGAGATCCTGGCCAAGCGCCTGCGCGAGCTCTCCTTCCTCAACTCCGGTGTCTCCATCCGTCTGCAAGACGAGCGTGATGGCCGCGAGGCGCATTTCTGCTACGAGGGTGGCATCAAGGCGTTCGTTGAATACCTGAACCAGAACAAGACCCCGATCCACCCGAAGGTGTTCCATTTCACCACCGAGCAGGATGGTATCGGCGTTGAAGTGGCGATGCAGTGGAACGACGCCTATCAGGAAGGGGTCTACTGCTTCACCAACAACATCCCGCAGCGGGATGGTGGTACTCACCTCGTTGGCTTCCGTACCGCGCTGACCCGTACTCTGAACTCCTATATGGACAAAGAGGACTACAGCAAGAAGGCCAAGTCTGCCGCCAGTGGCGACGACGTGCGTGAAGGTCTGATTGCCGTTATCTCCGTCAAGGTGCCGGATCCCAAGTTCTCCTCCCAGACCAAAGACAAGCTGGTCTCTTCCGAAGTGAAGACCGCCGTTGAACAGGCGATGGGTGAGAAGCTGGCCGACTTCCTGCTGGAAAACCCGGGCGATGCCAAGATCGTGGTCAACAAGATCATCGATGCGGCCCGTGCCCGCGAAGCGGCCCGCAAAGCCCGCGAACTGACCCGCCGCAAAGGCGCGCTGGATATCGCCGGTCTGCCCGGCAAGCTGGCTGACTGTCAGGAAAAAGACCCGGCTCTCTCCGAACTCTACATAGTGGAAGGGGACTCTGCTGGCGGTTCCGCCAAGCAGGGTCGCAACCGTAAAAACCAGGCCATCCTGCCGCTCAAGGGTAAAATCCTGAACGTAGAGAAGGCCCGTTTCGACAAGATGATCTCCTCGCAAGAGGTGGGCACCCTGATCACCGCACTGGGTTGCGGTATCGGTCGCGACGAGTACAACCCGGACAAGCTGCGTTATCACAACATCATCATCATGACCGATGCGGACGTCGATGGTGCGCACATCCGAACCCTGCTGCTGACCTTCTTCTATCGTCAGATGCCGGAAATCATCGAACGTGGCTACGTCTACATCGCCCAGCCGCCGCTCTACAAAGTGAAGAAGGGCAAGCAGGAGCAGTATCTGAAAGACGAAGACGCGCTGCTGCAGTACCAGACCGCCATGGCGCTGGATGGTGCTACCCTGCACGTCAACGAGTCTGCCCCGGCCATCGGTGGCGAGGCGCTGGAGCGTCTGGTCAACCAGCACCGCTCGGTGACTCACCTGATCACCCGTATGTCTCGTCGTGCGCCGGAAGCCGTGCTGACCCAGCTGATCTATCAGCCGGAGTTGAACGAAGCGCTGCTGAACAGCGAGAGCGATCTGCTGGCCTGGTGTCAGGGTATGGAAGCCGTGCTCAACGAGAGCAACCACGGTATCCAGTACCAGATCCAGGTTCGTCGTGACGAAGAGCGCAGCCTGTACGTGCCGCACGCCGTGGTACGTCAGCACGGTGTCGACCGCGAATATCCGCTCAGCTACGACTTCCTGCAGTCCGGTGAGTACCGTCAGCTGGTCTCGCTGGGCAAGGAGATCGCCAACCTGATCGAGGAAGGTGGTTTCATCAAGCGTGGCGAGAAGGTCAAACCGGTTGCCAACTTCGTGGAAGCCGTCGAGTGGCTGATGGGCGAAGGCAAACGCGGCATCTACATCCAGCGCTATAAAGGGCTGGGTGAGATGAACCCGGACCAGCTGTGGGAAACCACCATGGATCCGGAAGCCCGCCGCATGCTGCGCGTCACCATCGACGACGCCGTCGGTGCTGACCAGCTCTTCTCCACCCTGATGGGTGATGCCGTTGAGCCCCGTCGTGACTTTATCGAGACCAACGCCCTGCGCGTGGCCAACCTCGACGTATAATCGACGCTGTCAGCTCGATATAAAAAAGCCGCTCCCTGTGAGCGGCTTTTTGCTTTTCTGGCGGAGGATGTTGCTCGTTCCACGTGGAACATTGAACCGGATTACCCCAGCAGCTCAGGTGCCGGGCAGTAGAGGCGCAGACGATGGCCATCCGGATCGAGGGCCATGCAGGTGTAGCCAAACTCCATCTTGGTCGGCGCCTGGATCAGGGTGAGCCCGCGTGCCAGCCATTCGGCAGACAGGCGATCGACGGCATCATCATCGGGGAGGGCGAAGGCCAGCTCCATCGCTCCGGCCGTTTGGGTCACGGCAGGTTCAACAGTGGCGCTGGACCAGAGTGCCAGTCTGGCGCCTGACTCGAACACGAACATGGCAAAGGTAGGTGACTCCTCCACCGGTTCACGCCCGAACAGCTCGCGGTAGAAGAGCGCGCTGCGGGCCGGGTTGGTAACGTAGAGGATGGTGAACTGGGGGACTAACATGGTGATGCTCCTTGCTGATGAGATGGCGCATTGGCGCAGACCCCGTCAGCATGGTGCTACCTGCTGTCAGTTTCTGTCAGCAATGAATCTGGGTTGCGGGATCTGCTGGGTGGGGCGCCACTCCTTCAGCAGGCTCTCTCTGCTTTTGGGATAGCGGCAATCTTGCGGCTGCATCCGTGTGATGCGATCGACCCGAAAGTGGCGAAAGCCCTGACGCAGTTCGCACCAGGCTACCAGTACCCGCACCTGTTCGAAGTAGCCGAGGGCAAAGGGCCAGACGGTACGCTCAGAGGCCTCATCCTTGAGGTCACGATAACTCAGGGTCACCTTGCGTTGCTGGCGGATGGCGCAGCGCAGCGGGGCTTCATCGGTGAGGCGGTCGCTGCGGGAGGTGCCGATCAGCAGGGCATTGCTCTGGAGCTGCTGGCGATAGTCGGCTGGCAGTACGGCTTCTATCTTGGCCAGCGCACTGCTGGCCGATGCTCTCAAGGCTCCGTCACCGTGGGCGACGACCCAACGTGACCCCAGCACTAGCGCATCCAGCTCCTCTTCACTGAACATCAATGGCGGCAGCATGAAGCCGGGACGCAGCACATAGCCGATCCCCGGTTCACCCTCGATATGGGCACCTTGCGCCTGCAGGGTGGCGATATCCCGATAGAGGGTGCGCAGGCTGATGCCAAGCTGGTTGGCCAGCTCCGCGCCAGTTATGGCGTAACGGTGGCCGCGCAGCAGCTGGAGCAGGGCCAGCAGGCGTTCGGAACGGGACATGGGATTACTCCTCGGGATTTCTGGTTAGCCTGCCATAGCGGAGTGAGCGGGTATAGAGGATGTCATCAGATATTGTTTCCGCGAAAAGATCGTCGCCACTCGCTGGGGGAGATGGCAAAGCGGGCACGGAAGTGGTTGCGCAGAGAGGTGGCACTCTTGAAGCCGACCAGCTCAGCGATGCGATCGATGGAATGGCCGCTTACCTCCAGCAGTTCCTGACTGCGCCTGAGCCGCTCCGCCAGCAGCCATTCACCCACCGAGAGGCCGGTAGCCTGATGAAAACGGCGGGTAAAGGTGCGGCGGCTCATCAGGGTGTGGGCCGCCAGAGAATCCAGGGTGTGGGGTTCGGCCAGATGGGCACGCAGGTGATCGAGCAACTGGTTCATCCGGACATCGCGGGTGGAGGTGGGCACCGGCTGCTCGATAAACTGGGCCTGACCCCCTTCCCGGTGAGGCGGGATCACCAGCCGCCGCGCCACTTTGTTGGCGATGGCTGAGCCGTGGTACTGGCGCACCAGATAGAGGCAGCAGTCCAGCCCGGCGGCAGTACCTGCCGAGGTGACCAGCCCATCGTCATCCACATAGAGGGCATTGGTATCGAGCTGCACGCAGGGAAAGCGGCGGCAGAAATCCTGCTCGTACTCCCAGTGGGTCGATGCTTTGCGACCATTGAGCAGCCCGGCGTAGGCGAGCACATAGGTGCCGAGACAGAGCCCGACCAGTCGGGCACCTCTGGCTCTGGCGGCAATCAGGGCATCGAGCAGCGTTGCGGGTGGTCGGGCTGCCGGGTCATGCCAGAAGGGGATGACGATGATCTCCGCCTCGGCCAGCACCTCCAGCCCATGGGGCGCCTGAATGGTGAAGCCTTGCGCCGAGTGTGCGTGGCGGTTGCCATCACCGCAGCAGATCTTGAGCTCGAACAGCGGCTGGCCCGGCAGGATGTCGCCGAAGATGAGGCAGGGGACGGCGCAGTGAAAAGGGCTGAAGTGATCGAAGGTCACCACGGCAACGATCGGGGTGGGCATTATGTTGACTCCTCTCTGCGCGCAGGCCTCTCATCATAAGCGTTCGGCAGTGAAAGCCGAAGGGCCATGTCTGGCATGGCCCCCCTGCGGATCACAGCGATATCGCCTCGCCATCTTCCGGCACCCGTACCCGATCCATCATGCCCCGTTTCGCCAGATAGTTGCGCAGCTCCTGGCGTGACAGCACGGCGTGGTTGACCGCCTCCATATGGCTGGCGATCAGCGTGGCTTGCGGTGCAGCCTGATAAACGGCGGCGACATCCTCCTTGCCCATGATGATGGAACCGAGTCCGGGCACCTGTGCATCGCCGCAGTTGAGGATGATGACCTCGGGTTGATGCTGTTGCAGGGCTTGTTCGACCGAGGGATGCCAGATGGTATCACCGGCCAGATAGAGGCTCTGTTCATCGGGATGGGAGAAGACCACGCCGCATACCTCTCCCATGCGCTCACCCAGTACCGCCATCAACGGGTCGCTGCCGTGCTGGCCACCGGTCTGTTGCAGGCGAATGCCGGCAAACTCGGGCTGGTCGCTCAGCAGCCGCACATCCTCAAAGCCACTGGCACGAATGGCATCAGCATCTTTCTGATGTTGTACCAAGAGCGGCAGATGTTTGGGGATCAGAGCTCTGGCGGCATCATCCCAGTGGTCGGGATGGTCGTGGGTGACGATCACTGCGTCCACATCGACCAGCTCATCGATCGGTAGCGGCAGCTCGACCAGCGGATTGCGCAGCTGGCTGTTGGCGGTGCCCTCAAAGCCGGGGAAGGCCCCCTTGGCCGAGAGCATGGGGTCGATCAGAAAGCGGGTGCCGGCATAGTCGAGCAGCAAGGTGGCGTTGCGAACCTGGGTAATCTTCATGGGATGGCTCCATGTTGGCTGGTGGATATGCAACCAATTATGGGGTGCGGAGCGCATTGCCATCAGTGGCCCACGGGTCGATTATCATCACTATCGGGCCAACAGGTTGATGTTCTACAGGTCGGCACGGCCATTTTAAAAATTTGAAAAAAATCCCCTTGAAAGGAAAAAGTGAGCCCCTATATAGGTAACAAGGCCGGAACGCTCGACAGAGGTTTCGACCAGGCGCCCGTCCATCAGGAGGGCAAACAATCCGTTATCGCTCACAAGAGGGTAATACTATGCGTTCTATCGACTTTTCTCCGCTCTATCGTTCTGCCATCGGTTTCGATCGTCTGGCCAATCTCATCGAATCTGCGGCCAGCAATGGCAATGCCGGTTATCCCCCTTACAACATCGAGCAGCTGGGTGACAACGATTACCGCATCAGCATGGCGGTGGCGGGCTTTACCCAGGAAGAGCTGGAGCTGAGCTTTCAGGAAAATCTGCTGACGGTGAAGGGCAACAAGCAGGCCGACACCGGGCGCAACTATCTCTATCAGGGGATCGCCGAACGTGGTTTCGAGCGCCGCTTCCAGCTGGCCGACTATGTGCGGGTGAAAGGGGCCGACCTGAAAAACGGCTTGCTGCACATCGAGCTTGTGCGTGAAGTGCCCGAGGCGATGAAGCCGCGCAAGATAGAGATCAACGGCTGATAGCTCGAATTCACTGAAATTTTAAAATTTCCCGGGTGCCGATAACGGGCCTGTGGAGAGTTGAACCTGTTGCTTATTAGAAGGATAGGATTATGCGTAACCTCGATTTTTCTCATCTCTATTCCAACGCCGTCGGCTTCGAGCGGATGGCCCGCGAGCTGGAAGGTCTGTTCGAGCAGAAGACCGCCGCTTACCCCCCGTACAACATTGAAAAGCGCGATCAGGATGGCTATCGCATCACGGTCGCCGTGGCTGGCTTCGAGCGCGAAGAGCTGGAGCTGGAGACCGAAAACGGTACCCTCAAGGTGAAGGGGCGCAAAGGGGCTGCGGCCGGTGAGCGTCAGTTCCTCCATCAGGGGATTGCCGAGCGTGACTTCGAGCTCGCCTTCAAGCTGAGCCAGCACGTGGAAGTGCAGGGTGCCAAGCTGGAGCATGGTCTGCTGACCATCGATCTGGCGCGCGAATTGCCGGAGGCGCTCAAGCCCCGCGCCATCCCCATCGGTAAGCCCGAGCAACTGGCGTTGCCCGGTTAAGCAAACCGGATCGCGATAAACAATAAAGGCCTGCATCTGCAGGCCTTTCTGTTTTTGTATCGCCGGATTGGATTAACCAGCGTAGAGGGCGTTGATTTCATCGGCCAGAATAGCGATGCCGCGACGCACCAGCTTCTCGCTCTGGGAGTAGTTGAGGCGAATGCACTCCTGGCTGTGACGCCACTCGGGGTCATCGATGCCGGGGAAGAAGTAGTGACCCGGCACGATCAGCAGGTTTTTCGCCTTCAGTCGCTCGTACAGCTCCTGACAGTGGATCGGCAAGCCTTCAAACCAGAGCCAGAGGAAGAGGGCCCCTTCTGGTTTGTGAATGTGGAAGCGCGGGTCGGGGATCGCTTCGCGCAGCAGCTGCACCGCCAGCTCTGCCTTTTGCTGATAGAAGGGTTTCACCACCTGTTCGCTGAGGGCGATGATATCGCCGCTCTCGATCATCGGGATGGTGATGGCGGGCCCCAGACTGCCCGGCGCCAGATTGATGATGCCGCTCAGGTTGGTGATGGCCTGAATGATCTTCTCGTCGGCGATGACGATGCCGCAGCGGGTGCCCGGCAAGCCGAGCTTGGAGAGGCTCATGCAGAGGATGGTATTGGCGTTCCAGAACGGCTTTGCCTCACTGAAGATGATGCCCGGGAAGGGGACGCCGTAGGCGTTGTCGAGCAGCAGCGGGATTCCCTTGTCGCGGGCGATCTGATCGAGATGTTCGATCTCTTCGTCGGTCAGCACATTGCCGGTCGGGTTGGTCGGGCGGGAGACACAGATCACCCCGATATCGTCACCTACCTGCAGACTCTCGAAATCCACGTGGTATTTGAACTGGCCATCGGGCAGCTTCTCGATGGTGGGCTTGTAGGCCACGAAGTAGTCGTCGGCCAGCGCCGAGTCGGCATAGCCGATGTATTCGGGGGCGAGCGGGAACAGCACCTTCTTCTTGCGGCCATCGGCAAATTCACCGGCCAGCAGGTTGAACAGGTAGAAGAAGGCATTCTGACTGCCGTTGGTCAGGGCGATATTGCGGGCCGAGATGTCCCATCCCAGCTCCTTGCTGAGCAGGGCTGCCAGCGCTTTGGTGAACCTGTCTTTGCCCTGTGGGCCGTCGTAGTTGGCCATCGCTTTGACCAGCTCGCCGTTGTCGAGCAGGCTCTTGGCCTCGGCCTGAAAGCGTTCCAGCATGGCGGGGATGGGGGCTGGATTGCCGCCACCCAGCATGATGGCGTCCGGATTGGTCAGCCCCTGATTGAGGTCATCCATGAGTTGGGTAATACCGGCGTGGCGAGTGAACTTCTCGCCGAACAAGGAAAATTCCATTCAGTGACAGATCCAGATTTGAGTTACGGGGATGTAGCACCATAGCTCAGTTTAAAAGCGGGTGTCGATCAAAAAGATGGGACGTTCCACGTGGAACATGGTGCAAAAATCAAGCGTGGTTAAAAGCACCAACTGTTGGTTTAAAAATGACCGAGCGGGATGCATTTTGCGACTCAATTTGGTATCGAGATATAGTTAATTTAAACAAAATCATCATGTTATGAATTGCGTGAGGATTGGCACAACTATTGGAATAGCTATCTGGTCATCTCAACCATACCGGAGCAAACCAGATGAAAAGCCTGATCGCTACCCTGATTGTGAGTGCCCTGAGCCTGAACGTGATGGCCAACGAAAACCCGCGGCCCGAGCTGGAGAGTGCCCAACTGGAGCAAGATGTGCAGAGCGAGTTGCAACAGGCATCTCATGCCGTGGTGCAGGATGCGTTGCACAATCTCAAGCCGCTGGCGCTGGATACCCTGGTGGTGGAGGCGAGTCAGGCTGTGGCGACTCACCCCGAGAGTTGAGGTAGCGCAGGGGGGTCTGTCCCGTATGTTGTTTGAAGAAGCTGATGAAGGCGCTGTCGCTGGAGAACTCCAGCGCAGCGGCAATCCGGCTGATGGGCTCGCTTTCTGCCAGCAGCTCCATGGCGCGCAACAGCCGCCACTGCTGACGCCACGCCTGATAGCTCATGCCGGTCTCCCGCATGAAGATGCGGCCAATGGTCTTGTCACTGGCACCCACCCGCTCGGCCAGCCGGTTGAGCCGATCGGGCAGGGCATCCCCCCGTTTCAACTGCTGTAGCCAGTCGCCCAGTCTGGGATCGGTCGGCAGCGGCAACTGCCACGACTCCCGCGGCGCCTGCCCCAACTCCTCCATAAACAGTGCCACCGTCCGCTGTTGCTGCTCTTGCGGTTTGTCCCACGGCCAGAGCGCCATCCGCTCGATCAGTTCGTGCAGCAGTGGATTGACCGCCAGCACCTCCACCGTGCCGGGCAACTCGGGGTGCGGCTGGAAGTAGAGAGAGCGATAGGCCACCACGCCGCGCATCAGTACCCGGTGGGCGGTGCCCGCTGGCAGCCAGGCGGCGCGGGTAGGTGGCAGCAGGCAGACCCGACCTTCCAGCTCCATGGTCATGCAGCCGGATTGGGCGAACAGCAGCTGATGGCGTTGATGTTGATGCAGACCCGAGTCGTGCCAACCGAGCGCGGAGGCAATGCCGATCACGCTGCCCGTCAGCTGGTCGGGGTCAAAAGGGTGATCGGGAAGAATAAAGGCCATATGTCCGATTTTTGATGTTTATAGTCCTGCTTATTGTAATCAGACAATTTGAATCTCTCTAGACTGGCGACCTCTTGTGAAGGAGGTTTGTCATGAACAACAAGTTGCCACCGCTCTGGCTGGTGGTGGGATTGATGATGTTTCCCCAAATTGTGGAGACCATCTACAGCCCGGTACTGACCCACATCGCCAGCCAGTTTCGGGTGAGCGAGGGGCAGGCATCCCAGACCCTGTCGGTCTATTTTCTGGCGTTTGCGGTGGGCGTGGTCTGCTGGGGGCGGCTATGCGATCTGATCGGACGGCGTCCCGCCATGCTGGCGGGTCTGCTCACCTATGGCGTCGGCACCTTGCTGGCGCTGCTGGCCAACCAGTTTGAAACCCTGCTGCTGGCCCGGGTCATCTCGGCCTTTGGCGCTGCGGTAGGATCCGTGGTGACACAGACCATGCTGCGCGATAGCTATCAGGGCAGCGATCTGGCACGGGTCTTCTCGGTGATGGGCATAGCGCTCTCCTTGAGCCCGGTGCTGGGGCTGCTCAGTGGTGGCCAGCTGGCGAGCGGGTTCGGCTATCTCGGAGTGTTCAGCGGTCTGCTGGTACTGGCAGTAGGTTTGCTGCTGGTGACCTGCTGGCAGTTGCCGGAAACCCGCCCGGCCACCAACCAGCGAGTCGCGCTCTGGCCGCTGGCGTGCCGGATGATAAAAGATGGTGGGCTCTGGCGCAGTGCCATGCTGGTTGCCCTGTTCAACACCATGCTGTTTGGTTACTACAGTCTGGCCCCGTTCCTGTTTGCTGGGTTGGGGCTGAGCACTGGCGAGTTTGGTTACTCGGGGATCTTGCTGGCGCTAGCGACTCTGCTCGGCGGCCTGCTCAACAAGCATCTGTTAGGGAGAGGGTGGCAGCCGTCCTCTCTGGTCAGGTTGGCTTGCGCTCTGGCGCTGGTCGCCGGGCTGCTGGTCTGGGCGAGTCAGTCCAGCCTCTGGTTCCTGTTGCCCATGATGGGTGTGGTGGTGGCCTTCGGGCTGGCTATCCCCAATGTGCTGAGTCAGGCGCTGCTGGCCTATCGCGAGGTCGCTGGCAGTGCTGGCGCCCTGTTCGGGCTTGGCTACTACCTGCTGCTCAGTCTGGGGTTGGCGGTGGCGGCCGGATTGCAGGATCTCGGCCTGTTGCTGAGTGGCTGTGGTCTGTCGGCGCTGATTTGCTGTGGGCGTCGTTCCACGTGAAACGTCAGTTGCCGATAAAGCGGTAGCCAATACCGGATTCGGTCTCGATAAGCGTCGGTTGCTGGGGGTTATCCCCCAGCTTTTTGCGCAGGCTGGCGATGACGATGCGCAGGTAGTGGGTGTCCTCCTTGTGGCTCGGCCCCCAGATGTCATTGAGCAGCTGGGTCTGCATCACCAGCTTGCCGGGGTGGCACACCAGCGCCTGCAACAGGGCGAACTCCTTGCGGGAGAGGGGGATCTCTTCGTCTTTCATGGTCACCTTGTGGCTGCTGACATCCAGCGTCAGGCCGCATTGGGGGAAGTGGCGCCGCTCGCCGCTGCTGACACCAGCCCGCTGGCGCAACAGCACGCGAATGCGGGCCATCATCTCGCCGATGCCAAACGGCTTGCTCATGTAGTCGTTGGCACCGGCATCCAGCAGCCGCACCTTCTCCTGCTCCGAATCGCGGGCCGACAACACCAGCACCGGATTGGGGTGGTGCTCGCGAATGGCCTGCAACACCTGAATGCCATCGCCATCCGGCAGACCGAGATCGAGGATCACCAGATCGGGGTTGAGGTGGCGATACTGCTCCAGCCCTTCATTGACCCCCACCGCCTCACTCACCTGATGCCCCTCGGCAATCAGGCTGATCCGCAGAAAGCGACGGATCGCCGCTTCATCATCTATGACCAGAATGTGTGCCATCGAACCTCCAGAGGCGAATGGTGGGAGGGGCTGATTGACCCGATCTGGCGGTCAGCCATCAGACCTCCGGTGAATTGAGGGCGAGCGGCAGGGAGATGCGCATGCAGGTTCCGTTGCCATTGGGGCCGGAGAAGGCCCAAATCTTGCCGCCGTGGGCCTCTATCATAGCGCGGGAAATGGCGAGGCCAAGCCCGGTGCCACGGCTGCCGCAATCGCCCACCGGCTGGGTGTAGAAGAGATTGAAGATCTTCTCCCGATCCGACTCGGCGATACCGACCCCGATATCGATGATGTCGATGATGAGGTCGGGCTCGGCCACCATCACCTTGAACTCGATGGGGGTGCCTGCCGGCGAGTAGCGGGAGGCGTTGTCGAGGATGTTGACCAGCACCTGCTCGATCAGGGCGCCATGGACATAGAGCTGGGGCACATGCTGATCGAAATGGACCAGCAGCTTGTGCTGGCGCCAGGAGGAGTCGAGTCGCTTGCGGGCGCTCTCCACCAGATCCGCCAGATCGACCCAGTCCCGTTTCAGCTGGAAGTCGGGGGAGCCGATGCGGGTCATATCCAGCAGATTCTGCACATAGCTGTGCAGGCGGCGCGCCTCCTCCTGCACCGAGTGGAGCAGTTCGTCACGGTCTTCGGCGGGGATCCGGTCACCATATTCCAGCAGAGTGCTGCCTGCCCCCATGATGGTCGCCAGTGGCGTCTTCAAATCGTGGGAGACCGAGGAGAGCAGGGCCGCGCGCATCCGGTCGGTCTCCGCCTGTAGCTGGCTATCGGCCAGCCGCTCGTTGAGGTCGATCCGCGCCAGCGCGGCGCGAATGTCGGTGAGCAGCGCCTGCAGCTGGTGTTCGGCAGAGGAGGAGAGCGGATTGGCCAGCGTTATGCCGATCACCAGATCATCGCTGAGGTGGTGATACTGGGCCTCGGCGGCATTGAGGGTCGCAGTGTGGGCCCCGGCGCTCTGCTTCTGGGCCAGACACCAGTCGATGGCCGCCTTGTCGGTCTGGCCGGGCCTGTGCTTCTCGTTGCCGAGCCGATCATTGAACTCCTTGTCAATCACCACGGTCGGCTGGCCTAGCGCCAGTGCAATGGCCTGGGCACCTTGTCTGAGCACCTCCTCCGGGCTGCTGGCGGTGGCCAGCCCCTGACTGAGGGAGAGCAGGGCATTGCCCAGCTGCTGGGTCTCGCGCAGACCGATCAGCTGTTGCCGCTGGCGGGAGGCGAGGCGTCCCGCCGTCATACCGACGATAAGCAGCACAAACAGGGTGAGCAGGTCGCTGTGGTTGGCGACGCTCAGGGAGAAGTAGGGGGCGGTGAAGAGCAGATTGTGGGCGATAAAGCCCAGCACCGCCGCCAGTGTGGCGGGCACCAGACTGGTGGTGAGGGCAGTCGCCAGCACCCCCAGTACAAAGATGAGCGGCAACGCTGCTGGTGGCAGCCAGTAGGAGAGTCCCCAGGCGGCGGCCGAGGTGATCCCCATGATCACCACTGCCAGCAGGCTGTGGTGTATATCCTTCGGGGTCGGGACGCGCATCCCCACTTCGGGCTTCTGCTTCTCGGTATCGACCAGCGTGATTTCGAGCCCCTGCGCCTGTTTGAGCAGGTGTTGCACCAGCGAGCGACGCCATGGCGCCTTGTGGGGTTTGCCGAGCAGCAGTTGGGAGACCTGCTGCTGTTCGGCGGTCTCCAGCAGGGTGTTGGCGACCGCCGGGCTTGATAGCGTCAGCACCTTGGCACCGAGGTGGGAGGCGAGCGCCAGCGCCTGCTCCACATCGGCCGAGCGGCGGCCATTGCTGTCGACATGCACCACCAGCCACGGGAGCTGACGGCGCTGGGCAAAGCGGTGGCCGTAGCGCACCAGCGCCGAGCCGTGCAGGTCGCCGAGGCAGACCATCAGCTTGCCCCGCAGCGGCAAGGTACTCTTGCCTGCTGCCTGCCACTGCAGTTGCAGATCGCCCTCCACATGGCTGGCGGCGGTCTGCATCGCCAGCTCCCGCAATGCGGTGAGGTTGTTGAGGGAGAAGAAGGATTGCAGTGCCGCCTTGGCCTGATGGGGCACATAGACCTTGCCCTCCTTGAGGCGGCCGAGCAGCTCCTTGGGGGGCAGGTCGATCAGCACCAGACTATCGGCTTCCAGCAGCACCTGATCGGGCAGGGTCTCTTTCACCCTGACCCCGGTCAGCTGCCACACCAGATCGTTGAGACTCTCCAGATGCTGCACGTTGAGGGTGGTGTAGACGTCGATCCCGGCGTTGAGCAGCTCCTCCACATCCTGCCAGCGCTTCTCGTGGCGGCTGCCGGGGGCGTTGCTGTGGGCCAGCTCGTCCACCACGGCGATGGCCGGTTTGCGGGCGAGCAGGCCGTCGAGATCCATCTCCTCCAGTCGCTGCTGGCGGTGCATGTGGATCTTGCGCGGCATGATGGCGAGCTTGTCGAGCAGGGCCAGCGTCTCCTGCCGGCCGTGGGTCTCCACCACGCCGATCAGGATGTCGACCCCCTCTTTGGCCTGTTCCCGCACAGCCTGCAGCATGGCGTAGGTCTTTCCCACGCCGGGAGCGGCCCCGAGAAACACCTTCAGCTTGCCCTTGTGCTCCTGTTCCAGGCTCGCCAGCAGGGCGTCGGCCCTTACCTCATCACGCATCCCCATGCTCCTGCATCAGACTCGCCAGCAGGGCGTCAGCGCTTGCTACATCAGCCATTGTTATCCCTATCGAGCCAACCGCCCGTTTCGAAAATCGAGGTCATCACCAAACCGGAATGGGCGCCATCAGGCGCCCTTTTTATGATCCAGTTGCAGATTCAGCTGGAGAATGTTGACCACCTGCGGGCCAAGGATACCAGCTTGTGTGGCCGACTTGACCTGCTCCGTCAGTTGGGCGGGATCCAGTCCACGTTCTTTGGCGACGCGGTCGACCTGAGCCAGCACCGCATCCAGCGGCAGATGGGGATCGAGGCCGGAGGCGGAGCGGGTCAGCATGGCGGGGGAGCGGGTTCCAGGCTGTGCCTTGGCCACCTGTTCGGCAAACTCTGCCCGCAGCGGTGAGCTCATCCCCAGATTGCTGGCGCTGCCGCCAATGGTGTTGAAATCGCTGGCTGAGGGGCGGGGATGGAAGTAGTCAGCCCGCTCGAATCTCTGCCCCAGCAGGGCGCTGCCGATGAGTTGCTGCTTGCTGTCGGTGAGCTGGCTGCCGTTGGCCTGCCAGGGGAACAGCAGTTGGGCCAGCCCGGTCACCGCCAGCGGATAACCCACTCCCAGCAGCAGGGTCAGGGTCAACAGGGTTCTGATTGCTATCATGATTCTCTTGCTCCAAATGGATGGCAGGGGATGCGGGTCTGACCCGCATCCCGGTTATGTCGTTACACCAGACCCAGGCCGGTAATGACCAGGTCGATCAGCTTGATGCCAATAAACGGCACCAGCAGGCCACCGACACCGTAGATCAGCAGGTTGCGGCGCAGCAGGCTGGCGGCCGAGCCTTTCAGGTCGACACCGCGCAGCGCCAGCGGCACCAGCGCCACAATGATCAGGGCGTTGAAGATGATGGCCGACAGGATGGCGCTCTGCGGGCTGCCCAGCTGCATCAGGTTCAGTGCCCCCAGTTGCGGGTAGGCGGCGATGAACAGGGCTGGCAGGATGGCGAAGTACTTGGCCACGTCGTTGGCGATGGAGAAGGTGGTCAGGGCGCCACGGGTCACCAGCAGCTGTTTGCCGACCAGCACCACGTCCAGCAGCTTGGTGGGGTTGGAGTCGAGATCCACCAGATTGCCCGCCTCCTTGGCAGCCTGGGTACCCTCATTCATGGCCAGCCCCACGTCAGCCTGCGCCAGTGCGGGCGCATCGTTGGCGCCGTCACCGCACATGGCGACCAGGCGACCATCGGCCTGCTCCTGCCGGATATAGGCGAGCTTCTTCTCCGGCGTCGCTTCGGCGATGAAGTCATCCACCCCGGCTTCGGCGGCGATGGCGGCGGCGGTTTTCGGGTTGTCTCCGGTGATCATCACGGTACGGATCCCCATATGGCGCAGGATCTGGAAGCGAGCCTTGATACCGGGCTTGATGATGTCCTTGAGGTAGACCACCCCCAGCAGTTTCTCCTGAGTGCAGACCAGCAGCGGAGTCCCACCCTGACGGGCGATGCTGTCGACTGACTTGAGCACCAGCTCCGGCACCGCCTTGCGGTCGAGGCTGAGGTAGTTCAACACGGCATCCACCGCACCCTTGCGATATTGATGACCGTTGCGATCCAGTCCGCTCAGCCGGGTTTCGGCGCTGAAGGGGATCACCTTGTCGCTCTCCAGCTGACTCGGCTTGGCCATGCTCTTGCTGGCCAGAGTCAGGATGGATTTGCCCTCCGGGGTGTTGTCACCCAGCGAGGCCAGCATGGCGGCTTGTGCCAGCAGGGCGGGGTCGACACCCGGTGCCGGGATCAACTCGTCGGCCATCCGGTTGCCGAAGGTGATGGTGCCGGTCTTGTCCAACAGCAGGGTGCGCACGTCACCGGCCGCTTCGACGGCACGGCCAGACTTGGCGATGACGTTCAGCTTCACCAGTCGATCCATACCGGCAATACCGATGGCTGAGAGCAGGCCGCCGATGGTGGTCGGGATCAGGGTGATAAAGAGGGCAATCAGGTAGAGGCGCGGTACCTGGGTGCCGTTGTAGTCGAGGAACCAGGGCAGGGTGGCGACTACCAACAGGAAGATCAGGGTCAAGCCCACCAGCAGGGCGTCGAGCGCCATCTCGTTGGGGGTCTTCTGGCGCTTGGCCCCTTCCACCAGTGCAATCATCCGATCCAGCGTGCTCTCGCCCGGATTGTTGCTGACGCGCACCCAGATCTCGTCGGAGACGACCGTCGTGTTGCCGGTCACGCCGCTGCGGTCGGTACCCGACTCGCGGATGACGGGGGCGGATTCGCCGGTGATGGCGGCCTCGTTGACCGAGGCGATACCAGCGACCACTTCGCCGTCGGCCGGGATCATCTCGCCGCTGCGTACCAGCACCAGATCCCCCTTCATCAGGCTGGTGGCGGGTACCCATTCGCCCTGACCATCTTTTGCGTTAGCCACCCGGCGGGCCTTGAGCTGGCTCATGCCCGCTTTCAGGCTGTCGGCGCGGGCCTTGCCGCGCCCCTCGGCCAGGGTTTCCGCGAAGTTGGCAAACCAGAGGGTCAGCCAGAGCCAGGCGGTCAGCTGCCAGGCCAGCGAGGGGGCGACGCCGGAGAAAGGCTGCCCCAGCAGGGACTCCACGGTCGCCATGACTGCGGCCAGCCAGAGGGTGAACAGGATGGGGCTGCCAAACAGCGCCTTGGGATTGAAGCGATAGAGGGCCTCAACCATTGCCTGGATGATCTGTGATTTCTGTTTTTTGCCCTTCACCAACATGGTGTCGGTGCTCATTGCAGTGGACTTGCTCATTGGAAAGCTCCCAGCATCAGATAGTTGGCCATTGGCATCCGGATGGTGATCGAAAGGGTCTGGTTCATCAGAATGCACCTCCGATCAGACTCAGATGTTCGGCCACCGGGCCCAGTGCCAGCACCGGCAGGAAGGAGAGGCCACCTATCAGCAGGACGGTGATGATCAGCAGGGTAACGAACAGCGGGCCGCTGATGGGGAAGTCCCCTACGCTCGTCTCCTGACGGGGCGCGCGGGCCAGCTGACCGGCGATGGCCAGTACCGGAATGATGTAGCCGAAGCGACCGAGCAGCATGGCCAGACCGATGGCGATGCACTGCCAGTTGTCACCGGCGGCAAAACCGGCGAAGGCGGAGCCGTTGTTGCCGGCAGCCGAGGCATAGGCATAGATGAGGCGTGACAGACCGTGCGGGCCATCATGGCCGATGATGCTGCTGGCATCCGGCATCAGCAGGGTGACACCACCGATCACCAAAACCCCCACCGGCATGACCAGCATGCTGGCGACGACCCACTTCATCTCGGTGATACCGAGCCGTTTGCCCAGATAGGTCGGGGTACGTCCCACCATCAGGCCGCACAGGAACACGGTCAGAAGCACGAACAGCATCATGCCGTAGATACCGGAGCCGACCCCGCCGAAGATGACCTCACCCAGCAGCATGTTGATCATGCCCACCATGCCGCCGAGCGGAGTAAAGCTGTCGTGCATGGCGTTGACGGCACCGTTGGAGGCGGCAGTAGTCGCCACTTCCCAGATGCTGGAGAGCACAGGGCCGAAGCGGCTCTCCTTGCCTTCCCAGTTGCCAGCCATGTTGCTGGCGTCAGTAGTGAGCTGGGCGAGGGCGGGATCCGGTTTCAGCTCCTGGGAGAGGGAGACGAAGAGCCCCAGCACCAGCATGAGGGTCATGGCACCGAGAATGGCGCGGCTGTGGGCCATGTCCTTCACATAGCGGCCCAGAGTAAAGACCATGGCGGCGGCGATGGTGAGCAGGGCGACCATCTCCAGCCAGTTGGAGAGGGCTGTCGGGTTCTCGAACGGATGTGCCGAGTTGATGCCGAAGAAGCCGCCGCCGTTGGAGCCAAGCTGCTTGATGGCGATCTGCGAGGCCGCCGGGCCGAGGGGCAGCAGCTGCTCCTGACCTTCCACACCGTGGAACGACAGATAGGCGGAGAGGCTTTGCGGCACACCTTGCCATACCAGCACCAGCGCCATGATCAGCGCGATGGGCAGCAGCACATAGAGGCAGAAACGCACCAGATCCTGCCAGAAGTTGCCAAGGTTGATGGTCTGCTGACGGGCGATACCGCGGAACAGGGCAATGGCGACGGCGGCGCCCGTCCCTGCGGAGACGAAGTTCTGGGTGGTCAGGCCCACCATCTGGCTGAAGTAGGAGAGGCTGGCCTCACCGGAATAGGCTTGCCAGTTGGTGTTGGTCATAAAGCTGACCGCGGTGTTGAATGCCAGTTGCCAGCTCAGACCCGGCAGTTGTTGCGGGTTGAGGGGCAGCAACCCCTGAGCCATCAGGATCAGGAACAGCAGACCGAAACCGGCGCCGTTGAAGGCCAGCAGGCTGAGGGCGTAGGACTTCCAGTCCTGCTCCCGTCCATCGGTGCCACAGCAAGCCAGCGTGGCGCGCTCGACCGGTGCCAACCAGCGGATTTTGCCTTCAAATACCCGGTAGATGTAGTTGCCCAGCAGCGGTGCTGGTAGCAGAACCAGCAGCACGAAGGCCACCGGATAGATTATTTCTTGCCACATGTTCTAGTTCCTCACTCGTGGTCACGGCGCGTCAGGGCACGCATTGGATTGCTCACGAGGCTCGGCAGTTTGCTGGCCACCGGGTAGATAATTTCTTGCTGCATATAGGTAGTCCCTCACTCGTGACTGCGCGTGAGTGCGCGCATCAGATAGGCCATCAAGGCGAGGACGAGCAGCAGATATAGCCAATTCATATCGACTCCATTGAGATAATTAGCTGCGAGAGCCGATGTAAGACCATATCGACTCTGTTGGTGTCATTGACGCTGAAAAGGGTATGTAAAACAGGCGTAAAGGCGCCATAAAGCGCCATGTGGCAGGCGTAAAATCGGCGTAAAGAACGACGGATCTGCGAGAGAAATGGCGAGGAGGGATCAAAAAACCCGGCCTGAGCCGGGTTTGGATGAAGGGATTACATGGCTGTAGACGCCGGCTGCTCGTGACAGGCCAACTTCATCTGTCCTTAGCGCATAGTGACGAACTCTTCAGCACTGGTCGGATGGATAGCCACGCAGTTGTCGAAATCTGCCTTGGTGGCGCCCATCTTCATGGCGACGCCGAAACCTTGCAGGATCTCGTCCATCGCAAAGCCGATGCCATGCAGACCGACCACCTTCTCTTCCGGGCCGACGCAGACCAGCTTCATCCGGGTGGGCTGGCGATGCTGGGTCAGCGCAGAGTACATGGCGGTGAACTGGCTGCGGTAGACCTTCACCTGGTCCTCGCCGTATTGGGCGATGGCTTCCGGTTCGGTCAGGCCGATGGTGCCGATGGGCGGGTGGCTGAACACCACGGTCGGCACCAGATCGTAGTTGAGGTGCTCGTTCGGCTTGTTGTTGAACAGCCGCTCGGAGAGGCGACGGCCCGCAGCGACGGCCACCGGGGTGAGCTGGATGCGACCCGTGTTGTCACCCACTGCATAGATGTTGGCGACGGAAGTGTTCTGGAACTTGTCGGTCGGGATAAAGCCCTTCTCGTCCAGCGCGATGCCTGCGGCAGCCAGATTGAGGTTGTCGGTAGCCGGTACCCGGCCGATGGCCCAGATCAGGCAGTCGACGGTGAGGTGGCGACCATCTTCCAGTTGCAGGGTCAGGCTGTTGTCAGCGTTCTTGAGCACGGCTTTGGGAATGGCGTGGGTGTGCAGCTTGGGCCCTTCCTGCGCCATGATTTCGACCAGAGTCTCGTGGATCATGGGGTCGAAGTTGCGCAGCGGCGCGTGCTTGCGCACCACCAGATGGGTCTCTGAGCCGAGTGCCTGCATCACCCCGGCGATCTCGACTGCGATGTAGCCCGCGCCAACTACGGCAACCCGCTTGGGTTGGCTTTGCAGGTCAAAGAAACCGTCGGAGTCGATACCCAGCTCGGCTCCCGGGATCGCTGGAATTTCCGGGCGGCCACCGGTGGCGATCAGGATGTGATCAGCCGTGTAGTGCTCGCCATTGACCTCGATGGTGTTGCTGCTGACGAAGCGGGCGAAGCCCTTGATGACGGTGATCTGGTTCTTGCCCAGTACGTTCTGATAGGACTGGTGAATGCGGCCGATGTAGGCCTGGCGGGACTCGACCAGCTTGGCCCAGTTGAAGTGGTTGAGGGTGGTGTCAAAGCCGTAGTCGGCGCCATATTTCAGGGCATCAGCGATCTGACCTGCATACCACATGGCCTTCTTCGGTACGCAGCCTACGTTGACGCAGGTTCCACCCAACTCTTTGGCTTCAATCAGGGCAACTTTCTTACCGTACATGGCAGCCCGGTTGGCAGACGCAATACCGCCGCTGCCGCCGCCGATGGCGATATAGTCAAAATGCTGTGCCATTGCGAGGTTCTCCGCTCATTAAGAATGCAATCACAGCATGATGGGGATAAAGCGGCTGGCTCACAAGAGCCAGCGCTCAGTTATGTTGGATCGGCAGGCGAATATGGAACTGGGCGCCCTGGCCCGGTTCGCTGGCACAGCTGATACGGCCTTTCAGCAGTTGCACCACCAGGTTGTAGATGATGTGGGTGCCAAGACCGCTGCCGCCCTGACCCCGCTTGGAGGTGACGAAGGGATCGAAGATGCGCGGCAAGATTTCGGGCGGGATGCCGCGGCCGTTGTCCGAGTAGTCGATAAACAGCTCTTCTCCCTGCTGTTCCACCTTGATGGTGATCTTCTTCGGTTTGTCCCAGTTGTCGAACCCGTGGTTGATGGAGTTGAGGATCAGGTTCGAGTAGATCTGGGTAAAACTGCCCGGGAAGGAGAAGATAGACAGCTTGGGATCGCACTGGATATCCACTTCGCACTGGCTCTTCTTCAGTTTGTGGCCAAGCGAGACCACCACCTGATGCAGGTTGTCGGCAAGGCTAAAGTTGTAGCGCGCTTCCGATGACTGGTCGACCGCTACCTGCTTGAAGCTGGCAATCAGCTCGGAGGCGCGCCGCAGGTTGCTCTGCAGCAGTTGCATCGACTCGTCGAGGTTGATGGTGAACTCGTTGAGATAGGAGCGCGACAGCTGCTTGGAGTCGATATGGGACTTGAAGTCGGCGACCCGCTCCTGCAGGTAGGAGGAGGCGGTCACGCTGATGCCGATCGGAGTGTTGATCTCGTGTGCCACCCCGGCTACCAGCGAGCCGAGGGAGGCCATCTTCTCCGACTCCACCAGGGTCTGCTGGGCCTGTTTCAGGTCATCGTACGCCTTGCCCAGCTGGTTGTTGGCTTCACTCAGGCTGCGGGTACGTTCCACCACCTTGCCTTCCAGCTGTTCGTTGAGCTGGATTATCTCCCGCTCGACCTTTTTCAGCTGGGTGATGTCGTAGCCGAAGCCGATCTGGTATTTGAGGTTGGGGCCATCGTAGAAGGGGACGAAGGTCCATTGCAGTACCAGCTCATGGGCCTGCTGGTCATGCATGATGACCTCTTTGTCTGATAGTGAACCTTCCGCTGCCAGAATATCGTTCAGCTCTTCCCGCTGTGCCGGACTGACAAAGAGATCCAGCCAGTTGTGCTGCAACAATTCTTGCTGGTGGTAGCCGGTCAGCAGTATGGCTGCCGGGTTGATGCTGGCGATGGTCAAATCCGGCTCCATGCAGCAGATGACCATGTTGGCGGAGTTGATCAGGGTGGCAGAGAAGTCCCGCTCCTTTTGCAGCTGTTCCACCGCCTGATGGCGAGCAACCAGCTCGTCACGCAGTCGGGTACGCATCTGGTTGAGGGTGGAGACCAGGGTATCCAGCTCATCGGGTTTCTTGCGTGGCTGCGGGCGGCCTTCCAGCTCCAGCGCCATGTCGAGCCGATCGAGGTTGAACTTTTGGGCGTAGTTGGCGATGCGGTTGATGTGCCTGACCACCAGATAGTAAATGATGATCAGGATGCAAAATGAGACCACCAGGGTCTTGATGGTCTGGCTGACCATGATCAGCACCGATTTTTCGATGAGGCGCTGGTAGATCTGCTCGAGAGAGGCGGCAACGAACAGCTTGCCGACGATTTCACCCTGATAGGTGAGGTTGAATTCGCGCGAGATATCATAGCTTTCCCGCTCGACCCCCTGGGTCAGCAGCGGGACTTCGGAGTTGCCGAGCATCTCCTTGACCATCACGAACTGCATGTTGGGCAGGTTCATGATCCCTTCAATTTGCACTTTAACCTGCTCTTCATCCAGGTTCCACAAGCTGGCTGCGATGGGTTGCAGGAACGAGGCCTCGATCTGGCCGATGCTGTCTTCGATGACGGCGACATCCTTGCGGTAATCCCACGCGAGTTGCAGCGCCGTAATGATCATCGCCAATACGGTACTGCAGACCAGAATGTAGGAGAGCAGGCGATATGAGAGTCCGTTGCGGCCTACGGCCCTGGCGGTCTTGGTGAAGAGTCCTGACATGGCGTCCTTGCGGTCTGGATGTGGTGTTTTTTAGTTTAACTGCTTCATGCACTTATGTCGTCTTTCCTGCGAAGCATAAAAAAGGCCCCGTATCGGGGCCTTTGCATGTGATTGATGATTAATGTCCGCCGTTTGCTTTGGGCGGAATGGTTTCATCGAATACCGGCAAGGGTTTGTGCTCGGAAGCCAGATAGGTGTATATCACCGGCAGCACGAACAGGGTGAACAGGGTACCGATGGCAAGACCTGCCACGATGACGATACCGATACTGAAACGCTGTGCCGCACCGGCGCCTGCGGCGTAGAGCAGCGGGATCAGACCGGCAATCATGGCCGCCGTGGTCATCAGAATCGGGCGCAGACGAACCTTGGCGGCTTGCATCACGGCTTCCATCCGGTTCATGCCGCGCAGCAGCTGCTCTTCCTTAGCTACTTCACAGATCAGGATACCGTGCTTGGTAATCAGACCCACCAGGGTGATGAGGCCCACCTGGGAGTAGATGTTCATGGTCGCCATACCCCATGCCAGGGCAATCAAGGCCCCGCTGATGGCAAGCGGTACAGAGACCATGATGACCAGCGGATCACGCACCGACTCGAACTGGATTGCCAGCACCAGGAAGATGATGGCCAGTGCCAGCGCGAAGGTGGCATAGAGCGCATTGCCTTCGGTGACAAACTGACGGGCTTCACCCATGAAGTCGTAACGATAGCCTTGCGGCAGCTTCTCGTCAGCGGTGGTCTGGAACCAGTTGATCGCATCACCCATGGCCACGCCCGGAGCCGGAACGGCGCCTATGGTGGCGGAGTTCAGCTGGTTGAAGTGGGGTAGGGCGCGGGGCTCGCCAACCACTTCAATGGTGATCAGGCTGCCGAGCGGGATCGACTTGCCGTCTGCTGCCCGCACGTAATAGCCCTTGATGGACTCCGGATTGAGACGGTACTTGCGCTCGACCTGCGGGATCACCTCGTAGGAGCGGCCATCCAGGTCGATACGGTTGACGTAACCGTCCGCCATCATGGTGCCCATGGTGATTCCGATATCCTGCATGGTGATGCCGTAGGCACCCGCCTTGTCCTTGTCGATGCGGATCTTCATGGTGGCGGAGTCGTAGTTCAGATCGAGATCCGAATAGACGAACTGACCGTTACTCTGCGCCGCTGCCAGAATTTCCCCGGCCACCAGGAACAGGCTTTCGAAGCTGTTCGGGGTGGTGATGACGAACTGGATCGGCAGACCACTCGATGCACCCGGCAGTTCCGGGAACTGGAAGGTGGTGATGGCCATGCCCGGGATGTCTTTCACCAGATTGGCGACCCGGTCCAGCACCTCTTTCTGGCTCGCTTCACGCTGGCTCCAGGGCACCATGGAGGCGATACCGAACGCCTGGTTGGCGTTGAACACCCCTGAGAAGACCTGGGAGAAGGCGATCTCGGGCTGGTCGTCCAGGATCTTGTTCACATCCGCCATGGTGTTTTCGATGTAGTCCAGGTTGGCGTTGGACGGTGCGGTACCCAGCACGGCCATTACCCCCTTGTCCTCTGACGGTGCCAGTTCGCTCGGGATGAACTTGAACAGCAGCGGCAGGCTGGCGAAGACGATGACGGCGAACACCACGATGACGGGGCGCTTTTTCATCACGGCGTGCAGCATGCTGTCGTAGCGATCGGTCATCCGCTCCAGCAGGTGGTGGACTGTGCTCTCGAATTTGCCCGGCTTCTCGTTGGCCTTGAGCATCTTGGAACACATCATCGGTGACAGAGTCAGGGCGATGATGCCCGAGACGAACACGGCGCCAGCCAGCGTCAGGGCAAACTCCTTGAACAGGGAGCCTGTGATGCCCCCCATCAGGGCTATAGGCGCGTATACCGCCGCCAGAGTAACCGTCATGGCGATAACCGGCACCGCAATTTCACGGGTACCGATAATGGCGGCCCGGAACGGTTCTTCCCCCTCCTTGATATGGCGGTCGACGTTCTCCAGCACCACGATGGCGTCATCCACCACCAGACCGATCGCCAGCACCATCGCCAGCAGAGTCATCAGGTTTATCGAGAAGCCGAACATATCCATCATCATCACCACGCCGATAAGACTGAGCGGAATAGTGATGATCGGGATGATGACCGCGCGGAACGAACCGAGGAACAGGGTGATGACCACCAGAACGATGGCGGCTGCCTCCAGGATGGTCTTGATAACCTCGTGGATGGACTCGTTGATCGCCACGGTGGAGTCATACATCACGTTGAGACGCATGGTGCTCGGCATGTTGCGCTCAAGGCTCGGCAGCAACGCCAGCACATCGTGGGCGATGTTGATGGGGTTGGCTGTCGGCGCGGCGTTGACCGCCATGACCACTGCTTCGCGGCCGTTGGCGCTGGCGCGATAGATGTCGTGGCTCTTCTCGAGGGTCACCTTGGCAATGTCGGAAAGGCGGATCACCTTGCCGTCACGGGTAGCAACGACCAGACGCTTCAGCTCGTCGACATCCTTGACCTGGGTCTCGGCGTTGCCGTTGAACAGGGTGAAGTAACCGGTCGCCTGACCTGTCGCGGACTGATAGTTGTTGCTGTTGAGCACCGTCATCACGTCGCTGGCGGTCAGGTTGAAGGCCGCCATCTTGGCCGGATCCAGCCATACCCGCAGGGCAAACTCGACACCGCCGTAGAGGTCAACCTTGGAGACCCCGCCCACGGTAAAGAGCTGCGGCTTGATAACCCGCTCCAGATAGTCGGTGATCTGGCTGGAATTGAGCTCCGGGCTGGTAAAGCCGAGGTAGAGCACTGCCGTGGTTGAACCGGTGGAGGAGGTGACCGACGGGTCTTCCGCCTCTTTCGGCAACTGGGAGCGCACCGAGTTCACCTTCGCCAGGATGTCGGACAGCGCTGCGTTGGGGTCGGTGTTGAGCTTCATGTACGCAGTGATGGTGGAGCTGCCCAGCTGGCTGGAGGAGGTCATGAAGTCGATGTTGTCGGCTTGCGCGACCGCCTGTTCCAGCGGCTGGGTGATGAACCCCTGGATCAGATCAGAACTGGCGCCATAGTAGCCAGTGCTGACGGTGATCACCGTGTTGGTCACCTCGGGGTATTCCCGTACCTGCATCTTGAAGATGGCCTGAAAGCCCAGCAAGGCGATCAGGAAGCTGAGCGAGATCGCCAGCACAGGCCGTTTTATAAATATGTCAGTAAATCGCATCGCAGATCTCCGCGCTTACAGCATCGGGGTTTGTGCCGGAACGGCCAGGGCGTCGTTCTCGACCACATGCACCTTGGTGTCGTTGCTCAGGCGAACCTGACCCGACAGGACGATCTGGTCACCGGCCTGGATGCCGGAGAGCACATGCACATCGTTGCCACGGCGCTCACCGGCCTTGACCACAACCTGCTTGGCTCGCAGCACTTTCACCTTGTTACCCTCTTTGTCGGTCTCTTCGCCCTCTTTGAGCACGTAGACGTTCTGACCGTAAAGGGTGAAGGAGATAGCGGTTTGCGGGATCACAATCTGATCTTTCACCGTCGGCAGAATGATGCTGGCGCGGGCGAACATACCGGAACGGAGCTGACCGTCGTTGTTCGGAATGTCTGCCTGTACCTGGATCAGGCCGCTCTGGAAGTTGACCGCAGGCTCGATGGCGGTGATATGACCGTCAAACTGGGTTTGCGGATAGGCATCCACATTGATCTTGATGGTCTGGCCCAGCTTGATTTTGGAGATATCGGTCTGGGGCACGGTGAAGCGCAGGCGCATCACGCTGGTATCCTCCAGGCGCACGATATCTGTGCCCGGCTGCAGATACTGACCGAGGAACACATTGCGCAGGCCGACCACGCCGCTAAAGGGCGCACGCACTTCACGACGGGCAATGGTCGCCTTCAGACTCTCGATATCCGCTTCCAGTGAGCGATAGGCCGCTTCCGCCTCATCCAGCTGCTCTTTGGAGATGGAGCTGGTCTTGTAGAGGTTCTGGAAACGATCGAACTTGGCTTTTGCCGCCGGCAGTTTGGCCTGGGAGGCCCGCAGATTGGCACGCTCCACGGTGGAGTCCAGGCTCAGCAGCAGCTGGTCAGCCTTGACCGGTTTGCCCGACTCGAAGGTGATGGCGTCAATGGTGCCTGCCAGTTCGGTGGAGAGGGTCACCCCCTGATTCGGCTCGATGAAGCCAATCGCTTCGATGGTCGGTACCCAATCCTGCGCCTTGGTCACCATGGCGGTGACGGGGAACTCGGGTTCCGGCCGGTTGGCCATGTACTGGGCAATCATCTTCTGTTTGAACAAATTGAAGCCGATGACGCTGCCAAACAAGGCGATCGCTATCAGCAACATAATGGCCATCCACTTTTTCATGAACAGGCTCCTGAGGTGGAAAGATTGGGGGATAAAATGGCATTCCAGCTGGCCCGGATCGCGGTTTCCAACTGCGATTCGGTCAGCGTGATGTTGTGCACCCTGCACTGCAGGGCCAGATGCATGACACTGTCCAGACTCAACACCTGGAGTGCCCGTATCGGTAAATCAATAAACAATCCTTGTTCAACGCCCTGTTCAAAAAATCGGTCCAGAGGCTCCCAGGCGGCCAGAATGACAGGATTGGTCTCCAATTCTGCCCCTAGCGGAGAGCTCTCGTACTGCAATTTGCACCGGATAGCGTTGGGTTCGTTAACAAAAATGGCATGAATATTGAGCCATAATTGGCGAAATTGTTGAAATGAAACTTTATCGATTGCTACATCGGCCATGACCATGGGCACACACTGCAAGATAGTGTGCTGGTGCAGTTGCCGGATCAGATCATCTTTGTCGCCGAAGTAGCGATAGATGGTGCCGGTGGCAACATTGGCCTTCTTGGCGACTTCCGCAATCGACAGACCATGAAAACCCCGTTCACCCAGTACCTCATGGGCCGCGTTGAAGATGCTCTCTTTTTTATCCAGAATCATCAGTGTGACTTTCGATTGAATGAACGTTCATTCATTCTAGATGGGCATCAAATCAAGTCAAGGCAGCAAGGTGATTTGCGACTGCGATCTGCCCCTTTTCGGCTGTCAGCTGGGGAATAGTGGAAGAAAAGTGTGCAATGTGCTTGAAAAAACAACGAACAGTGTTTCGGTGACAGAAAAGTGTAGACAAACCAGCAACCATCATTAATAATGCGCCCCGTTCGACAGCGTAGCGCCCGTAGCTCAGCTGGATAGAGCGCTGCCCTCCGGAGGCAGAGGTCACAGGTTCGAATCCTGTCGGGCGCACCATCAAAAGTGCGTCGGTTAAACGGGCGTTGTTGTGGAACGAAAACAGCTGTGGTGGCTGTAGCTCAGTTGGTAGAGTCCCGGATTGTGATTCCGGTTGTCGTGGGTTCGAGCCCCATCAGCCACCCCATTTTACAGCTTGTCAGGTACGCGAAGGTGGCGGAATTGGTAGACGCGCTAGCTTCAGGTGTTAGTGCCCCCCGGGTGTGAGGGTTCGAGTCCCTCTCTTCGCACCATACTTGCTGTATGACGAGGATGACCATCAGGTCGTCTTTGTTTTTTTGAAGTAAACTATTTTGAAAGAAATAGCCTCGGTGATTAGCGCAGTCCGGTAGCGCATCTGGTTTGGGACCAGAGGGTCAAAGGTTCGAATCCTTTATCACCGACCACATTTAGAAAAACCTCGCTTCGGCGGGGTTTTTTGTTTTCTGGCCTCCGCCGTGCCAGTACTCTCTCCCTGTTACGTCTGTTTACACTCTATTTGGGCAGCGCGCCCTGCCTTTCGGTTATGCTTCAGCCTCGAGTCACTGACAACCGGATGTCATCGGCCCATTTCAGGCATTTTTCCATGAATAACAAAATTTCCTTTGCTTGCTCTCCTGCCCTGCTGGCTGCCTTGCTGCTGGGGGGGTGTACCATCAAGCCGCCATCCACCGATGTGATGATGGGCTCCATTGCATCACAACCGCAGGAGGAGCGTTCTCTCTCCCCCTTGCTGACCAGCGGTGATTTTTGCGTTGCGGTGTCCCAACAGAAGGTGTTGGCACAACCTTGCAGCGGAAAAGACGATCAACTGTTCGAGTGGGATCTGGGTGAGTTGCGCCTGCAGGATCTCTGTTTGCAAGCCAAAAACGACAGCGAAGTGATGCTGGCACCCTGTGACGGTCAGGCGCAGTGGGAGTGGCAGAAAGACAGGCTTTTCAACAGCAAGGTCTCCCGCTGCCTCGATGTGGCCGGGCGACGCCATACCCCCGGCACGCCTCTGCGGTTGGCTGAATGCTACGGCGGGGCGAACCAGAGCTTCAGCTGGCAGCGGCCCAATCCCTGGCTGGAGACTCTGAAAAAACAAAGCCTCACATGGTGAGGCTTTGCTGAATCGGATGGCGGGCTGAAGAGGATCAGGCTGCGCTGACGCTCTCCAGCTCGAACAGCTTCTCCAGATAGACGGCGACGCCATCTTCATCGGAGGTGAGGGTCTGCTCATACTCCGGCAGCGCCATTTTCAGGCGGTCATGGGCGTTGCCCATCACTATGCCGCGTCCCACCATGGTCAGCATCTCGAAGTCGTTCATGCCATCCCCGAAGGCGATCGCCTCGGACATGTCGAAGCCGTTCTGCTCCAGTACGGCACGCACCGCATTGCCCTTATGCACCCCGGCGTGCATCACTTCGAGGCAGTCCGGCAATGAGAAGGTGACGTTGAGCTGATCGCCATAGCGCTGGTTGAGGTGTGCCTCGATCTTCAGCAGCTTCTCGTGGTCACCGATGTAGAACACCTTGTTGATCTGCTCTTTCGGTTCCTGCTTCAGATCATCGACCAGACGGTAGGTGAACCCTGACTCGTCGTGGAACTGCAGCAGCCAGGGCAGCTCCTCTTCCACCACCCAGTCATCACCCTGATAGACATTGAGGTGGATAGAGGGGTCGCGCTCCAGCGCAATCAGTTCGGCGGCGATCTCGGTCGGCAGCGGCTGGTTGAAAATCAGCTGGTCCTGTTTGTCATGGACCACGGCGCCATTGGAAGTAATGAGGTAGATGTCCATCCCCAGCGCATCGCGGAAGCTGCGTACGTCAACGTGATGACGGCCGGTGGCGACCACGAATTTCACGCCCTGCTCAACCAGACGGCGGACGGTCTCCCGGGTGCGGGAGGAGATCTGGTGCTGCTTGTTGAGCAGAGTTCCATCGAGATCGGATACAACTACCTTGAACATCTTTACCTCGGCATCAATTGAAAGCGGGGGCAGTTTACCCCAGCCTGCATGGTCACCCCATTTATTTAGGGTTACAAAAAATAGCCAGCCTAGTAGCGGGCGAAGAAATCGAGCATGGCGGTCAGGGCGGGCTGGCGCTTGTCGTCGGATTCGATGAAGAGCTCGTGCCAGGCCCCTTCAATCCGCAGCGGTTTGCCCCCTTCACAGCTGGCTTTGGTGCAAAACGCATCCTGCGCCGCGTTGTCCACTACGCTGTCGTTGCCAGCCTGCAGTAGCAGCAGCGGCGTCTTGATGGCACCCGCATCGGTGATAGCTGCATCGGCACCGGTGATCCCCTGATAAATCCAGTGGGCAGTGGCCCCCCCCAGCTTGATCTGCGGGTGCTGCTCATAAATCTGGCGGAAAGCCTGATAGCGGGATTGGCTGTGAGTCAGCTCGTTATCGGCAAAGCCATGATCCTGATAGGGGCCCTGACCCGGCCCATAGGGTGGTTCGCCAAACCAGCCGCCGACTGTGCCTATGGTGGTGGCCAGTCCCCTGGCCAGCCATTTGGGCAGGCCGCCCAGATTGATTCCCAGCATGGGGGAGGAGAGCACGGCGGCGCGAATATCATCGGGCCAGCGCTCCAGATAGCGGGCCGAGATGGCCCCCCCCATGGAGTGAGCCAGCAGGAACAGCTTGGCGGGCTTGTCCTCCATGATTATCTGGTCGTGAAACTGCTTCATATCGACGACATAATCGTCGAACTGGTCGACATATCCCTTGTCATGGTCGCTCAGCATGCGGCCGGACATCCCCTGACCACGATGGTCGATAAGGTAGAGGCTGTAGCCCTGGCGCCAGAGATCCCACGCCAGCTCCTGATACTTGAGGTAGCTTTCTACCCGGCCGTTGACGATCAGGATGGCGCGATCAACCTTCTCCTGCCGCAGCGCGGCATAGCGGATGGCGATGCCATCCTTGCCCTTGAACTCTCCTTCTATGGCATGCTGGCGCCAGAAGTCGGGCAGGGTTTGCTGGTAGAGGGTGGGCACATCGGCTTCGCTGGTGAGCTGATAGGGATTGGTCACGGCAAGGGCTCCGGCAGAAAATAGGGTCAGGGCCAACAGGAGAATCGAGAGGGATTTCATCAGGCACACTCCGTTTGCCAGTATTGATAAAGCATTGCGATGTCGCCGGAACAGAGCAGCGACATGGCGCTTTGCAGTGTGGGCAGAGGCCAGTCCCACCACTGCATCTCTTGCAGCATGGCGATCTGCTCATCGTTGAAACGGCGGCGGATCGGTTGGGCCGGATTGCCGCCGACTATGGTGTAAGGGGCCACATCCTTGGTCACCACGGCACGAGTGGCGATAACGGCGCCATCACCTATGGTGATGCCGGGCATGATCATCGCTTCCGAGCCGATCCAGACGTCATTGCCAATCCGGGTGTCCCCCTTGCGCTGAAAGCCGCTGCGGGCCCCTTCGCCAAAGGTGTCGGGGTTGAACGGGAAGGTGGAGACCCAATCCAGCCGGTGGCCCTGATTGCCCGCCAACATGAAGGTGGCGCCCGAGCCGATGGAGCAGAATTTGCCGATGATCAGCCGGTCCACCTCGCCCCAGAGGCCGCTCTCCCAGGTGTCGCGGGTCGAGCCATCGCCGAGCAGGTAGCGGACGCAGTGATCCTCGAACGGCTTGCCGTGGTAGTAGCCGGAGTAGTAGCTGTAGTCGCCGGCCTCTATGTTCGGGTTGGTCAGGTGATCCCGGATGATTTGCGATTCCAGCCAGCTGCCAAAAGGGTTATCCATCACTCCTCCTGCGGATCGTCCTGTTCGCTCTGCTGCGCCCACCCTTTGCGGGTCAGCTGCATCCGTTGCCACCACTCTTCGTCCGCCAGAATTTCACCGGCCGGGCCGAGCTGGGGGTAGGGCATCTCTTTCTCTTTGCAGAGCTGGGCATAGATAGGATAACCCCCCTCGAACAGGATGCTGTTTTGCTCCTCCAGCGTGAGCGGGCAGCCGCGTTGATAGCAACCGGCCAGCTCGCGCTGGCGCTGCGCCTCGTAGAGGATGGCGGCGGCAGCCACCGAGACGTTGAGGGACTGCACCATGCCCACCATGGGGATGACGATATGGTGATCGGCCAGGGCCAGCGCCTCTTCACCGATGCCGTGCTTCTCCTGACCCACCAGAATGGCGGTCGGTTTGGTGTAGTCGATAGCGCGAAAATCGACCGAGCTGTCGGAGAGGTGGGTTGCCAGGATCTGCATGCCTGAAGCTTTCAGTTCGGCAACGGCTGTGCCGATATCCGGGTGCAGTTTTACATCCACCCAGTTCTGGCTGCCGCGGGCGGTGCCCTTGCGCTTGTGGATCCAGGTTTTGGGCCAGACGGCGTGTACCCGGTGGATGCCGATGGCATCGGCGGTACGCACGATGGCAGCCAGATTGTGAGGTTTGTGTACCTCTTCCATACAGACGGTCAAATCGATCTGACGCTGGGCCAGCATGTCGGTGATGCGCTTGAAGCGTTCGGGGGTCATGGCTTGTCTCTATAAAAGCAGCAGGCGGCTTGCGCCGCCTGTGTTCAGTTCTTCTGTCGGCTCACCTTGAGCACGTTGGGCATGACGCGGATCTTGCGCATGATGTTGGCCAGGTGGATGCGGCTCTTGGTGGTGATGAGCAGGCTGACCTGATAGACCCGGCCATCCTTCTCTTCGGTGCTGATGGCGTGAATGTTGGCGCCGGTGGCGGCAATCACGTTGGCCAGCTCGGCCAGCGCACCCTGATGGTTGACGATCTCGATGCTGATACCGGTGCGGAACTCCTGTTCCTGCTCCTTGTCCACTTCCCACTGCACCGGCAGGTACTTGTCCGGTTCCTTGCTGTAGCCCTTGATGTTGCGACAGGCTTCCTGATGGATCACCAGACCCTTGCCCGGGCTGATGTGGGCGATGATGGCATCTCCCGGGATCGGACGGCAGCAGTTGGCGAAGGTGACCAGCATGCCGTCGGCACCCTTGATCGGCATCTTCTTGCTGCTGGACTTGGGTTGCTCTTCCGGCGGCAGTTCATCCCCCAGCATGCGGCGCGCCACCATGACACTCATGGCGTTGCCGAGGCCCACATCGGCCAGCAGCCCCTGCAGGTTCTCATGTTTGGTATCGGCGAGCACCTGCTTGATGCGTGGCTCGGGGATGTCTTCGATATTCTTGGCGCCCAGCGCATGGTTGAGCAGGCGGCGACCCAGCACCACCGACTCTTCGGTGCGCAGGTTCTTGAGGAATTGGCGGATCTTGGAGCGAGCCTTGGTGGTCACCACGAAGTTGAGCCAGGCCGCGTTGGGGCGAGCCCCCGGCGCAGTGATGATCTCCACCGTCTGGCCCGAGTGCAGCGGGCTGCTGAGCGGGTAGGGGTGGCGGTCGACCCGTGAACCAACGCAGGCGTGGCCAATGTCGGTGTGCACCGTGTAGGCAAAATCCACCGGCGTGGCGCCAGCGGGCAGCTCCATGATACGTCCTTCCGGCGTGAACACGTAGATCTCGTCGGGGAAGAGGTCGGTTTTGACCCCTTCGATAAATTCAAAGGAGCTGCCGGCGCTCTGCTGCAATTCCAGCAGGCTCTGCATCCAGCGCTGGGCGCGGATCTGGGCTGTGGTGCCCGAGCTGTCGCCATCCTGCTTGTAGGCCCAGTGGGCGGCAACCCCTTTGTCGGCCATCTGGTCCATGAACTCGGTGCGAATTTGCACCTCCACCGGTACCCCGTGCGGCCCCACCAGAGAGGTGTGCAGCGACTGGTAGCCGTTGGTCTTGGGGATGGCGATGTAATCCTTGAAGCGGCCGGGGCGCGGCTTGTAGAGGCTGTGCATCTGCCCCAGCACCCGGTAACAGGTATCTATGTCCTTCACCTTGACACGAAAGGCGTAGATATCCATTACCTCATGAAATTGCAGCTCTTTTTTCTCCATCTTGTTGTATATGGAGAAGAGATTCTTCTCGCGGCCACTGACCTGATGCTCGATTCCTGCCTCCTTCAGGCGACCGCTGATTTCGCTCTGGATGGAGTCGATGATCTCGCGGCGATTGCCACGAGCGCGGCGCACCGATTCGCGCAACACGCGGGATCGCATGGGATAGAGCGCCTCGAAACCCAGCTCTTCCAGCTCGTTCTTCATAGTGTGAATACCGAGGCGGTTGGCGATGGGGGCGAAGATTTCGAGGGTTTCCCGGGCGATACGGCGGCGCTTGTCAGGGCGCAGGGAGCCCAGGGTGCGCATATTGTGGGTGCGGTCGGCCAGCTTGATCAGAATGACCCGGATATCCTGGGTCATCGCCATCACCATCTTGCGGAAGTTCTCGGCCTGCGCCTCTTTGCGATCGCGAAACTTCAGCTTGTCGAGCTTGGAGACCCCGGCCACCAGTTCTGCAACCGCATTGCCGAATTGTTCGGCCAGATCGGCCTTGGTGACAGAGGTGTCTTCGATGACGTCGTGCAGCACGGCGGCCATCAGGGTTTCATGATCGAGGCGCATGTCACCCAGGATTCGGGCAACGGCAACGGGGTGGGTGATATAGGGTTCGCCACTGGAACGCATCTGGCCCTGGTGGGCATCACGGGCCACCACATAGGCTTGCTTGAGCTTCTCGACCTGCTCTGGTGGCAGGTAGGAACTGGCTATTTCTTTAAGGTTTTCAAATAAATACAAGACAGTCCCCGCAGCGGTGAAACGGCAATTCGTGGAATTGAGGGTATAGCCCTGAGTTTGCGAGGTTTTCGAGCGGTTGTAAATGGGGATGAACAGTCGGCACCCGGGCGGGTGCCAACCGGAGGAATAACTTAACCGCGGCCTTCGGCGATGGCAGCAACGGCAGCCAGCTCAGCGGCTTCCTGCTCTTGCTGTTCGTAGCGGTCCTGGGTGTCCATCACTTGATTGTTCACCAGACCCAGCTCGATCTCACGCAGGGCGATCACAGTCGGCTTGTCGTTCTCTTCGTCGACCAGGGGATCTTTGCCTTGTACCGCGATTTGACGAGCGCGGCGCGCGGCGACCAGCACCAGGTCAAAACGGTTACCTACCTGTTTTACAGCATCTTCTACAGTAACGCGTGCCATGCAGGACTCCAGTGTTTGGGCTTTCTGTATTTAGAAAAGCAGTGTTTAAAAATGACGCAAAAGTTTACTTGTTTTTGGCTTACTCTGCCAGTAGCTGTTGCAGCAAGTTTTTTTGAGCCTGTTGCTGGTGACGCATCTCCAGCCGTTGGCACTCAATAATGGACCTGAGCTGGAACAGCGCCTGCTCGAAGTCTTCATTGATAATGACATAGTCATACTCGTCGTAGTGCACCATTTCGGCAATGGCTTTCGCCATCCGGCCGGCAATCACTTCGGCGCTGTCCTGACCGCGCCCAATCAGGCGGCGTTCCAGCTCTTCGCGGCTGGGGGGCAGGATGAAAATGGATTTGGTCGGCATCTGCTCGCGGATCTGGCGGGCACCCTGCCAGTCGATGTCGAGGAATACGTCGATCCCCTTGGCCAGACAGGCTTCGATGGCGGCGCGTGAGGTGCCGTAGTAGTTGCCGAACACTTCGGCCCATTCCAGAAAATCACCGCGCTCGATCAGCGCCTTGAACTCTTCCACCTGGACGAAGTGATAGTGTACGCCGTGCTCTTCGCCAGGACGGGTGGCGCGAGTGGTGTGGGAAACCGACAGCTGCATCTTGCCCGCAGCGTTATGTTGGGTCAGCAAGGCATTGAGCAGACTGGATTTACCCGCGCCGCTCGGAGAAGAGATGATATAGAGAGTGCCTTGTTGCGCCATATTATTACCTTTAATCGAAACCGCTGTTTTGGTTGTAGCAGAGACCGCCGTCTTGTGCCCGAAAGGGAGACAGCCAAACGCAAAACGCGGAAAATTCTTGAGTCAGGAGGATGTAAAGGCGGCGAATTTTACCAGAATGCGGCGAATAAAAAAACGGCCGGAATCATATTCCAGCCGATCAAAGTATTCGTAGCTTGCTGCGGGAGCGTAACCCACATCAGCCTGCATTGTGCCTTTGGCTGAGGGTAGAGGCTATCAGGTTATCCCTGCCTGATGGCTCGGAATTCCCGAGGTGCTCTGTCACTACGGCAGCTGGCGATCGGCACAGAGCCGATCGAACGCGGCGATCACCTGCTCGCTGGTGATGTTTCGCATGGCCTCCGGATCCTTGAGGCGGGTGCGCCAGCTCAATTCGGCTAGCGGCTTGCCGGTCTCCTGCTCGACCAGCTCCTGATAGACGCTGACCACGTAGTCGCGGCAGAGATATGGGCCGGTGCGGGCCGGATTGTGGTGGGCATAGAGACCGATCACTGGCGTGCCCACTATGGTGGCCATATGGGTGGGGCCGGTATCGGGGGCCAGTACCAGACTCGCCTCGCGAATCAGTGCCAATAACTGCTTGAGGTTGGTCTGCCCCACCAGATCGACCGGCTTGCTCTGGCTGAGTTGCCGGATCTCGGCGGCCAGATCCCGCTCCAGCTTGGCCGGCCCGCCACAGAGATAAACCTGAAAGCCCTTGTTGGCGGCGTGATCCGCCAGCGCAGCATAGCCTGCGGCCGTCCAGTTCTTGAACGCCTTGCTGGCGGCAGCGCAGATCAGCAGGGTCGGTTTGCCGCCAATCTTCTCCCTTGCCCATGCCTGATGTTCGGCGCTGATGGGCAGTTGCCAGTCCGGGGTCAGATCCTTGATGCCGAGCTCTTTGGCGAAAGCGAGGAAACCGTCCAGCACATGGGGGGAGGCAGGCGAAGGCACTTTGTGGTTGGTGAACAGCCACTGGCCGTCGTTGGCCCGTTCCCGATCAAACCCGAGTCTGACCTTGGCCTTGATGCCGAGGGTGGCGATGCTGGCTCGCATCGCTGCCTGCAGGTGGAGCAGGGCATCGAAATTGCGCCCCTTGAGGGTCTGCCAGAGATCGCGATAGCCGCGCCATCCCTTGCTCTTGTCGAAGGGGATCACCTCGACGCCGGGCAGATCGGCAAACAGGGTTGCTTCGATTTTGCCGGTGATCCAGGTGATACGGGTCTGTGGCCACTCCCGCTGGATGACGCGCACCAGCGCCAGTGCGTGGCAGCAATCCCCGATGGCGGAGAGCCGCAGGATGCAGATGGAGGAGGGGGGCGTTTGAAATAGCGGCATGTTGTGGCGCACGGCTGGCAAAAAGGGTGGATGGCATTATGCAAACTCCCCTCTGGATTGTAAAATTGCGCACAATCGTCAGCCGGGATAGGCCGGGCCCAGCGCCATGACCTGTCTCTGCACGTCGTTGATTAAAGGCCACTATTGCGGGCATGCCAGAGCGGCAGCCTCATCGCCAATTGAAAAATTGCGATCCATGACCCACCGAGCGGGATCTCCACGATGCGAGTACAGACCGAACACAACCAGATCTGCTGGTATGCCGAAGGGGCCTTTCGCGACCCCTCTCCCCAGTTATTCGATCCTGCCTGGTGGCAGAACAACCGTCAGGTGGTGGGAACCTCCATCGGGCGGGGAGTGACCTGGTTCGTCAAGGATGAGTCCCGCCATCTGGTGCTGCGCCACTACTATCGCGGCGGCATGGTGGGCAAGGTGGTACGGGATCGCTTCTGGTTCGAAGGGGTCGAGTCGAGCCGCGCCATGGCCGAATACACCCTGCTGGCCAAGCTGTGCGAGCTGGGGCTGCCGGTGCCGCGTCCGTTTGGTGCCCGCATGGTCAAACAGGGCCCATTCTATCGTGCCGATATCCTGATTGAGCGGATTCGCGGTGCCAAGGATATGGTGGCGCTGCTCAAGCAGGGGCCGGTGGCGACCGAGGTATGGCACAAGATAGGCCAGACGGTGCGCCAGCTGCACGATGCCGGGGTCTATCACGCCGATCTCAACAGCCACAACCTGCTGCTCGATAAAGAGGGCAAGGTGTGGGTGATCGATTTTGACAAGGGTGCGATCCGCTCCCCCGGCGAATGGCAGAAGGCCAATCTGGAACGCTTGCTCCGTTCATTCAATAAAGAGTCTCAACTGCATACCAGTTTCCACTTCGTACCGGAGAACTGGCAGGCCCTGATGAACGGGTATCAGGGAAAAGCACTCTGACCCTGTTGCTCGGCGTGAACGCCAATGTTACTTATTGAGCAGGTATTCAGATCCTGTTTCGAGGCGCCCCATGGAAATGCTCAAGACACCTTTGGTCGATGTGACTGCCCGACTTGATCCGGGTCTGCTGTCTGATGCCATGGCGCTGCTGGAGGCGGGGATCTGGAGCTGGTCAGCCCAACATGGTCTGCAGCGTGATCCCTCCTGCCTGCGCCTGTTGGGATTGGGAGAGTGCTGGCCGGATGATCTCGGCTGGCTGGATCGGGTGCATCCCGACGATGTTGCCCGGCTGGAAGATGCCCTGCTCGCCTGCCAGAGCGGCCGCAGCAGCGGTCTGCGCCTCGAATACCGCATTCTGCATCATCACGGTCACTACATCCGGCTGGAAGAGCGGATGCGTCGTGATGAGCGGGGTTATCTGCTGGGGGTCGTCCGTCACCTCGATCCCGCTGCCGTGCTGGTGGAGGAGCGACATGGCACCGATCCGCTGACCGGACTGGAGAGCCGTGGCCGTTTCGAGCAACTGCTTGAAGAGCGGCTGGCGACCGAGAGCGGCACTTTCAGTCTGCTGCAGTTTTCGGTCGATCACATGGCCAAAATCCAGCAGTTGTTTGGCGAAGCGGCTTGCGATGCCATGCTGGCCAAGCTGGCGCGTATCGTGCGCCACGAGCTGCGGCGGGAAGATCCCTTCGCCCGCTGGGATGAGGACGGTTTTATCCTGATGCTCTCCCAGACCGAGCGGATGAGTGCGCTGGAGATCGCCGAGCGGCTGCGCCTCGAGATTGCCGATGCCAGCCTGTTGTCACAGCGGCCGGTCACCGTCAGCATCGGGCTGGTGCAGAGTCAGGCTGGCGAGCAGCTCGATCATCTGCTGGCCCGGCTGGCCAGCTGTCACAGTCAGGCCAGACGGGAGCACAACACCGTTGTCGGCTGAGTGAGGTCAGGGTTGGCTGCGCTTGTCACGCTGGCAGATCCAGAGCGAGGCCAGCATCAGCAGGCCGCCGATGGTCAGCCGGGTCAGGTCGGTATCCTTGCCCCAGAGCAGCAGATTGACCAGCAAGCCGGCCGGAATGAGCGCATTGTTCATGATGGCGAGCACCCCGCTGGTGACCAGCGTCGCCCCCTTGTTCCAGAGGAAGTAGCCGAGGCCGGAGGCACCCACCCCCAGCCAGAGCAGAATGCCCCACTGCAACCCTGATGTTGGGTATTGCGGCTTGCCCAGTAGGCACCAGGCGGGCAGTGCGATCACCAGCGCTCCCAGATAGAAGCAGCCGAACACCGCCAGTTGCGGCGGTTGCTCCGCCTCCCTTGCCAGCAGTACCTTGTAGCCCACTTGACCCAGCGCGAAACAGAGGTTGGCCCCCTGCACCACCAGAAATCCCAGCACATAACTTTCGGTCAGGCCGTCGAAGCGGATGACGGCAGCCCCGAGCACCGCCAGCAGGGCGCCCCACAGATAGGTGGGCTTGAAGCGCCCCTCCAGCAGATCGTGAAGCAGGGTGACGTAGATGGGGGTGAAGATGGTAAAGACCAGTACTTCCGGCACCGTCAGCAGCAGGAAGGAGTGGTAGTAGAAGAGATACATGATGCCGAGCTGGATGGCGCCCAGCGCCATCAGCTTGGCCGCCAGATCGGGGCGCAGCCAGCGGCGGCGCAGGAAGGGGAGAAACACCAGACTGGCGAGGGCGATGCGGGTCAGCACCGAGAAGTAGGCATCGACCTGACCAGCGAGGTAGACCCCGATCAGGCTGAAGGAGAATGACCAGAGCAGGGTGACCCCTATCAAGTAGTTCATGTGTTTGATTTATCATCAGTTGTCAATTTTAAGGGGGCTATGATGGCCGAGATGGAAGCGGCAATCCAGCGTTTATGGGGGCGATTGCCACAGGTCGGAGCATTTTCCTTTACCGCCAGCAATAGCGAGGGGTCGGCGACCGACTGGAATGGTCGCGGCGAGGGGCGTGTGCAGGTGACCGATCATCAGGGAGGCTGGCGGTTTAACGAGCAGGGCCGTTACATCACGCCTCATGGAAGGGAACTCGCCATGCACAACCGCTTCTGGTGGCAGCGCAGTGCGCGAGGGATCCGTCTCTCCCATCTGCGTTATCAAGCGCCGGTCGAGCTGTTCGAGCTGCTGCCGCAGGGGGATGGCCGCTGGCTGACCGCCGAGCCCCATCTGTGCGGGGCGGATCACTACAGTGCCGAGTTGACCGAGATAGACGGCGGTTTCTTGCTGAGCTGGCAGATCACCGGGCCGCGCAAGAACGAGCGACTCAGCTATCGCTATCTGATCTGACGCCGGCTGGCAGGTATAAAAAAACCGGCGCAGAGCGCCGGTAGCGGGGGACAAATCGGAGGTTTTTTAAAACAGTCCCAAAAACAGGAGAGATAGACTCTCGTCACACATTCAGAGATGGACTTCAGGCATTCAGGGCATAGCTCAGCATGGCTTGCAGCTTGCTATCGAAGAACCAGGGCAGCAGTACCATCAGCAGGCCCAGGATCCCGGCCAGCCGCTGGCGATACTGCCAGCCGGCAATCAGTACCAGACCACCGCACAGTGTGGTCAGGATGCCTGACATAGGGAGACCTCGCGCTGCATGCGACGCTGTTGCGCCCACTGGTTCATGGCGACCGAGCCGAGGATCAGGGCCAAGGCCACGCCGGTGGTGGGGTGGATCTGCTCGCCGAGGAACAGGGCACCCAGCATCACGCCGAACAGCGGCACCAGATAGTTGCTGAAGGAGGCGAACGTCGGGCCGGCCTTCTGGATCAGCGCCATGTAGAGGAAGTAGACCAGACCGGTACAGAGGGTACCCAGCACGGTGATCGCACTCAGGGCCTGGGTGCTCGGCAGGGTCAGGCTGCCGAGGTCAACCATGAAGGGGGCGACCAGCAGCAACTGGATTGCCGAGGAGATCAGGATATTGCGGGCGACCACGACCGGATGGTCCTTGGCGAAGCGCTTGATCATCAGCAGGCCGATGGCGAAGCAGCTGGCACCCAGCAGGATGGCCATGGCACCAAGCAGACCGGCGTTCATGCCCTGGGAGAGTTTCGGCCAGAACAGGGTGAGCACACCGGCAAAGCCGATGATCACGGAAAGCAGGCCGGTTTTGGTGATTCTTTCACCAGAAATAAACAGCGGTGCAGCCAGAATGGTGACAAACGGGATACAACCCATGACCACGGCGGCGATGGCGCTATCCACATACTGTTGACCCCAGGCGACCATGATGAAGGGGATGGTGGCATCCAGCAGGGCGATCAGCATATAGGTGCGCCACGGGGTGTGCTCACTCTTGAGCCGCATGAACAGGCAGAGCAGACCCAGGGTCAGGCTGCCGCACAGGGCACGACCGGCAGCCACCAGAATGGGGGGCAACTCGGCAACGGCCTGGTGCATGAAAATGAACTGGGAACCCCACAGCAGGCCAATGGCCAGCAATAACAGATAGCTACGCATTTGAATCTCCGATGTATTAAGCCAGCGCATTCTAGGCAATCTGTTACTATGGTAAAAATGAATTGTTGGCATTTAACTATGGCTAATATCGATGGATAGCTCGCTCGCCCGTCTCGACCTCAACCTGCTCGCTGTATTCGACATGCTGATGCAGGAGCGCAATGTCACCCGTGCCGCCGAACGGCTGCATCTCTCTCAATCCACCGTCAGTCACGCCTTGGGGCGGCTGCGGGTGGCGCTGGATGATCCGCTGTTCGTGATGAGTCGGCGCGAGATGATGCCGACCGAGCGAGCCAAGGCGCTGGCCGGGCCGGTGCGCCAGGCGCTGGCGATGCTGGAGCAGGGATTGCGGCAGGCCAAGGGGTTTGATCCCGCCACTGCACGGCGGATTTTCCGTATCGCTACCCCGGGCTCGGTGGAGCACGGGCTGGTGCCGGTGCTGGTGGAGAGGCTCCATCGGCAGGCCCCTCACTGTCGGCTTGAGGTGTGCGAGCTGGCCGACAGCAACTACGAGCGAGAGCTGGAGAAGGGGGAGCTGGATCTGGTGATCGGTTTCGCCGGGGCGAATCATCTCTCACCGCGCTTGTGGAGGGAGGAGTGGTTCAACAACCCGCTGGTCTGCCTGTCGCCGCTCGGCAGCGAATTGCCCGATCTGCTGACTCCGGTCGAGCTGGTGAGCCGTCCCCACATCCACACTTCCAGCTGGGGTCACAGTCAGGCGATGGTGGAGCTCTGGCTGGCCCGTTTCGGGGTGGAGCGGGAGCTGGGCGTGCGGTTGCCGAGCTTTATGGCGGTGCCGCCGCTGATGGCGACCGGCCGCTATCTGGTGGTGGTGCCCGAGATGATCGGGCGCCACTTCTGCCGCTACTACCCGCTGCGGATGCACCAGCTCGACCCCGCCATCCCCATCGTCTACCTGATGGCGGGGCACCCGCTGACCGCCCATGACGAGGCGATCGGCTGGTTCAAGAGCCTGTTGCACCAGCTGGTGTTCGACCTCTACGGCGACGATGCGCTCGGGACCCCCGCTCAGCGGATGCTGGCGAAGTAGTCGAGCCCCATGGCGCTTTTCACCTCCGCCAATACCTCATCGGTGATGATGCGGGCCTGCTCAGTGCCCTGATAGAGCAGTTCCAGCAGCATCTTCTTGTCGGCGATAGCCGCGGCCCGGCGCTCCCGCATCGGGGCGAGCAGGGTTTGCAGGCAGTCATTGAGCACCTGCTTGCAGCGCATGTCCCCTAGTCCGCCGCACCGGTAGTGGGCCTTCATCTCGGCGACCAGCGCCTTGTCGGGATGGAAGGCATCGAGATAGGCGAACACCGTATTTCCCTCCACCTGACCCGGATCGCTCACCTTGAGGTGGTTGGGGTCGGTATACATGGCGAACACCGCCTGTTTGACCTCTTCCACCGACATGCCGAGCTCTATGGTGTTGCCGAGGGATTTGGACATCTTGGCCTTGCCGTCGATGCCGGGCAGGCGGCCGGTGTCGCTCAGGATCGGTTGGCATTCGGTCAGCACCTCTTTGCCTACCAGCGAGTTGAAGCGGCGGACGATCTCGTTGGTCTGCTCCAGCATTGGCAGCTGATCTTCCCCGACCGGCACATGGCTGGCGCGAAAGGCGGTGATGTCGGCGGCCTGACTCACCGGATAGACCAGAAAACCGGCCGGCAGCGTGCGTTCAAACCCTTTTTGCTGGATCTCCGCCTTGACGGTGGGGTTGCGCTCCAGCCGCGCGACGCTGACCAGATTGAGGTAGTAGCAGGTGAGCTCGGTGAGGGCGGGCAGGGCGCTCTGCAAACAGAAGGTGGTCTTGGCCGGGTCGAGGCCGACCGCCAGATAGTCGGCCATCACCTCCAGTACGTTGTCGGTCACTTTGGCCGGGTTGTGGCCGTTGTCGGTCAGCGCCTGCAAGTCGGCGATCATCACGAATTGACGGTAGTGGTGCTGGGCGTCGACGCGCTGGCGCAGGGAGCCGACATAGTGGCCGATGTGCAGTTTGCCGGTGGGACGATCGCCAGTCAGGATTACGGGGTTGTGCATGTCACTCTCTCCAGTTGGGTGAGCCGGGAGGCGACAAAGGGATAAAAACAGTTGACCGCCTCTCGGCGGTCACGGTGTTTTCTTTGGGAAATTTACAATAGAAACGCGGTGCCGCCTGTTTAGGAGTAGCACCACCAGTAGTTGTGATTGAATGCGGTCATGTTCATAGCAAATCAAACTACGCCGGTTTCATTACTTCTGCAAGGGGACGACCAGCAGATCGCAGGGCACCGTATTCATCAGCTGACGGGCGCTGGAGGTGAGCAGGCTCCAGAAGCTCTGGCGATGGCCGCACACCAGCAGGTCGATCTCGTACTCCTTGACCGCCTGATTGACCCGCTCGCTCAGATCGCCGCAGATCACCAGCTTCTTCTCGATGGGATAGTCCACCGAGGCCAGAAATGCCTCCAGCTTCTCTTTCGCTTCGGCGATCACCTGATCCTGCACGTTGTCGATGTCGATATCGATCATCTCGGTGTAGAGATCCTTGAGGTCCACATCGACATGGATAACCGACAGCTTGGCGCCGTTGGAGCGGGCTCTGTCCACCGCCTTGTCGATCACCTTGCGGTTATCTTCAGAGAGGTCGATCGCGGCCAGAATATGCTTGTAATAGGTTGTTCCACTCATGGGGGTTCTCCTTACCGATCCTTCAGCCCACTATACCAATCTCTGCTGAAACTAAAATGGTGCCTCAGGCACAGTTTTGGGATTTAAATGAGTTTAATGACGTGTGACACAGTGTCAGCCACTCAGTTATTAACCACTATTTGCCTATAAATTAAACAAGAGTTTGACGCCGGTCACACCCCCCGGCTTGCCGATCAGGGGGGAGAGGCATAGGATGGGCCCGTGCTTCGCAATGAACACAAAACAACAAAAAGCATCTGAATACCGCTTTGGGGAGCCACGTGCTCCCTTTTGTTTTTCTGCCTCATTTCCTGCGGCTTTTCTGACTGATAGCGATCCGGCATCAAGTTAATCTCCTTCGATTTGGTTATGCTGTAGCCAGTTTCTTTGGAGGCCTTCCCATGATCATTCATCCCCAGATTCAAGGTTGTGTTGCCCGCAACTGTCACCCCATCGGCTGTCGCGCCGCCGTGCAGCAGCAGATCGAACGGATCAAGGCTGCTGGCCCGTTCAACGGCCCCAAGCGGGTGCTGGTGCTGGGGGCCTCCTCCGGGTTCGGGCTGGCGTCGCGCATTGCGCTCGCCTTTGGGGCCGGTGCCGACACTATCGGCATTTCCTTCGAGCGTGGCCCTTCCGACAAAGGATTGGGCAGCGCCGGTTGGTACAACAACATCTGGTTTCGCAAGGAGGCGGAGCAGGAGGGGCGTATCGCCATCAACCTGATCGGCGATGCCTTCTCCGATGGCATGCGCCAGCAGGCCATCGATACCATCCGCCAGCAGCTTGGGCAGGCGGATCTGGTGATCTATTCGCTCGCGAGCGGCATCCGGGTGCTGCCCGATGGCACGCAAGTGCGTTCGGTGCTCAAGACCACCGGCCAGCCGTTCAGCGGTTGGGGGTTGGATCTGGAGCGCAATACGCTGGTGCAGCAGTCGCTGGCACCTGCCACGCCGGAGGAGATCCGCGATACCGTCACCGTGATGGGCGGCGAGGATTGGCAGCTCTGGATGCAGGCACTGCAGCAGGCCGATTGTCTCGCCCCCGGTGCGCAGACCGTCGCCTACTCCTACATCGGCCCGGAATCCACCTATCCCCTCTATCGCGATGGCACCATCGGTTATGCCAAGGAGCATCTGCACGCCACCGCCGAGACCATCAACCTGCAACTGGCCGAGATTGGTGGCCATGCCTGGGTGTCGGTCTGCAAGGCGCTGGTGACCAAGGCGAGCGCCTATATTCCTGTGCTGCCGGTTTATCTCGGCTTGTTGATGGGGGTGATGAAGGAGCGCGGCGTCCATGAGGGCTGCATCGAGCAGATGCAGCGACTGTTTGCCGCCAAGATGTACGGGCCCAATGGGGTGGTGGCCGATGGTAACCGGCTGATCCGGATGGATGACCACGAGCTCGATCCGGCCATTCAGGCCGCCGTCTCGGCGCTCTGGCCCAAGGTGACGCCGGACAATTTCCACGCGCTGGGGGACTTTGCCGGGCTGCGGCAGGATTTCATGCAGCTCAACGGCTTCGAGCTGCCGGGCGTCGATTATGCTGCGCCGGTGGATGTCGCCTCCCTTGGGGAGCTGACCCCCTGAGCTGAAAGAAACGGGATCTCCCTCTCGTTGGCGGGTTGATTCGCGGCGGGAGTGTGGCGACAATCGATACCAAATCACTGAGGAGAAACAAGATGCTGGCCCAAGCCATGATCGAGAAGTTGAACGAGCAGATTAACCTGGAGTTCTACTCCTCCAATCTCTATCTGCAGATGAGCGCCTGGTGCGAAGACAAGGGCTTTGAGGGGGCGGCGACCTTCCTGCGTCAGCACGCGGTCGAGGAGCGCCAGCACATGGAGCGTCTGTTCACCTACGTGAGCGAGACCGGTGCCATGCCAAAACTGGGTGCCATCGATGCCCCTCCCCACGAGTTCAAGTCGCTGGGCGACGTGTTCCGTACCACCCTGGAGCACGAGTACCACATCACCAAGTGCATCAATGGGCTGGCCCACGTAGCCTTCACTACCCAGGACTACTCCACCTTCAATTTCCTGCAGTGGTATGTGGCTGAGCAGCATGAAGAGGAGAAGCTGTTCAAGAGCATCGTCGACCGTCTGGGTCTGGTGGGTGAAGATGGCAAAGGCCTCTACTTCATCGACAAGGAGCTGGCCGAACTGGCCAAGGGCGCCCCGGCCAGCATCATGGACAGCAACGCCTGATAGTCGTGGACACTTAGTGTTCAGCCAGTACAATAACGGCCCTTTTAAGGGCCGTTGTTTATTCTGGTGCGGAGTCACCGTTGTTATGTCAGCCAGAGGTAATCACGGTTCTGGCCAGGTGCCGTTTCTATTTTGATAAGTGAGTGATGATGAAGCAGGTCGATGTGGTGGTGATCGGGGCCGGTGCGGCCGGATTGATGTGTGCGGCGCAGGCGGGCTACCGTGGCCGCTCCGTGCTGGTGCTCGACAACGCCAAGAAGCCGGGCCGCAAGATCCTCATCAGTGGCGGTGGCCGCTGCAACTTCACCAACCACCAGGCGGGCGCTCACGCCTACCTGTCGGAAAATCCCCACTTCAGCAAGTCGGCGCTGGCCCGCTACACCCAGCAGGACTTCATCGATCTGGTGGATCGCCACGGGATCAACTATCACGAGCGCACCTTGGGGCAGCTGTTCTGTCTCGAGAGTGCCAAGGATATCGTCGATGTGCTGCTCACCGAATGTGACTGGGCCGGGGTGACCCTGCAGTTCCAGACCGAGATCCTCACTGTCAGCAAGCAGGACGAAGGGTTTGTGTTGACGACCAGCAAGGGGGAGATCGGCTGCCACTCGCTGGTGGTGGCGACCGGCGGTCTCTCCATGCCCAAGCTGGGGGCGACCCCTTATGGCTTCAAGCTGGCGGAGCAGTTCGGCCTCAAGGTGCTGCCGACCCGCGCAGGTCTGGTGCCATTCACCCTCCATCAGGCAGAGAAAGAGGCGTTCGCCGATCTGGCGGGCATCAGCCTGCCGGTAGCTGTGACCGCCGAGGATGGCACCCGCTTCAAGGAGGCGATGCTGTTCACCCACCGCGGCCTCTCCGGCCCCGTCATCCTGCAGATCTCCTCCTACTGGCACGCCGGCGAGAAGATCCACATCAACCTGTTGCCGGAGCTGGATATTCCGGCAGCCCTGCGTGAATGGGCGCAGGCTCACCCGGCGCAGGAGCTGAAAACCGTGCTGGGGCGCGAGCTGCCCAAGCGTTTAGTCGACAAGCTGGTGGAGCTGGGGCAGCTGGTCAGCAAGCCGATGCGTCAGTACAACGAGCGTGAGCTGGAAGCAGTGGCCAATCTGCTGGGTGACTGGCAGATCCTGCCCAACGGCACCGAGGGGTATCGCACCGCCGAAGTGACCCTGGGCGGCGTCGATACCAACGAGCTCTCCTCCAAGACCATGGAGGCACGCAAGGTGCCCGGCCTCTATTTCATCGGCGAAGTGGTGGACGTGACCGGCTGGCTTGGTGGCTACAACTTCCAGTGGGCCTGGTCCTCCGGCTGGGTGGCCGGTCAGTACTGTTGATGTCACAGGGGCTGGTTTATCCGGCCCCGATTTATTGGTCAGGGTTATGGTGATCGGTTGGGTTGCCGCAAGGGGGCGCAGATGCTTGAGAATCAGATGATGTTGTTGGCGGTGTTCGAGCGGGCAGCGCTGATGCTGATGACCCTCTTCTTCCTGACCCGCACCCGGCCGTTCCAGCGGCTGTTCCAGAAGCGGGATCACACCCCGGCAGAGCTGGTGCTGGTGGCCTCCATCTTCGGCCTGTTTGCGGTGTTCAGTACCTACACCGGCATTCCGGTGGAGGGGGCGCTGATCAACGTGCGGATCATCGCCATCATCTCCGGCGGCATTTTGTTTGGCCCCTGGGTCGGCATTCCGGCCGGGGTCATCTCCGGTCTGCACCGCTATCTCATCGATATGGATGGTCACACCTCGATCCCTTGCCTTATCGCCAGTATTATCGCCGGTCTGCTCGCCACCTGGCTGCACCTGCGCTGTCGCAAGTCGCGACTCTGGCTCTACGGCATTCTGGCGGGGATGCTCTGCGAAGGGCTGACCATGCTGCTAATCTGGCTGCTGACCGAGCCCCACGAAGTCGGGGTGGAGATCGTTAACCACATCGCCTATCCGATGATTGCCGGGGCGCTCTGCATCGGCCTCATCATCAAGCTGGTGCAGGATCTGGATGACGAGAAGGAGCTGATTGCCGCCAAACAGGCCAAGCTGGCGCTCGATATCGCCAACAAGACGCTGCCCTTCTTCCAGAACATCGATCGCCACTCCCTCAGTCAGGTGTGCGATGTGATCCGGCGCGACATCAGCGCCGATGCGGTGGCCATCACAGATACCCATGACGTGCTGGCCTATGTCGGGGTGGGTAAGGACTATTACGAGCTGGATGAGCACCACGCCATCAGCGGCATGACCCAGCAGGCGGTGCTGCTCGACCAGATCATCATCAATAACGATCTGCGCCAGTACCATCTGGCCGACTTCCACTCGGTCATCATTATTCCGCTGCGGGAGAACGGCGCCGTCAGCGGTACCCTCAAGATCTACTACCGCCGCACCCACAGCATCACAAGTTCGCTGCGGGAGATGGCGGTCGGCCTCTCCCAGCTTATCTCCACCCAGATGGAGGTGTCGCGCATCGAGCAGTTGAAAGAGATGACCCGCAAGGCGGAGTTCACCGCCCTGCAGAGCAAGATCAACCCGCACTTCCTGTTCAATGCCCTCAACGCCATCTCGTCGCTGATCCGCATCCGGCCCCAGCAGGCGCGCCAGCTCATTGCCAATCTGGCGGATTACCTGCGCTACAACCTCAACAAGGGTGACACCCTCATCGACATCAAGGAGGAGTTGCAGCAGGTGCGCGACTACGTGGCCATCGAGCAGGCCCGCTTTGGCGACAAGCTGGAGGTGGTGTTCGATGTGGATGACGTGCATATCGAGGTACCGAGCCTGTTGTTGCAGCCGCTGGTGGAAAACGCCATTCTGCACGGCATCCAGCCCCGCAGCGCGCCGGGCCGGGTCACCATCGAGGTGAAGCAGCTGGCGGGCGGCATCCGGGTGGCGGTGCGGGACACCGGTTACGGCATCAGTCAGGAGGTGATCGACGGAGTGGCCGCCGGGCGGGTGGAGAGCCGCAGCATCGGCCTGATGAACGTGCATCAGCGGGTCAAGCTGCTCTATGGTGACGGCCTGCACCTCAAGCGGCTGGAGCCGGGTACCGAAGTGAGTTTCTATCTGCCGGATCAGGAGTCGATGCCATGCTGAGTGCCATCATGGCTGAGGATAAGTGTGTGCCGCGAGAGGTGTTGTCATGCTGAAAGCGATCATAGTGGAAGACGAGTATCTGGCTCGTGAGGAGCTCATCTATCTGGTGAACCAGCACAGCACCATCGAGATAGTGGCGAGCTTCGAGGATGGGCTGGAGGCGTTCAAATACCTGCAGGATCACGAGGTGGATGTGGTGTTTCTGGATATCCAGATCCCCTCCATCGACGGCCTGCTGCTGGCCAAGAACCTGCACAAGTCGAGTCATCCGCCCCACATTGTCTTCGTCACCGCCTACAAGGAATTTGCGGTGGAGGCGTTCGAGCTGGAGGCGTTCGACTACATCCTCAAGCCTTACAACGAGCCGCGCATCATCAATCTGCTGCAAAAGCTCGAGCATGCGGGCAAGTCGCAACCAGCCACCACAGGGGAGGCGAGCGGCGAGGGGAGCAGCCCCCACAATCGCACCGTCAATCTGGTGAAGGGGGAGCGCATCATCGTCACCCCCTGCGAGCAGATCTACTACGCGGAAGCCGACGAGAAGCTCACCTATGTCTACACCCGCGATGATCGCTACGTGATGACCATGACCATCAGCGAGTTTGTCAGCCGCCTGCCGGCCGAGGGGTTCTTCCGTTGCCACCGCTCCTACTGCGTCAACATCAACAAGATCCGCGAAATCGTCCCCTGGTTTAACAGCACCTACCTCATACGGCTCCATGATCTGCCGTTCGAGGTGCCGGTCAGTCGCAGCAACATCAAGGCGTTCCGTCAGCTGATGCGGCTCTGATTGTCATTCATTCCCGCCGATCTGCATTTCATGCCTTAATCGATCGGCGCGAACAGCGTCTTGTCTATAGTGGCCCCAGTTTCCTTAAGGCCATCGACCGAGACGCATCATGACCATCGATCTGAATCGCACCCGGTACCTGACACTGATCGGTACCATCATCACCCAGTTTGCACTGGGTTCTGTCTACACCTGGAGCCTGTTCAACGCCCAGCTCTCCGACAAGCTGGACGAGCCGGTGAGTCAGGTCGCTTTCGCTTTCGGCCTGCTCAGCCTCTCGCTGGCGGTCGCCTCCTCCATGGCGGGCAAGCTGCAGGAGCGATTCGGGGTGCGCAACGTGACCCTGGGCGCCGGTGTGTTGCTCGGCATCGGCTTCTTCCTCACCGCCCACGCCAGCAATCTGGCGATGCTCTACCTCTGTGCAGGCATTCTGGTCGGTTTTGCCGATGGCACCGGCTACCTGATGACCCTCTCCAACTGCGTGAAGTGGTTCCCGGAACGCAAGGGGCTGATCTCCGCCTGCTCCATCGGTGCCTATGGCCTCGGCAGTCTCGGTTTCAAATACATCAACCTGCTGCTGCTCTCCAGCTCCGGCCTTGAGACCACCTTCCAGCTGTGGGGCTTGATTGCGATGTCCATGGTGCTGGTGGGTGGCATGCTGATGAAGGATGCGCCCAAGCAGGCCGCCTCCGTGCAGCAGAGCGAGAGCCGTGACTTCACTCTGGCCGAGGCGATGCGCAAGCCGCAGTACTGGATGCTGGCGCTGATGTTCCTCACCGCCTGCATGAGCGGCCTCTATGTCATCGGCGTGGCCAAGGATATCGGCGAGAAGATGGTGGGTCTGCCAGCAGTGGTGGCTGCCAATGCCGTCGCCATCATCGCTATGGCAAACCTGGGTGGCCGTCTGGTGCTGGGTATCCTCTCCGACAAGATGTCTCGCATCCGGGTCATCACTATCGCCCAGCTGATTACCCTGGCGGGCATGGCGCTGCTGCTGTTCGTGCCGCTCAATGCCAACCTGTTCTTCGTGGCGGTGGCCTGTGTGGCCTTCAGTTTCGGCGGCACCATCACCGTTTACCCCTCGCTGGTGAGCGACTTCTTCGGCCTCAACAACCTGACCAAGAACTACGGCGTCATCTATCTGGGCTTTGGTCTGGGCAGCATCATCGGCTCCATCGTGGCCTCCCTGTTTGGCGGCTTTATGGCGACCTTCCACCTGATCCTGGTATTGCTGGTGGTGGCGCTGGTGCTCTCCCTCACCATCCGCCTGCCGGCACCGGTAGCGGTGGAGCGGGCCTGATAAGCCTCCCTGCCACAGCAAGCAAAAACAGAGACCCGGGCCATGCCCGGGTCTTTGCATTTCCGATGGTCGATCAGCGCGGCGGCAACCCCAGCAGCTGGCGGGCCTGACGGCAGCTCTCTTCCACCATTGGCCAGTCGTCACCGGTTACCGTGATATGGCCCATCTTGCGGCCGGGGCGGGGTTCGCCCTTGCCATAGAGGTGCAGATGCAGGCCGGGCAGCGCCAGCAGGGCGGCCCAGTCGGGGGTGCCGTTTTGCCAGAGATCCCCCAGCAGGTTGATTAACAGGGCGGGGCGCACGGCGATCTGCTCTGGCAGCGGCAGATTGCACAGGGCCCGCACCTGCAACTCGAACTGGCTGCATGCGGCATTGTCGAGGCTGGGATGGCCCGAGTTGTGGGGGCGTGGTGCCAGCTCGTTGACCAGCAGTCGCCCCTCCACCAGAAAGAACTCCACCGTCAGCACCCCGACGTAATCGAGGGCGGCAATCAGTCGCTCAGCGATCCCTTTGGCCTCGCGCTCCAGCGATGGCACGTTGGCCGGGGAGCGGGTCTGATCGAGGATGCCGCCGCTGTGCCAGTTCTGCACCAGCGGCAGGGCGCTGATGGCGCCGCTCGGACTGCGGGCCAGGGTCAGGGCGAATTCCCCCTCCAGTGCCAGCCGTTTTTCCAGCACGCAGGGCACGCCACTGGCTGCCAGCGCCGTCGCCAGCTCATCCAGATTACTCACTTGCCACTGTCCCTTGCCGTCGTACCCCTCGCGGGCCGTCTTGAGAATGGCGGGCAAGAGTTCGCTGGCCTGTGCGGGGATAGGCTCTTCCGGCAGCAGTGCCAGATAGGGGGCGATCGGGATGTTGGCCCCGCGCAGAAAGGCTTTCTCCTCTCGGCGATCCTGACAGACCCGCACCGCGCTGGCGGTCGGACGCACCGGCTTTTGTTTTTCGAGCAGGGCGAGGGTGGTGGCGGGCACATTCTCGAACTCGCAGCTGATGGCCTCGCAGCGGCTGGCCAGTTCGACCAGTGCACCAGTGTCGTCATAGGGGGCGACAATATGATGATCGGCGGCGGCCCCGGCGATGCTGGCCGGATCGGGATCCAGTACCACCACCTTGTAGCCGAGGCGGTGGGCGGCCATCACGAAGTAGCGGCCAAGTTGGCCGCCCCCCAGCATGCCGAGGGTGGCGGGTGGCACTATCATGTCGGCTCCTCCAGTTGCAGCGCCAGCACCCGGTCGCGCTCGTGGGTACGGAAGTCGTCGAGCTGCTGCCGGTAGCGGGGGGCGTCGTCATCTCGGGCGACCGAGAGCAGAGAGACCGCGAACAGGGCGGCGTTGGCGGCCCCCGCCTCGCCGATGGCGAAGGTGGCGACCGGCACCCCCTTGGGCATCTGCACGATGGAGAACAGGGAGTCCATCCCCTTGAGATGACGGGAGGGGATGGGCACCCCCAGCACCGGCAATGTGGTCTTGGCGGCGACCATACCCGGCAGGTGGGCGGCACCACCGGCCCCGGCGATGATGGCGCGCAGGCCGCGCTCGCGGGCAGTGGCGGCATACTCGAACAGCAGATCCGGGGTGCGATGGGCCGAGACCACCTGTGCCTCGTAGGGCACGCCGTGCTCCTTGAGGATGCGGGCGGCGGCCTGCAGCACGGGCCAGTCGGAGTCGGAGCCCATTACCAGGCCGATCAGCGGAGGGGTGTTCATGTGTATTTTTTCCTTGCTGTTAAACGTTTGCTTTTGGTAAACAAAAAGAGCCGGCAAGCCGGCTCAGAATTTCTCGGGTCGCACGATTTCGACCGGTTGCAGAAAGGCGATCATGGCGTAGTCGGGGTAGTAGCGACTCTGCAGGTGGGCCAGCAGCCGCTCTGCCTGCTCCCGACTGCAGATCGCCTCCAGCCGGATGTTGCCGCTCTCGCTCCAGCTGGCGTTGCGCTCGCCATGATCCCCCCGGCCGCGGGCATCTGTGATGGTGTAGCCGCGCAGCCCCTCGCGGGTGAGGGTGCGCAGCAGGGTCGGCTCCAGATTGGCTTCCGTAATGACGGTCAGCAGGGTGCGGGTCTCGGTCTGCATGTGGCTACTCCGTGAAGTGGCGGGCCCAGCTGTGGTAGAGCGGGATCCCCAGCATGATGTTGAACGGGAAGGTGACCCCCAGCACGGCGCTGAGGGACAGCCCCGGGTTGGCCTGAGGCACGGCGATGCGCATGGTAGCCGGCACGGCAATATAGGAGGCGCTGGCCGCTAGGGTAGCCAGCAAGGTCAGGCCGCCGAGAGAGAGGCCCATCAGCTGGCCAGCCGCCAGCCCCAGTCCCGCCGAGGCGAGCGGCATCAACAGGGCGAAGCCGAGCAGGAACAGGCCGTGGCGGCGCAGATCCTGACACTGGCGGGCGACGATGAGGCCCATCTCCAGCAGGAACAGGGCCAGCGCCCCCTTGAACAGGTCGACAAACAGCGGTTTGAGCGGGGCAATTCCGTCCGGACCAGCCAAATAGCCGATGGCCATGCCGCCCAGCAGCAGGGTTACCCCTTTGCCGAGGAAGGTCTCGTGGGCCAGCATGCGCCAGCGGGTCTCGCGACTGATGCCGCGGGCGAGCACTATGCCTACCAGAATGGCGGGGATCTCCATCACCGCGAGGAAGATCGAAAGCTGGGATTCAAAGCTGATGCCCCGTTCGGTGAGCCAGTTCACTCCGACTGCGAAGGTAGCGACGCTGACCGAGCCGTAGTGGGCGGCGGTGGCGGCGGCATCGACCCGGTTCATCTTGAGGCGCAGCACGGCAAAGCCGAGCAGGGTCTGCACCACGCCGAGCAGGATCACCAGCGCCAGTTGTGGCAGCAGAGGTTGCAGGGATTGTTGGGCCAGACCGACGCCGCCCTTGAGGCCGATGGCCAGCAGCAAAAAGAGGGAGAGAGTGTCGTAGAGGGCGGGCGGCAGCTTGAGCTCGGAGCGCACCAGACCGGCCAGCAGACCAAACAGAAAGAAGAGTACAACAACGTCCAGCATGATGGTTCGCAGGGCAGTTCAGATAATGGTTGCATGCTAGAGCCCGCAATGTTTCGATAAAATCAGATTCTCACTGATGGTTGTTCGGTAAAAACTGATTGGGGACGGCATGCTCAACTACAAACAGCTCTACTACTTCTGGCATGTGGCGCGCTGCGGCAGCGTGACGCAGGCCGCCGAACAGCTGCACTTAACGCCGCAGACCATCAGCGGTCAGGTCGCCGAGCTGGAGCAGTCACTCGGGGTGGCGCTGTTCAACCGGGTGGGGCGGCGTCTGGTGCTGACCGCTGCCGGACGGCAGGCGCAGGAGCAGGCGGGGGCGATTTTCTCGCTCGGCGCCGAGCTGGAGCACACCCTGCGCCACGCCAGTCAAGAGTTGACAATGCAGGTGGGGATCGCCGATTCGGTACCCCGTACTCTGGCGTTCGAGCTGCTGGCCCCCGCCATGGCGCTGGCGACGCCGCTGCGGCTGGTGTGTCACGAGGAGCGAGCCGAGCAGCTGTTCAGCGAACTGGCCCGTCACAAGCTGGATATGGTGCTGATCGATCGCCCGCTCCCTCCCGACAGCGGCGTGCGCGGCTACAACCACGAACTGGGGCGAACCCCGCTGGCGCTGTTTGCCAGCCCGGAGCTGGCGGCGCGGGCGCGGGATGGCTTTCCCGCCTCGCTGGAGGGGTTGCCGCTGCTTATTCCCGGAGAGAAATCGGCTACCCACGATCGGCTGCTGGCCTGGTATCGCCAGCAGGGCATTCATCCCCATATGGTGGGGCAGTTTGATGACTCCACTCTGATGAAGTCGTTCGGCAAGGCGGGGATGGGGATCTTCCCGGCACCGCTGGCGATGGCTGACGAAATTGGTCGCCTCTACGGGGTGGAGCGAATTGCGACCCTCACCGACGTCACTCTCTCTTACTATCTGGTCTCGGCAGGGCGCCATCTCTCCCATCCCGGGGTACAGGCGGTGATGGAGGGGGCCCAGCAGCGGCTGGCGGCGCTGGCGGGTAACAAATAGAAATCTGGATGGCTATACATCCAGCTTGGCTCTGCCTATAATCCTCCCGCTTTGGCGCATCATGCTTAATAGGGAATCCGGTGAGAATCCGGAGCTGGCGCGCAGCGGTAAGGGGGAACGAAGCGACATCAGGGCACTGCCGTCAGGCGGGAAGCCGTCGCCGTAGGCCATCAGCCCCCGAGCCCGAAGACCTGCCAGAGTTCGTATTTCGGGCCGAGAGAAACCGGCTACGAAGTAGATACTTACGCGAACTTAAGGATCTCTCATGTCGAAGAAATTTCTGGCGGCTGCCCTGTTGCCGACGGCGGCGTTTGCCCAGCAGCTGACCATTCCCGTCAATCCCACCATGGTGGTGACCGCTACCCGTGTCGCCCAACCTGCCTCCAGCGTACTGGCCCCGGTCAATGTGGTGACCCGGGACGAGATCGATCGTCTGCAAGCCCGGACCGTGACCGATGTGGTCAAGACCCTGCCCGGCGTGGAAGTTGTCAGCAATGGTGGCCGAGGCCAGCTCAGCTCGCTGCGGGTGCGTGGTGGCACCTCTTCCCAGACGCTGGTGCTGGTGGATGGGGTGCGCAGTGCCTCCCTGACCGCCGGGATGACCGAACTGAACAATCTGCCACTCAATCAGGTCGAGCGGATCGAGTATATCCGCGGCCCGCGCGCCACCATCTACGGCTCCGACGCCATCGGTGGGGTGATCAACATCATTACCCGTCCCGACAAGGGGACAAATCAGCACAAGTTCAATATCGGTGCTGGTTCCCATCAACAGCGTCAGGCCGCTTTCAGTAGTGCCAGCCAGGTAGGTGAGGCGGGTCAGCTCAAGGTGGCTGGCGGTTTTGATGATGAAGAGGGTTACAACGTACACCCCTTGCCCGGCATCAACGATGGTGACCGTCACGGGCATCAGGGCTACAACGCCATGCTGGACTACCAGCAGGCGCTCGGCAGCAATTGGGATCTGTTCGGTACAACCCGCTGGTTCCGCAATGTCGCCCAGTACGACCGCTCTTCTGCGGCTTCCGCCTGGGGGCCTGCCACCCATCAGCGCAACGAGACCTGGACTGAAAACCAGAGCTATCAGCTGGGGTCACGCTATCACGATGATCGCTATCTGAGTGAGTTGCGTGGCGCCTTCTCCAAACAGGATGCCTACGACTATCAGGACAACAGTGGCCGCGATCAGGCCAATACCCGGACCTACACCCGCCAGTACAGCCTGAACTGGGTCAACAGCTTGAAATTGAACGAGAGCTGGACGCTGGGAGGCGGGGCCGATTGGCAGAGTGATCGACTGGATGATCGCTCCCGCTCCTCCGGCTCCACGTATCCGGTCGACGCCAAAGAGCGCGACAACACCGGCCTCTATGCCCTGGCCCAGTTTGACAACCAGATATGGCAGGGTGAGCTGAGCGGCCGTAGCGATGACAACGAACAGTATGGCCGCCACAATACCTGGCAGACCGGCGCTGGCTGGCGCTTTGCGGAGGATTACCGCCTGAGTGCCCGTTACGGTACCGGTTTCCGCGCCCCGACCTTTAACGATCTCTACTATCCGGGTTCTGGCAATCCCAACCTGAAGCCGGAAGAGTCGAAGAGCAGCGAGCTGATGCTTGACGGTCAAACTGCGGGTGTCGAGTGGCGTATGACCGGTTATCGCAATGATTTCGAGCAGATGATCCAGTGGGCCCCTAATGGTAATGGTGGGTCATCACCACAAAACGTTGGTAAGGCTCGCATTGAAGGGGTCGAGCTGGAAGGGGAGTTTGATACCGGCTGGTTGAGTCATCGGGTCTCTGCCGAGTACAAGGATCCCAAAGACAAGGTGACCGATAAACAGTTGCAGCTGATCTCCCGCAAAGGGGCCAAGTGGATTACGCAGGCGCAGTGGCAGCAGTTTGACGGCTCGTTGAGCTGGATCTATCAGGGGGAGCGCTATGGCAATGTGGCCAATACCACCGAACTAGGTGGTTACAGCCTCTGGAATCTGGCCGTTGGCTACAAGGTGACGCCGGCACTCAAGGTATCGGGCAAGATCAACAACCTGCTGGATAAGGAGTATCAGACGGCGGTGGGTTACCCTGCCGATGAGCGCGCTTACTACGTGACAATGGATTACTCACTCTAAGCCGGACCCGGCCAAGCGGAAAAATCAGGGGCCCTGCCATTGGCAGGGCCTTTTCTATTGGCTGCAGGCGGGAGTATGATCGCCGCCTTGCACCAAAGGGGAGCTCAAGTGGCCAATATTCTCGTGTTCGACTCCGGTATGGGTGGCCTGACCATCTACCGCGAGATCCGCCGCGTTCTGCCGGCACACAACTATTTCTACTGCTTCGACAATGCCAACTTCCCCTATGGTGAATTGAGCGAGCCCGCCCTGATTGCTGCCTGCACCCGATTGGTTACCACCATGGTGGCCCGTCATCAGATCGATCTGGTGGTGATTGCCTGCAACACGGCCAGCACCATAGCGCTGCCGGCCCTGCGCGAGGCGCTGGATATTCCCGTGGTGGGGGTGGTGCCAGCCATCAAGCCCGCCGCCGCGCAGACTCGCAACGGTTGTATTGGTCTGCTTGCTACGCCGGGAACCGTCAGCCGCGACTATACCCACGAACTGATCGCCCAGTTTGCTCCCGGCAAGCGGGTGCTGCTCAAGGGCACCACCGAGCTGGTCATAGAAGCCGAACACAAGCTGGCGGGCCTACCGGTCAATATGGCGCTACTGCGCGAGGTATTGGCCGATTGGCTGGAAGGGGAAGAGAAGCCGGATACGCTGGTGCTTGGTTGCACTCACTTCCCGCTACTCAATGAAGAGATTGGGCAACTGATGCCGCAATGTCAGCTTATTGACTCGGGCAGTGCCGTTGCCAAACGGGTGGCCTGGTTGCTGAACAATGGCGGGCATGCCATCGTGCAGCCTGTACATATAGAAGAGGTAATTGCCAGGGCTTACTGTACCCGGCTGGATGGGGAGGCTCAAAAACTGACAGCCCCCTTGCAAGCATGGGGGCTGTCATCACTGGAAGAGGTGAAGTACTGACGAGCGGTTAGGCGTCAGTTTCGCTACCTTCTCTTTCCTCTTTATCACGTTTGTCATTCGCTTCACGCACCTTGAGGGTGCGCTGCTGATACTCTTTGTCATTCAAAGCGGCAATCGCCTTGGCGGCATCGGCGGCGGGCATCTCCACGAAACCGAAACCTCTGCGCTTGCCGGTTGCCTTGTCCTTCATCAACCGTACGGAAATGACCTGGCCCTGTTCGGCAAACAATTCGCGCACTGCAATCTCATTGGCGCGATAGGGCAGGTTGCCTACATATAAGGTGCAAGTCTCCTGATTGGCGATCGACTCGGCAACATTAGCCGGGGTTCGCTTCAGGAACAGCGGTACCACGAAACCGCCGATGGCCAGACCTGCTGCAAAAATCACTTCCGCTTTCAAAGAGAACTGCAGGGCCTGGGCAACCAGGTAGCCAACCACTGCCAATACCAGAGCAAGGATTGCGGCCTGCATATATACGGGAAACTTGGATAAATTCATCTTAAAAGACCTTTTGTAAATGAAAGCAAAAAAGGTGCAACACTATATTCACCTCCATGGTAACCAGCTTTCCTGATTGGCGCTACCATGGACCACTCGGGAGAGGTTATCGGCTCCAGTATGGCATTCCCAAGGTCACTGAAGGCGACATAAATGACGCTAAAATGGGAGTGAAATAACCGGATTGTGGATAACATTGTATATATACACTGAATAAGCTGTTTCTAATTGAATAATTTGAAATTTTCGTGATTTTCTTCAAAAAAAGTCTTGTCATCGCAGCGCGGCTCCCTATAATGCGCCCCTACCAGCACGGCGGAACACGCCAAACTGATGAGCCAGCTTCCTAGCGAAGTGGGCGTCGAAAGAAAAGCGAAAACAATCGCTTGACTTTCGAAGTGAGAAGCGTAATATGCGCCTCCTCAACGCGACAAGCGTGACGCTCTTTAACAATTTG
>NZ_JBFOCT010000029.1:0-14551 GCF_040907925.1 Aeromonas sp. s12 | reverse complement strand
TAGGGGAGCCCGCAGAATTCGGAAAAAATCGTACGCTAAGGTTTTCCGGGCATCCGTAAGGGCCGAAACTTCCCGTCTTCCAGTCTGCGGCTCTGCCGCCAGACGTAATCGCCGGTTAGGTTGATGTGCTCCCAGCCCAGCGGCGACAGGAATTGCAGCAGCTCGCCGTCCACCGGCTTGCCGGCCTCGACCAACCCCTGGGTGGCGCGTTCCAGGTACACCGTGTTCCACAGCACGATAGCCGCCGTCACCAGGTTGAGGCCGCTGGCCCGGTAGCGCTGCTGCTCGAAGCTCCGATCCCTGATTTCCCCAAGGCGGTTGAAGAACACCGCCCTGGCCAGCGAGTTGCGCGCCTCACCTTTGTTCAGGCCGGCATGCACGCGGCGGCGCAGTTCAACACTTTGCAGCCAGTCCAGGATGAACAGCGTGCGCTCGATCCGGCCCAGCTCGCGCAGGGCCACGGCCAGTCCGTTCTGGCGCGGGTAGCTGCCGAGCTTGCGCAGCATCAGCGAGGCGGTGACGGTGCCCTGCTTGATCGAGCTGGCCAGGCGCAGGATGTCGTCCCAGTGGGCACGCACGTGCTTGATGTTCAGGGTGCCGCCGATCAGCGGGCGCAACGTCGGGTAGGCTTGCACGCCCTGCGGCACGTACAGCTTGGTTTCGCCGAGGTCGCGGATGCGCGGCGCGAAGCGGAAGCCTAGCAGGTGCATCAGGGCAAAGACGTGATCGGTGAAGCCGGCCGTGTCGGTGTAGTGCTCCTCGATCCGCAGGTCGGACTCGTGGTACAGCAGGCCGTCGAGCACATAGGTGGAATCGCGGACGCCGACATTCACCACGCGGGTGCTGAACGGCGCGTACTGGTCGGAGATATGGGTATAGAACAGCCGTCCCGGCTCGCTACCGTACTTCGGGTTGACGTGCCCGGTGCTCTCGCCCCGGCCACCCGCGCGGAAGCGCTGGCCATCGGAGGATGAGGTCGTGCCGTCGCCCCAGTGGGCGGCAAAGGCGTGGCGATACTGGTGGTTGACCAGCTCGGCCAAGGCCGCCGAATAGGTTTCGTCGCGGATGTGCCAGGCTTGCAGCCAGGACAGCTTGGCGTAGGTCAGGCCGGGGCTCGACTCGGCCATCTTGGTCAGCCCGAGGTTGATCGCATCACCGAGGATTGCGGACAGCAGCAACGTCCTGTCTTTGGCCTCGGCCCCGTCCTTCAAGTGGGTGAAGTGGCGGCTGAAGCCCGTCCAGTCGTCCACGTCCATCAGCAGTTCGGTGATCTTGATGCGCGGCAGTAACTGGCTGGTTTGGTCGATCAGCGCCTGCGCCCGATCCGGCACCGCCGCATCCAGCGGGGTGATTTTCAGCCCTGACTCGGTGAGGATGGCATCGGGCAGCTCGTTGTCCTTGGCCAGGCGGGTGACGGTGGCCAACTGCTCGTCCAGCAGCTGCAAACGCTCTTCCAGGTACTGGTCGCTGTTCGGGTTGATCGCCAGGGGCAGGGCCTGCTCGCGCTTGAGTGCGGCGAACTTCTCGGCCGGCAGCAGGTAGTCGTCGAAGTCGCGGAACTGCCGCGAGCCCTTGACCCAGATGTCGCCGGAGCGCAGGGCGTTCTTCAGCTCGGACAGGGCGCAGATTTCGTAGAATTTCCGGTCGAGGCCTTCCGGGGTGATCACCAGCGGCTTCCAGCGCGGCTTGATGAAGGCCGTGGGTGCATCGGCCGGCACCTTGCGCAGGTTGTCGGCGTTCATCTCACGCAGGGTCTGCACGGCTGCCAGCACGCCTTGCGCGGCCGGCGCGGCGCGCAGTTCCAGCACCTCCAGCAAGGCCGGCGTGTAACGGCGCAGGGTGGCGAAGTTCTCGCCGACCAGGTGCAGGTGGTCGAAGCCTTCCGGCCGGGCCAGCAGCTCGGCCTCGCTGACGCTCTCGGTGAACTCGTCCCAGGGAATCACCGCCTCGATGGCGGCATAGGGGTCGCTGCCGCTTTCCTTCGCTTCCAGCAGCGCCTGGCCGATCCTGGAGTACAGGCGCACCTTGTCGTTGATCGCCTTGCCCTGCTTCTGGAACTGCTGCTGATGCTTGTGCTTCGCGCCGCTGAACAGCTTGACCAGGATGCGGTCATGCAGATCGACCAGCTCATCGATCACGGTCGCGGTGCTCTCCAGCACCACGGCGGCCAGGGTCGCGTAGCGGCGCTGCGGCTCGAACTTACCGAGGTCTTTGGGCGTCATCTGCCCACCCTCGCGGGCCAGCTTGAGCAGGCGGTTCTGGTGGATGTGCCGGCCCAGGCCTTCGGGCAAGTCCACCAACTGAAATGTCTTCAGCCGCTCGATGTGTTCCAGCATGTGCCGAGAGTTGGGTTTCAGCGGTGCCTGGCGCAGCCAGGTCAACCAGGTGATGCTGCTGCCGGCCTTGAGCTTCAACAGCTCGTCCAGCTTGGCCCGATGCGAGTCCGTGAGTGGTTCGACCAGGGCGCGGTAGACCCGCCGATTGGCTCGCGCAATGGCTTCCGAGCAGGCCCGGTCAATCACGCTCAGCGCCGGCAGGATGCGTCGTTTCTGCCGTAGGCTCTCCAGGGCCTGACCGGCCAGCAGCAAGCCTTTGTCGGTCTGCTGGGCCAGCTCGGTTAGCTCGCGCACCAGGGCGCGGAAGTCGGACAGGCCGAACGGGGCCAGTTGCAGGTAGGTGCGCAGTTCCTGGGCATGCTCGCGACGGGTCACGTCGCGCTCGCCGTACTTTGCCCAGCTCGCCGGCTCGGCCTGGACTTGCTTCGCCACCCACAGGATGACCGGCTCGGGCAGCTCGCTGTCGGTTCCCAGCGCGTAACCGGGGTAGCGCAGCAGGCAGAGCTGCACGGCGAAGCCGAGGCGGTTGGCGTCGCCGCGTCGCTGGCGGATCAGCGACAGGTCGGAGTCGTTGAAGGTGTAGTAGCGGATCAGGTCATCCTGGCTTTCCGGCAGCGCAAGCAGGGTGTCCCGCTCCGTGGCCGAGAGGATCAAGCGACGCGGCATGTGTCAGTCGTCCGTGCGGAGGTACTGGTAGAGGGTTTCCCGGCTGATGTTGAACTCGCGGGCAAGCTGCGCCTTGGGCTCGCCGGCCGTCGCTCGCTGCCGCAGGGTAGCAGCCTGCTCATCGGACAGGGCTTTCTTGCGGCCCCGGTACGCGCCACGCTGCTTGGCCAAGGCGATGCCCTCACGCTGCCGCTCGCGGATCAGGGCGCGCTCGAACTCAGCGAAGGCCCCCATCACCGACAGCATCAGGTTGGCCATCGGCGAGTCCTCGCCAGTGAACACCAGGCCCTCCTTCAGGAACTCGATGCGCACGCCGCGCTGAGTCAGCTTCTGTACCAAGCGACGCAGGTCATCGAGGTTGCGGGCCAGCCGATCCATGCTGTGCACCACCACTGTATCGCCTTCGCGGACGAAGCTCAGCAGCGCTTCGAGCTGGGGGCGCTGGGTGTCCTTGCCCGATGCCTTGTCGGTGAACACCTTGCTCACCTGGGTTTGTTCCAGCTGGCGTTCCGGGTTCTGGTCAAAGCTGCTGACCCGGACGTAGCCGATGCGGTGCCCCTGCACGATGTCTCCTTGGTTGAAGGCGGCTTAAGTGCACTTTCTGTTCCGTTGTGCCTCAAAGCCCATTTCTGTCAGGCTGAAATCTATAACCTTCGCGGGCATGTGTCAAAAAATGGGAAAGCAGACTCTATTCTGACTGTCGTTTTCAGAAGACGGCTGCACTGAACGTCAGAAGCCGACTGCACTATAGCAGCGGAGGGGTTGGATCCATCAGGCAACGACGGGCTGCTGCCGGCCATCAGCGGACGCAGGGAGGACTTTCCGCAACCGGCCGTTCGATGCGGCACCGATGGCCTTCGCGCAGGGGTAGTGAATCCGCCAGGATTGACTTGCGCTGCCCTACCTCTCACTAGTGAGGGGCGGCAGCGCATCAAGCGGTGAGCGCACTCCGGCACCGCCAACTTTCAGCACATGCGTGTAAATCATCGTCGTAGAGACGTCGGAATGGCCGAGCAGATCCTGCACGGTTCGAATGTCGTAACCGCTGCGGAGCAAGGCCGTCGCGAACGAGTGGCGGAGGGTGTGCGGTGTGGCGGGCTTCGTGATGCCTGCTTGTTCTACGGCACGTTTGAAGGCGCGCTGAAAGGTCTGGTCATACATGTGATGGCGACGCACGACACCGCTCCGTGGATCGGTCGAATGCGTGTGCTGCGCAAAAACCCAGAACCACGGCCAGGAATGCCCGGCGCGCGGATACTTCCGCTCAAGGGCGTCGGGAAGCGCAACGCCGCTGCGGCCCTCGGCCTGGTCCTTCAGCCACCATGCCCGTGCACGCGACAGCTGCTCGCGCAGGCTGGGTGCCAAGCTCTCGGGTAACATCAAGGCCCGATCCTTGGAGCCCTTGCCCTCCCGCACGATGATCGTGCCGTGATCGAAATCCAGATCCTTGACCCGCAGTTGCAAACCCTCACTGATCCGCATGCCCGTTCCATACAGAAGCTGGGCGAACAAACGATGCTCGCCTTCCAGAAAACCGAGGATGCGAACCACTTCATCCGGGGTCAGCACCACCGGCAAGCGCCGCGACGGCCGAGGTCTTCCGATCTCCTGAAGCCAGGGCAGATCCGTGCACAGCACCTTGCCGTAGAAGAACAGCAAGGCCGCCAATGCCTGACGATGCGTGGAGACCGAAACCTTGCGCTCGTTCGCCAGCCAGGACAGAAATGCCTCGACTTCGCTGCTGCCCAAGGTTGCCGGGTGACGCACACCGTGGAAACGGATGAAGGCACGAACCCAGTGGACATAAGCCTGTTCGGTTCGTAAACTGTAATGCAAGTAGCGTATGCGCTCACGCAACTGGTCCAGAACCTTGACCGAACGCAGCGGTGGTAACGGCGCAGTGGCGGTTTTCATGGCTTGTTATGACTGTTTTTTTGTACAGTCTATGCCTCGGGCATCCAAGCAGCAAGCGCGTTACGCCGTGGGTCGATGTTTGATGTTATGGAGCAGCAACGATGTTACGCAGCAGGGCAGTCGCCCTAAAACAAAGTTGGGCTTCACCAGAGTATCAAGTTGCCGAGCTGGCGATAACCTAAAACATTAAAAAGAGGTTTGAAATGAATGAAGGAAAAAATGAGGTCAGTACTTCAGCTGCTGGCCGGTTCGCATTCCCATCAAACGCCACGTTTGCCTTGGGGGATCGCGTACGCAAGAAGTCTGGCGCTGCTTGGCAGGGGCGCATTGTCGGGTGGTACTGCACAACACTTACCCCTGAAGGCTACGCCGTCGAGTCCGAATCTCACCCAGGCTCAGTCCAGATTTATCCCATGACTGCGCTTGAACGGGTGGCCTGAAGTCACGGTTGAAATGCACCGCCTGACGGCCAAATCATGCGGCACCGTCCACAGCCCAACTAGTCGCTCCAGCGGATGGCTTCGCCGCCCGCTGAGCTAATTCGTTAGACGGCAAAGTCACAGACCGCGGGATCTCTTATGACCAACTACTTTGATAGCCCCTTCAAAGGCAAGCTGCTTTCTGAGCAAGTGAAGAACCCCAATATCAAAGTTGGGCGGTACAGCTATTACTCTGGCTACTATCATGGGCACTCATTCGATGACTGCGCACGGTATCTGTTTCCGGACCGTGATGACGTTGATAAGTTGATCATCGGTAGTTTCTGCTCTATCGGGAGTGGGGCTTCCTTTATCATGGCTGGCAATCAGGGGCATCGGTACGACTGGGCATCATCTTTCCCGTTCTTTTATATGCAGGAAGAACCTGCATTCTCAAGCGCACTCGATGCCTTCCAAAAAGCAGGTAATACTGTCATTGGCAATGACGTTTGGATCGGCTCTGAGGCAATGGTCATGCCCGGAATCAAGATCGGGCACGGTGCGGTGATAGGCAGCCGCTCGTTGGTGACAAAAGATGTGGAGCCTTACGCTATCGTTGGCGGCAATCCCGCTAAGAAGATTAAGAAACGCTTCACCGATGAGGAAATTTCATTGCTTCTGGAGATGGAGTGGTGGAATTGGTCACTGGAGAAGATCAAAGCGGCAATGCCCATGCTGTGCTCGTCTAATATTGTTGGCCTGCACAAGTATTGGCTCGAGTTTGCCGTCTAACAATTCAATCAAGCCGATGCCGCTTCGCGGCACGGCTTATTTCAGGCGTTAAACATCATGAGGGAAGCGGTGATCGCCGAAGTATCGACTCAACTATCAGAGGTAGTTGGCGTCATCGAGCGCCATCTCGAACCGACGTTGCTGGCCGTACATTTGTACGGCTCCGCAGTGGATGGCGGCCTGAAGCCACACAGTGATATTGATTTGCTGGTTACGGTGACCGTAAGGCTTGATGAAACAACGCGGCGAGCTTTGATCAACGACCTTTTGGAAACTTCGGCTTCCCCTGGAGAGAGCGAGATTCTCCGCGCTGTAGAAGTCACCATTGTTGTGCACGACGACATCATTCCGTGGCGTTATCCAGCTAAGCGCGAACTGCAATTTGGAGAATGGCAGCGCAATGACATTCTTGCAGGTATCTTCGAGCCAGCCACGATCGACATTGATCTGGCTATCTTGCTGACAAAAGCAAGAGAACATAGCGTTGCCTTGGTAGGTCCAGCGGCGGAGGAACTCTTTGATCCGGTTCCTGAACAGGATCTATTTGAGGCGCTAAATGAAACCTTAACGCTATGGAACTCGCCGCCCGACTGGGCTGGCGATGAGCGAAATGTAGTGCTTACGTTGTCCCGCATTTGGTACAGCGCAGTAACCGGCAAAATCGCGCCGAAGGATGTCGCTGCCGACTGGGCAATGGAGCGCCTGCCGGCCCAGTATCAGCCCGTCATACTTGAAGCTAGACAGGCTTATCTTGGACAAGAAGAAGATCGCTTGGCCTCCCGCGCAGATCAGTTGGAAGAATTTGTTCACTACGTGAAAGGCGAGATCACCAAGGTAGTCGGCAAATAATGTCTAACAATTCGTTCAAGCCGACGCCGCTTCGCGGCGCGGCTTAACTCAAGCGTTAGATGCACTAAGCACATAATTGCTCACAGCCAAACTATCAGGTCAAGTCTGCTTTTATTATTTTTAAGCGTGCATAATAAGCCCTACACAAATTGGGAGATATATCATGAAAGGCTGGCTTTTTCTTGTTATCGCAATAGTTGGCGAAGTAATCGCAACATCCGCATTAAAATCTAGCGAGGGCTTTACTAAGCTTGCCCCTTCCGCCGTTGTCATAATCGGTTATGGCATCGCATTTTATTTTCTTTCTCTGGTTCTGAAATCCATCCCTGTCGGTGTTGCTTATGCAGTCTGGTCGGGACTCGGCGTCGTCATAATTACAGCCATTGCCTGGTTGCTTCATGGGCAAAAGCTTGATGCGTGGGGCTTTGTAGGTATGGGGCTCATAATTGCTGCCTTTTTGCTCGCCCGATCCCCATCGTGGAAGTCGCTGCGGAGGCCGACGCCATGGTGACGGTGTTCGGCATTCTGAATCTCACCGAGGACTCCTTCTTCGATGAGAGCCGGCGGCTAGACCCCGCCGGCGCTGTCACCGCGGCGATCGAAATGCTGCGAGTCGGATCAGACGTCGTGGATGTCGGACCGGCCGCCAGCCATCCGGACGCGAGGCCTGTATCGCCGGCCGATGAGATCAGACGTATTGCGCCGCTCTTAGACGCCCTGTCCGATCAGATGCACCGTGTTTCAATCGACAGCTTCCAACCGGAAACCCAGCGCTATGCGCTCAAGCGCGGCGTGGGCTACCTGAACGATATCCAAGGATTTCCTGACCCTGCGCTCTATCCCGATATTGCTGAGGCGGACTGCAGGCTGGTGGTTATGCACTCAGCGCAGCGGGATGGCATCGCCACCCGCACCGGTCACCTTCGACCCGAAGACGCGCTCGACGAGATTGTGCGGTTCTTCGAGGCGCGGGTTTCCGCCTTGCGACGGAGCGGGGTCGCTGCCGACCGGCTCATCCTCGATCCGGGGATGGGATTTTTCTTGAGCCCCGCACCGGAAACATCGCTGCACGTGCTGTCGAACCTTCAAAAGCTGAAGTCGGCGTTGGGGCTTCCGCTATTGGTCTCGGTGTCGCGGAAATCCTTCTTGGGCGCCACCGTTGGCCTTCCTGTAAAGGATCTGGGTCCAGCGAGCCTTGCGGCGGAACTTCACGCGATCGGCAATGGCGCTGACTACGTCCGCACCCACGCGCCTGGAGATCTGCGAAGCGCAATCACCTTCTCGGAAACCCTCGCGAAATTTCGCAGTCGCGACGCCAGAGACCGAGGGTTAGATCATGCCTAGCATTCACCTTCCGGCCGCCCGCTAGCGGACCCTGGTCAGGTTCCGCGAAGGTGGGCGCAGACATGCTGGGCTCGTCAGGATCAAACTGCACTATGAGGCGGCGGTTCATACCGCGCCAGGGGAGCGAATGGACAGCGAGGAGCCTCCGAACGTTCGGGTCGCCTGCTCGGGTGATATCGACGAGGTTGTGCGGCTGATGCACGACGCTGCGGCGTGGATGTCCGCCAAGGGAACGCCCGCCTGGGACGTCGCGCGGATCGACCGGACATTCGCGGAGACCTTCGTCCTGAGATCCGAGCTCCTAGTCGCGAGTTGCAGCGACGGCATCGTCGGCTGTTGCACCTTGTCGGCCGAGGATCCCGAGTTCTGGCCCGACGCCCTCAAGGGGGAGGCCGCATATCTGCACAAGCTCGCGGTGCGACGGACACATGCGGGCCGGGGTGTCAGCTCCGCGCTGATCGAGGCTTGCCGCCATGCCGCGCGAACGCAGGGGTGCGCCAAGCTGCGGCTCGACTGCCACCCGAACCTGCGTGGCCTATACGAGCGGCTCGGATTCACCCACGTCGACACTTTCAATCCCGGCTGGGATCCAACCTTCATCGCAGAACGCCTAGAACTCGAAATCTAACGTCCGTTCGGGCATCGAGGTCCATGTCGGGGTGGGACGGGCCCGTGGCTTCAAGATCACTTGCAGTCCGACCGCGATGTCTTGGTTGCGCGAGAGGTTGTCGACAGGCCATGCTGAGTGTGCGATGGTTGATCGCTTCCTCGCCGCTCTCCACGGCGACGATGGCCGCCGCCATCAGCAAGTGCGCCAGTTCCCCTATGGTGCCCTCGCTGCGTGTGAGCAGGTAGCGAGCCATGTCCAGCGTGGCAATTGGGGAAGGCCGGCGCAGCGGGAGCGAAGCGGCGAAGCTGGCCAGCAGTGAGCAGCAATCGTCGTTGGCCTCCCATACCGGCAGCATCATCGGCTCGAAGCGATTTTCCAACTGGTCATCGGAGCGGATGGCTAGGTAGGCGTCGCGCGTGCCTACCCCAACCAACGGGATGCGCAGTTCGTTGCCGAGGAAGCGCAGCAGGTTGAGGAATTCCCGGCGGTTGACGCTGTTGCCGGCCAGCACGTTGTGCAGCTCGTCGATCACCAGCATGCGCACGCCGACCTTGCGCAGCAGTGCCAGAGCCAGTTGCTCCATTTCCGGCAACCGTGGGCGTGGGCGCAGCGGCGCGCCCATCGCGGCGAGCAGCGCGACGTAGAAGCGGATCACGGACGGCTCGGACGGCATCTGCACGACCAACACCGGGATGTGCTCCTGGTCGGCGTCGGAGCTGGCCGGGTGGGTGCGGCGGAACTTCTCGACGATCATCGACTTGCCATTGTTGGTCGGGCCAACCAGCAGCAGGTTGGGCATGCGTTGCTTGTTTGGCCACGCATAAAGGGCTTCCAGCCGGTTCAGCGCCTCGACTGCGCGCGGATAGCCGATCCAGCGGTCGGCGCGAAGGCGCTGGATGCGCTCGTCCGCCGGAAGACGGGCCAAGCCCTGGGCCGCCGGCAGCAGGTGGGACAGGTCGATGATGGGATATTCGTCCACGGCTACCACTCCTCAATCTGGTCGAACGGTTTGGCGGGTGGCAAGTTGTCTGCCTGCGGGTCGGCAATATCCGTATCCGGCGGAACGGGCTTGTCCGGCCGAGCTGATGTCTTGAGGTGCTGGCGGCGATCCGCGTCACGCCGCGCCTTGCGTGTGGCCTTCTGCGCGCTGGTCACAATCTCACGCATCTGGCCGATCATGCGGAACAGCGCCGACTCATCCACCTGTTCGCGCCCTTGCTGCCGCAGTTTCGCCAGCGCCTGCCGTTGTTCCCAGAGGGTGACAGCCGGATGCGACAAGGTACGGTAGGGAATTTCCAGGTAATGCTGTCCCTCCGGTTCCAGGACCCAGATACGGCTGATGTCGCGCGGATCGCGCCGGATCAGAAAGGACGGCCAGCGTTCACGCCGCGCAATCCACGGCTTGAGCGCATCGGCGTAGTAGTGGATGTGGTCGATGACAAAGCCGGTGCGGGTCAGCGTGCGCCGGAGGATCGGCAGAAAATCGACCAGGAACGAAGTAGCGCGTGTGACGACGGCCGGTACGCCGACACGCGCCACGGCCTCGGCCCAGCGCGCGGCCGGCGGTTGGAGCAGGCCGTTGTGCACCGAACCGTGGTAGGTGCCGACCGCCAATGTGAGCCAGCGCTCTAGCTCGCGCAGCGTCAGGGCGGCCTTGTTTTCGGAATCGTAGTCGCCGCGCTGGTCAGGGTTGGAGAAGGTCGTTCCCGGCAGTTCGTCGTGAATCATCTGCATCGCCGTGCCGATGATCCGTTCCACGATGCCGCCATAGTGCGGCTGTCCCAGCGGGCGATAGTCCAGCCGGATGCCATGCTGCTCGCAACCCCGGCGCAGGGCCTCGCTCTTGAACTCGGCCGCGTTGTCTAGGTAGAGCAGCAAGGGCTTGCCGCTCATCTGCCAATCCATTTCCACGTTCAGTCCTTCCAGCCAAGGGCGCTTGTCGCAGGCGACATGCACGAGGCACAGGCCAACCGAAACGGCAGACGGCGCTTCCAGCGTGACGACCATGCCGAGCACGCAGCGGGTGAACACGTCGATGGCGAGGGTCAGGTACGGGCGGCCAATAGGTTGCCGGTCGCGGTCATCGACCACGATCAGGTCGATGACCGTATGGTCTATCTGCACCTGCTCCAGCGGCGCGGTCACGGCAGGAGGCTCGCCGCCCACACCTTGTAGGTCACGAGCGGCATCCTGGCCTTCCCGCCGGCGGATGACCTTGCGCGGGTCAAGGCTAGCGATCCGTAAGGCCACGGTATTGCGCGCCGGCACTCGCAGTTTTTGAGCCTTGCACACCTGAGTGACTTCGCGGTGAAAGGCCGCTAGGCTGCGCTTCTGCTTGGTCAGGAACCGCTTTTGCAGTAGCTCGTGGATGACGCGCTCGACCGGTTCCGGCAAGCGCCCCTTACCTTTACCTCCACCGGACTGGCCGGGCACCAGATCCGTCACGAGGCCGCTGCCTTGCCGGGCACGCCGGATCAGAACGTATACCTGGCGCCGAGACAAGCCCAGCGCCTGAGCCGCCATATCGGCCGCTTCGTGCCCGACCGTCTCCGACTGCGCCAACGGACTGATGATCTCCGCACGACGGCGCGCACGCTCCCAAGCCTCATCAGGCAGAGTGGCCACGCCTTGTTCTGGAATCCGTGGGGTGTCCGTCGCCATGCTCACCTCGCTTTGGTGCACACGAGTATTGAGCATAGTCGAGATTGGTGCAGATCACTTCTGATATTGAACTGTCAGGAGCTGGCTGCACAACAGCCATTACGCCCAATCAACTGGTGCAGTCGTCTTCTGAAAATGACACTGACGAAGCGGCGCGGCCCTGCCTGACATCAAGTTAGGGTATAGCCTAGATTGACATGCGCGATGCAACCCTTAACTTGCTTGCACCTATCGTTTCCATGCTAGCTTTATCGTAACGCTCAAGAAATTGGGCTTAATGCCGAAAACAATAAAATAAAACAGCCAACCCTTGAGGTTCTTATGCGCCAGAATTTACCAGTGACGGGTGCGTATTCCGGCGAAGTTGAACAGCCATTCCGGCCAACGTGAACACCCTGATCCTTAACGCGCTCACGTCACCCCGTTTCTAACTCGAGTGTTCAGATTGGGTCAACTCACTTCTCCTCTTTCTCATCGATTCTCCCTTCAGTGACAGCCGGTGAGCGTTGTGCATCAGCCGGTCCAGGATCGCATCTGCCAGAGTGTTGTCCCCCAAGCTCGCGTACCACTCTTCCGTTGGCAGCTGACTGACCACGACCGTCGAGTATTTCCCGTACCGATCATCCATGATCTCCAGCAGGGCGTTGCGCTGCTCGGCATTCACCGCTTCCAGTCCCCAGTCATCCAGGATCAGCAGCTCTATCCTTGCCAGTTGACCCAGCAGTCTGGCGTAACTGCCATCTACCTTGGCCTGGCTCAGCTCAAGTAGCAGACGCGGCAGCCGGTAGTAACGAGTGCTGTGCCCCTGCTGACAGGCTTGGTAGCCCAGCGCACAGGCTAGGTAGGTTTTTCCGCAGCCACAGGGGCCGGTAATGAGCAGGTTCTGGCCCCGGCGCAGCCACTCTCCTTGGGCCAGGTTTGCCACCTGTGACCGCTCCAGGTTGCGTGCAGACTGGTAGTCCACCTCTTGCACCGTGGCCTGGAGTTTGAGCCTCGCCTGCTTGACCAGCCGAGCTTGTTTACGCTGCTCCCGGCTCAGTTGTTCGTGTTCGACCAGCAGGCTTAGCCGCTCGATGAAGGGCAGCCCTTCGTAGGTACTTGCCTGTTCCAGTTGTTGTTGCACGGCATCCGCCATGCCAGTCAGTTTCAGGTGTCTCAAGCGGGTCAGCGTTTGTTGGGTCATGGGTTTTTTCCTCGTTAGTGGAAGCTCTGGGGGCCGCGGATGTTCTCGTGCTCTTGCGGCAGTTCTGGATAACTGAGCGGACTTGCGGGCAGTTGGTCGCGGCCACTGGTCAGCACCGACTTGAGCTGCTTGAGCCGCACCAGTCCTTCCCGGTTGGCCAGCTGGCAACAGCCTTCGACTCGTGATGGCGGATACTCCCGGCTAAGACTCAGCAGTCCCAGGCAGAGTCGGTATGCCTGCTCGGCATGGGCTTTCTCTGCCAGCCGTTCGCTAACCCAGCACAAGGTGCCCGGTCCGATGTCGGCAGCCCACTGCTTAAGACGCCCTGGCGTCCAGCGTTGCTGCTTGCTGTGACGTTCCGGCATGTGCTCAGGGAGTGTGCTCATCCCCGGGATGGTTTTACGCGGATGGCTCGCGACCAGCTGTTGCTGGTGATAGACCTGAAGCAGGGTATCGCCCGCATGGAGCTCCAGTTGCTGACCCACATACTGGTGCGGCACCGAGTAATGGTGCTGCTCATAACTGACGTGATAGTCGATGTTGACCTTGACCGTTTTGATGGCGACATAGCGATAGGGATGCACCGGTAGTGACCCCAGTGCCGGGCGGTCCAACTGCTCAAACGCCTCGCGTCGGTTACCGGGCAGCTGCTTGAACGGGCGCTCGTTGAGCTCATTCAACAAAGCCCGGATGCACTGGTTTAGCTCGGCAAGCGAGAAGAAGGTCTGATGGCGTAGACGAGCCAGGATCCAGCGCTCGACGATCTGCACACCCACCTCGGCCTTGGCTTTGTCCTTAGGCTTGTAAGGGCGAGCTGGCATCACCGCCACCTGATAGTGCTCGGCCAACTGCTGGTAGCTGGGGTTGAGCTCGGGATCGTATCGGCAAGCCTTGCTGACACCGCTCTTGAGGTTGTCGGGGATCAGCAGTACCGGTGTCCCGCCGAAAAACTCAAAGGCACGGACATGGCTTTGCAGCCAGTCCGGCAGTGACTGGGACCAGGTGGCCTCGGCAAAGGTGTAGTTGGACGCACCGAGCACGGCGACAAAGACTTGTGCCTGACGGACCTCACCCGTAGTCGGCGACACGATGGGCACCGTGGGCCCGCAGTAGTCGATAAAGAGCTTTTCCCCCGCCTTGTGGATCTGGCGCATGGAGCGCTTTTGCAACTGACACCAGGACTTGTAACGGTCACAGAACTGGGAGTAGCTGTAACAGCTATTGGGATAGCGCTGGGTGTACTCCTCCCAGAGCAGCTGTTTGGAGACCCCCTTGCGCTTGAGCTCCTGATGGACAGAGGGCCAATCCGGCACAACATGGCGGGCCGAGATGGTGGTATCGGCCTGCGGATAGAACAGGGCAGCCAGTCGGCCATCATCAAGCTCGGTAGGTAAGGGCCAGGTAAGGCCGAGCGCCTGGGCACTTTTGAGGAGTTTCTGGATGGAGCCGACACTGACCTTGGTACAGATACTGATTTGGCGAACAGAGAGGTCAGCTTCCAGCCGCAGTCGCAGCACTTCACGAATTTTACGCATTGCAATCCTCTTGGCAGACATAGGCTCTTCCCTGGCAAAAGGGAGAGCGTATCAAAGGTTTTTAAATCAATGCGTTAAGGATGATTCCGGTGAATGTGAACAGTGATTCCGGGATGTTGAACACTGTTTCCGGAAAGGAGGGGCGAAGTGTTCAGGTTGAACCGGAATGAGCGTTCACATTGGTCCGGAAATGGTGTTCACGTTGAATCGGAATTGGTGTTCATGATCGGCCGGAATATGCA
>NZ_JBFOCT010000028.1:272188-335775 GCF_040907925.1 Aeromonas sp. s12 | reverse complement strand
CGCGAATTCAACTTCGAAGTGCGACACTCGCCTATGCCGCCTGACGGTACTCTTCGAATACCTTGACAGGCTGCCTGAATCCGAGACATTTCCGAGGTCGTAGGTTGAGCCACTGCTCCGCTCTCCTGACATCCTCGTCCGTGACCTCTCTCAGGTCTGTTCCCTTTGGGATAAACTGCCTCAACAGCCCATTGCTGTTCTCGTTCAGACCGCGCTCCCACGAAGAGTAAGGGTGCGCAAAGTAAGTCTCGGCACCCAGCGCTTCCTCTATCGCCTTGTGTTCGGCAAACTCGCCGCCGTTGTCAAAGGTGATGGTATGCACCTGCTCGATGTAGGGAGTTAACATCTCGATTATCGCATCCCGCACCACCCCAGCCTGTTTGCTCGCGACCCGCTTGACCAGATAGAGCCGGCTCTTGCGCTCCACCAGGGTGACCAGTGCACCTGTGCCTTGCTTGCCCAGCACCGTGTCCGCCTCCCAATCACCGAGCCGCTCCCGGCTATCGACGATAGCCGGCCGTTCATCAATAGAGCGGGCTTCCTTGATGGGAGAACGCAGGCTGCTCGCCCCCTTGCGGTAGCGCTTGTGGCCCTGGCGCAGATGGCGGTACAACTGGCCACCCCGGGCTTTGTCGGCGGCCACATGGCGGTATATCCACTCGTGACTCACCATGAGGCCTATCTGCTTGCCCACCGCGCTTATCTGCTCCGGGCTCCACCACCAGGCGAGTGTCAGCTCGACAAACTGGATGACATCGGCAGATAGCCGAGATTTGGCCGCACTGGCCCGTCGGTGGGTGGCGTGCTGATGCGCATTGTCTGGCTGGTAGCCCTGCGGCCCGGCGTTACGACGCAGCTCCCGGTAGAGGGTGGAGCGATGAACGCCAATGGCGCGTGCGGTGGCAAGGATGGACATCCCCTGTGCGCGAAGCACCGATAACTGGTATCGTTGCCCCTCGGTCAACTGCTGATAGCTCATGGTGATACTGCTTTTACTTTGGCGAGCAGAAGGGTACCACCAATCAGCAGTTGGCCACCTCTCGCCATTCATCCATGAGTGTCGCACTTATTATCTGAATTCCCGACATACGAGATGATATTCATGAGAAATCAAAACAATAGAAGGTGAATAATGAAACCTGAGTTATTTGAAAAAATATTAAGGCGAATTTCTGATGGGGAGTATTCATCAAATAAATTGCAAGTATTGTATGATAACGCTGAAAGTAAAGGCGATGAGCAAGGTCGAAATCTAATGGCTCATATCATTCACTACTCACAATCTAAAGATATAGTATTGTATAAAAAATTAGTTCCTGAAAGTGACATTAATCGTAAACAATTTATGGAGGATAAAGGCTTTACATGTGCTAATTGGCTGTGGTCTTGGTCTTTCGTTAATCATGAGAGAAAAATTATTGCTTTTGGTGCTTGGAACACCGAGTATCTTGACGAAAATAATGTTGTGATTCTTTGTGAACGTTGGAAAGGAGAAGAACGAGAGGCACTAGGGTATAGCCAAGCACTGAAACATATCGACTTAGTTGAAAAGAAAGGTTATAGCTATCAGGTCTTTAATATGATTCATGGCGGTCATGACTCTAATGGACGTTCGAAAATTGCTGGAATTGATCCAGTGTTAAGGAACGCGATAGTCAGGAAGGAAAATGAGTATTGGATTGCGACAGTTTCATAACAACCATACTATATGGAAGAGCAGCTCAATATTGATCCGCTACACATGACATTCTTCACTATGCGTGAGTTTACATGCTTAATATGTATGCATCGATTTATTTTTCGTTACACACAATTAACAGGCAATAATTTTATCAATTTCAACTTCATTAGGTGGAAGTTAAGTTATTTATGTTTTAAAGTTAAGCAACGAGATATACCCCTCACAAATAAGTCTATTCTATCAATATAAGTTAGATGTAAATATGGAAGTGGAAATCGTGAATTTTATAGTAAAAAACTCAACAGCATTGAGTTTTATATTTGGAACCCTGTTGCTCGCCGTCAACTATATTTCAAATCAGGAAGTACAGAAATTTCAAGATAATTCTATCCGCGCTCAAGAAGATGCTAAAAAATTTCAAGATGCATCAATAGCTTATCAACAAGAAGCAAAAACAGCACAAGATAAAAATACAGAGCTTATTCGAGAGCTTTTAGACAATGCTAGTAATCCTGAATTATTAAGTAAAAGACTATTAGAGTTGAGAACTGAATGGTTAAACAAAATGTCAAAGAGTAGCCCTGTGAATCCAGATATTGAACATATAATTAAGGCTATAAATGAAATAAAACGTGAACAAGACGAAATTGAGTTGACGCAAGAAGAAAATTTATCATCAGCACTGAAGCATCATGAGCTATTTGCGATCCCAATATGGAGTATTGTCACTGATATTTTCTATCAAAGAGCATTGCTTCTCGAAAAATCGGGGCTTCTCAAGAATGTGAAGAAGTATGACTTAGTTCCTGATAAAACTGCTAGAAAGGTTTTTTATGGGCAGACTCACGACTTTAAAAAATTAATTTCTGCTGATATAACCGAGAGCGGTAAAGAACTTAATGTACAATATAGTCGGGAGTTATACCCTCTAAGCAAGGATCCGAAAAGTAAATTTGGTTCTATTTCAAGCTTTATAACATTTAAGCCAGAAACTCAGTTCGTATTAAATGTCACTCAAAAAATAATACGTATTAGCTCGCCTAAGTCGGAATTAGTTATTCCTACAACAGAACTAGCTGATAATATTGATGAGTTTAGCCGAATAACTGCTGAAACATTTGATGACTATTTAATTCAGCAGATTTCACGCCAAATAAAAAATTAACAAAGAAATTTAAGTAAAAAACAGGACACCCGCTTTTCTGTTCAAGCCGTTACATTAAGCAGAACAAAAAGATGGGTGTCCAAGTTTTAATTATTCTTGATATTTACCAAAGTAGAATATATCCAATAAACCTTTCCAACCCCACCACTACCGCCTCCTGCACCACACCTGCCACCCCATCAACACCAGCATCAATACAACTCCCGGCAGCCAGACCCAGTAGAGCTCGGAGAGGATCACCGCCTCACCTCGGGCGGTGAGATAGGCCTCCAGCTTGAAGGGGGCGACCCGGATCACCTGCCAGGGGGCGAAGAAACGCTCGTCACGCCACGGCCAGAGCCAGCCAACCCCTTTGCCGCCGGTGGTGAGGGAATCAAGCAGGCTGTGGGAGAGTAGCGAGACCAGCAGAAACGACCAGACGGTGGCGGCGCTCGCCCGAAATTGGCGGTGAAACAGCATGGCCAGTGTGGGTAGAGCAAAGGCGAACAACAGGGAGTGGGTAAAGCCGCGGTGGCCAAAGACATGGCCGTAGGCGACCCCCAGTTTGAAGGCGAGCACATCGGCATCGGGCAGCATGGCGATGGCGACCCCAGCCAGCAGCAGACGGGGCGGAATAATCCGGCTGCCAAGCCCGAGTCCAAGGCAGAGAGGGACGGCGGCGTGGGTGACTATGGTCGGCATAGGGTGAAGCTCCAACTGAAAACGTGAGCCTACCCTACCCCCGCTCGGTGAAGTGAAGGTGAAGTGCGTCCACTGTATTGGTTCGCTGTTAGATAAACGCAGCTCCAATCAGCGTTGGCGCGTTAACTTGAAATGTTCATTTAACAGCGGCTGACATGCAGAACGGGATCGTGATAAGTAGTCTCTTCGGTTCACATCACAGGGATAGTGGCAGCGATGAATGTACCAAAAAGCGTCATGCGGATTGCGAGCGTTATCAGCCTTTGGTTAATGACAGGATGCATGGCAGAGGCCGCCTCTGCACAGCCGCAGCAAGAGCAGTACGCGCTGATCTATAACGGGCCTGTTTCTGATGGGGATAGCACGAAGGCGATTGCGGATGTGGTCAAGCAGGTGGGCTTGCCGGTCAGGTATCTCTCCAATATTGGGGCGCTGCCTGCAGAGCTCGATAATGCCAGGGTGTTTATCGTTGGCGGCACAGAGGACGATGTTGAGCCGCTCCTCAACGCCTTCACCGCGGACGCGCGTTCGGCGTTAAAAACCTATTTGCAGAATGGTGGCCGCTACCTCGGGATCTGTGGGGGTGCCTTTGTGGCATCCGCCGGCTGGTCTGAAGAAGAGGGCTTTGTGCCAGCGCTGGGCCTTGTTCCTGCCACATCCGATGATTATGACGGCGACTTTAGCGCCAGGATCTTCCCGATCAGCTGGCTTGGTGAAGAGCGCCAGATGTATTACCAGGCCGGCCCGCAATTTACGCCGGTGCCAAGCCCAGAGCAGGTCAAGGTCATCGCCCATTTTCAAAACCATCATATTGCCGCGCTGATCAGCTCATACGGGAAAGGCAAGGTGGCCGTTTCCGGGCCACACCCCGAAGCCCCCGAATCGTGGAAAGCCAACGCGGTGGACGGCGACCAGATGGAGTCGAATATTCATCTGGCTGCAGGACTCGTTAACGAGCTGCTCTCCGAAGAGCCCGTCACCCATTCGAAGTAGTCGCGCCCCTACGCCCCTGGATGTGACCCCATTGCTCGGCCCGGAAGTCAGGCCATCCAATCAGCCGCTATCCATAAAAAACCACCGACCTGCAAAAGGTCGGTGGTTTTTTTATCGGTGGTAGATAACGGGTAGCCTATACGAAGGGTTCGCTACCTCAACTTTCGCCCGGGAGCGAGCACTACTCCTCTTGCTCCTCCGGTTGTCTCTCCTCACCCCGTATCTGTAGCAGCTCCTCGACCCTGGCTTGCCACTTGTCGTGGGCCTGTTTGCGCTCCTGCTGCATAAATGCTTCTCGCATGGTGTCGATTTTCTGGTCAAGTGTTTCCATCAGAGTGTCTCCTTGTGTGACCGCGTAAAGACTGGCTGACGGCGCGTTGGCCAACCTGCTCCCCTAATCTGACACCGCTAATGCCGTTACTGCCCAATCAAATAATCGATTGGAAGTACTAAAACCAATCTAAAAATTCTTTTTCGTGTTTGTTCCACCACGCCCGCGCAAGGGAAACAGGCCGCTCAGAGCGGGATAATCCGGCACGCGGCCAACACGTTGTTGAGTGCAGTCGTCCCCCTTTTCAGGGGAATGGGGCGCCGTTGTCCCATCCGTACAGTAAGGGGTACCGGCAGATTTTCGGGGTGTTGCTGTGCCCATGATCACACAGTCACAACTCTCGCCCTCCTCTCACCGCGCCCCCGCTTTTTATCATCTAGAGTTAGCGGGCAGTCCAAAAGCTGCTGATTTATATACATTCGCCGCCAAGAGGGATCTTTTTTCATGACCGAGCATATCGATCTGCTACCTATCAGCACGGATGATGAGCAGGACGCAGGCAACCGTTACCTCTACTACACCGAAGGGGATCTGGCCCGCATTCTTGCCAATCTGGAACAGCTGCGCCACGCGGTGTTTCCGGCCGCCATCGGAGAGAGTGAAACGGGCGCCACCGTGCCCCACAACTTTCCGTCCGTCTGTCTGGTGGGGCTGGGCCGTTGCGGCTCCAACATCGCGCAGGATGTGGCCTCGCTGGTCTACAACGCCCGCAGCTTTTATCTCAATGAGTTCAATAGTGAAGAGCAACGCAAGCGGGAGAAGGAGTTTGGTCCGGTAAGCTGGATCCGGCGCAACCTGCGACTGCCAAACAACGGGGCCCGGCCGGTCTTTCTGATCGAGCCCATGGTGATGCTGGGGGATCTGGACAAGGACATCGATGGCCGCATCCGCCACTCCAATCGCAGCGGCGAAGGTGGCTCCTTGCGTGATTACGCCAAGATGCGGGTGATGGACTTGTCGGAGATCCACGCGGGAGGCGCGGGTAACGCCCCTATCCTTGGCCAGTATCTGGCCAAGATCATCCTCAACAAGAGCCCCCACTACTTCGCCAACTCGGAGTGGCAGGCCATTCATACCTATCTGGTCGACTCCTGCGGCATCAAGGCCAACCAGTCCCGCCTCTATTTCTACATCTTCAGTGCCGGGGGCGGCACCGGCTCCGGCATGGCCTCCGAGTTCGGGCTGGCCCAGCAGTACTCCTACATGAGCAAGACCTTTTCGCCCCCGTCAGAAGAGGAGGAGCACCTCTCCCTCGGGGAGCACTTCATGTTCGATCCCATCTTCACCAGCGGCATCTGCATCCTGCCCAATATCTGTGATCGGGGTATCGAGATCTCGGAAGCGCTGCACATCAACGCGGGGCGTTTGCTGTGCAAGTATCTGGCCGAGGAGTGGGACTTCTCCTATCACTTTGACAACGAGCAGGCGTGCGATGTCAGCATGCTCAAGCGGATCAGGCCCTGGAATGCCATGATGCTGATCTCCAACGACATCATGCGCTACGCCGAAGAGAGCGACGATGGCGAGATCCAGCATGTTGATGTCAACACCATGGAGAAGTACGCCAACCAGTACATCTCCCAGCAGATCTTCAACATTCTCACCGCCCAGGCCGTCACCACCGACTACGACGAGAACTACTTTCGCCGGGCAGGCATCGACATCAGCGAGACCATTCGGCTCGATGCCAACGACCTTTTTATGAGTCTGGCGGGGCCGGTGGCGGTGGCGTATGCCGAGTCCATCTCGCCCCCCGGCGGCCTGTTTGACAAGGAGGACGGGCTCAATGTGGACGATCTCTTCACCCGTTCCATCGAGCTGCCCCACTTCAACAAGATGACCCAGGCCATCGAGGGGATCAGTCTGCTGCCCATCGAGGCAGGCAACTATCGGGAGTATCTGGACGACTATGTGAAAAGTGGCCATGACCCAGCCCACCTCAACGAGCTGCACTTCTTCAAGAACTGCTCATCGGTGGTGTCGATCATCTCCCTGCCCAAGGAGTACAAGCTCTCCTATATGGATCTCAACCGGCTCAAGTCTCACCTCAACGGGCTCTTCCCCAATACCACCCTCAAGCGCTATGCGCTGGTCATCGGGGCGTCGGCCAACATCTCCCTCACCACCCTGATCGTCAAGAGCCCCTGCCTGAGCGATGACTTCCTGACCCTGATCGTGGCCTTTATCAAGCGCTGCTTTGCCAAGGATCACTATCGCTTCGATGAGCATCTGGACAAGGCGGTGATCGAGATGATCTGCAATGAGGAGTGGAACGATGCGCTGCTCGACAGCATGCTCAACGAGTTCGAGAACCCGGCCAAGATCCTCGATACCAACTGGTACGCCATCAAGCCCATGTATGAGAAGAAATATCGGGAGCTTATCCGCGAGAAGGAGAAGTTCGTCTCCATCAACGATATTCGCCTCAGCCGCGAATCGGTGAAAAAGGCGCTGCTCTATCTGCGGGAGATCTATCGCCACCGGGTCAGCAAGACCCGGATCCTCTCCCTCAACCCAAGGTTGGGGGAAGCGAACTCTCGCTAGCACCCTGCCCATAAAGCAAAGCGCCCGCCCCAGATGGGGCGGGCGCTTTTTTACTGGCGCAGCCTGGCTTTATCTCATCAGAGGGAGACAAAGATCCCGGCCAGGGTGGCGCTCATCAGGTTGGCGAGGGTCGCCGCCAGCACCGCCTTGAAGCCCATATTGGCCACATCGTGACGACGCTCCGGCGCCATGGTGCCGATGGAGCCGAGCTGCACCGCAATGGAGCCCAGATTGGCAAAACCGCACAGAGCGAAGGTGATGATGATCTGGGTATGGGCACTCAGGTCAGCCTTGATATTGGCAAAGTCCAGATAGGCGACAAACTCGTTCATGATCACCTTCTGACCAATCAGGGATCCTGCCGCCATCATCTCGCTGGCGGGCACGCCAATCAGCCAGGCCACCGGGGCAAACAGATAGCCCAGCAGCTGCTGCAGGGAGAGATCGGCCCAGCCGAACCACTCGCCTATGGTTGTGAGACCGGCGTTGATCATGGTGATGACGCTGACAAAGGCGAGCAGGATAGTGCCGATGGCCACGGCGATCTTCATGCCGCCCATGGCGCCGCCCGCCAGCGCATCGATGGCGTTGCTGTAGTCGCTCTTGTCGAGGGTGATCTCGGTCTGATCGCTCACCTGCTGCTGCTCCGGCACCAGCAGTTTGGCCATCAGCAGGCCACCCGGCGCAGCCATAAAGGAGGCGGCAATCAGATATTTCAGATCCACACCCAGACCGGCGTAACCGCCCAGCACCGAGCCCGCTACCGAGGCCATGCCGCAGGTCATCACCGCGAAGAGTTCGGAGCGGGTCATACCGGCGAGGAAGGGGCGAATCAGCAGCGGCGACTCACCTTGCGACAGGAAGATATTGCCGGTGGCCACCAGCGACTCGGCGCGGCTGGTGCCGAGCAGGCGATGAATAGCGCCGCCCAGTACCCGGATCACCCACTGCATGATGCCGAAGTGGTAGAGCACGGCGATCAGCGCGCTGATAAAGATCACCAGCGGCAGCACCCGCACGGCGAAGATAAAGCCGTTGCTGGCCAGATCGCCAAACACGAAACGGATGCCGCTGTCGGCAAAGCCGAGCAGGGCGGAGACGCCATTGCTCATGGCACCGAGCATGATTTGTCCGGGGGGGAAATAGAGCACCAGCGCAGCAAAACCGGTTTGCAGGGCGAGTGCACCCAGCACGGTTCGCCAGCGGATGGCTCGGCGGTTTTCACTGGCCAGCCAGGCGATAAACATCAAGGCCAGCATACCGACCAGACTCAATAACAGTGTCATCTTGCACCTATGAAGAGAGGAGTTTCATATGGCAAGTCTGCAGACAGGCGTCGCGGGCGATCCGGCGAGAGAAATGCCGACCCACGCGACACGCAGACCACAAACCTACAGGTTAGTGGCGGGTCCCATCCTGGGGTCATTCACGTTCCGGGTGACAGCATGTATCGGGTGACGCCAGCGCCGTCGCAGGGGGAGATGCGGCCGGGTGGCAGGTCGGGCGGCGATGGTACAGTGATCATCGTCACAGAAAAAGCGGTAAAACGATTGGCCGGAGTAACTTTTTCAACTTGTTCACACAACGAAACAGGGCCAGCGTGAAGCTGGCCCTGTTTCAATCCGTACTTGAGTACTCAGATGATTACTTGAGGCGCTTGCCGCTCGCATCCACCACCTGCTCGCCATCTTCCTTGGCGAAGGCCCCTTTTTGCTGATCGGGCAATATATCGAGCACCACTTCCGACGGACGGCACAACTTGGTGCCAAGCGGCGTGACGACAATGGGACGGTTGATGAGGATGGGGTGAGCCAGCATGGCATCGATCAGTTCATCATCACTGAAACGATCTTCCGCCAGACCGAGCGCCTCGTAGGGTGGCACGTTCTTGCGCAGCAGATCGCGCACCGGCATGTCCATGGCGGCGATCAGCGCCACCAGCTGGTCACGGGAGGGGGGCGTCTCCAGATAGTGGATGACTGTGGGTTCCACGCCGCTGTTGCGGATCAGCTCCAGGGTGTTGCGGGAGGTACCACATTCCGGGTTGTGATAGATGGTGATTGCACTCATTTGCGTGTCTCTCATTAATCAAGTGAATAGAAAATGGATAGCATCAGTTCGCGGCCATCAGTTAACGGCCCAGCCCCGCTTCGTACCAGGGTTTGCTGGCGTTAACCACCCGCACCACCAGCAGCATGACCGGCACCTCGATTAGTACCCCGACCACGGTGGCGAGCGCCGCGCCGGAGTGAAAGCCAAACAGGCTGATGGCGGCGGCCACCGCCAGCTCGAAGAAGTTGGAGGCGCCGATCAGGGCGGAAGGACAGGCGACCGAGTGCTTCTCCCCCACCTTGCGGTTGAGCCAGTAAGCCAAGCCAGAGTTGAACAGCACCTGGATCAGGATCGGCACCGCCAACAGGGCGATAACCAGCGGCTGCTCGATGATGGCGTTGCCCTGAAAGGCGAACAGCAGCACCAGAGTGAGCAACAGGGCCGCCACCGACCAGGGCTGGATGCGGGTCATGACGCCGTCAAAATGGGCCTCACCCTTTTTCAGCAAAGCCTTGCGCAGCAGTTGGGCGATGATGACCGGAATGACGATATAGAGCACCACTGAAGTGAGCAGGGTATCCCACGGCACTATGATGCTGGAGACCCCGAGCAGCAACGCCACCAGCGGCGCGAAAGCAAACACCATGATGAGGTCGTTCACCGCCACCTGCGACAGGGTGAAGTAGGGATCGCCGTTGGTGAGACGACTCCAGACAAACACCATGGCGGTGCAGGGGGCCGCCGCCAGCAGGATCAGCCCCGCCACATAGCTGTCGAGCTGATCCGCCGGCAGCCAGTCGGCAAACAGCACGCGAATAAAGAGCCAGCCGAGGAAGGCCATGGAGAAGGGCTTGACCAGCCAGTTGATAAAGAGGGTGACGCCAATCCCCTTGAGGTGGCCCTTCACCTGATGCAAGGCGCCAAAGTCGATCTTGAGCAGCATGGGGATGATCATCACCCAGATCAGCAGCCCCACCGGCAGGTTGACCTTGGCCACCTCCATGGCGCCGATCGCCTTGAAAAGATCCGGCAAACCCTGCCCCAGACCAATCCCCACCAGAATGCAGAGGGCGACCCAGGCGGTCAGATAACGTTCAAAAAAGCCGATGGCAGGCACGGCCTTGGCATCACATGTTGCAGACATCACAGCTCCCGATGCGGCGCAATTTCGCATCTTCTATTGGTTCAAAACACGGGTTTATAACAAGTAACGGCATATTCAAGCCGCCCCGGCAGCAGGCCGGGGCGACGACTCAATGATGCTGGCAGAGGCGGCGCAGGGCATCGGGCCCCACCGGCTCCTCGGCGAGCAGCGGCACCACGGCGTAGCGGCTGGCGTGTTGCTGCTCGACCGCCTCGATATGGGGCAACTGGCGCTCGGCCCGCAGTTGCAGCAGCGGTGAGCTGACCGCAGCTTGCTGCAAGCTGTGGTTGATGAGCCAGCCCCAGGGCTCGATACCGGCCCGGCGCAGATCGGTCTGCAGATTCGCCGCCTCCTGCACTGGCGTCGGCTCGGGCAGCGTCACAATCAGCACCTTGGTCTGTTTGGGGTCCTGCAACTGCATCATGGGGGTGGTGAAGTGCAGCCCCTTGTTTCCCATCTGGCGAGCGATTTCCCTGTGGTAGGCGCCGGTGGCGTCAAGCAGCAGCAGGGTGTGGCCGGTGGGGGCGGTGTCCATCACCACGAAGCGCTTGCCCGCCTCGCGAATAATGCGCGAGAAGGCCTGAAACACGGCGATCTCCTCGGTACAGGGGGAGCGCAAGTCCTCCTCCAGCAACGCCCGCCCCTGCTCGTCCAGCGCCGCCCCCTTGGTGGCCAGCACCTGGGCACGGTAACGCTCGGTCTCGGCGTGGGGATCGATGCGGCTCACCTCCAGATGGGGCAAACTCCCTGCCAGCGTCTCGTTCAGGTGCGCGGCGGGATCCGAGGTGGTAAGGTGCACCGGCAAACCGCGGCTCGCCAGCTCCACCGCCACGGCGGCAGCCAGAGTGGTTTTGCCCACCCCGCCCTTGCCCATCAGCATGATGAGGCCGTGACCATCGGCGGCCAGCTCGTCCACCAACGAACTCAACTCGGGCTGGGCTGGCTTGACAGTGGACTGTACTGCCGGAGATTGGGCGGCGCTTCCCTCTGATTGCAGCAGCTGGCGCAAACTGTCGACCCCCACCAGATTGGTGGCCAGCAGCGGGATATGATCCTGCGCCAGCTCCTTTATTCCCTGCGGCATCTGGGCGAGAGCCCGTTGCTCGCGCAGCCAGAGCGCCATTGCCAGCGCATCTCCGGCAATGGCGCCTTCGGGGAAGAGGCCATTGATCACCAGTTGCTGATTCAGCAAGCCGATGGCGGCCAGCTCCTCGTGGGTGCGAGCCACTTCCCGCAGAGTGGATTGCTGGGCCCGCGCCACTAGCACCAGCCGAGTGCGAGTGGCATCAGCCAGGGCGGCGACCGCCTCGCCATACTGGCTGCGCTGCTTCTCCAGCCCCGCCAGCGGGCCAAGGCAGGAGGCATCCCCCTTGCCCTGCTCCAGAAATTCGCTCCAGGCGCCCGGCAGTTGCAGCAGCCGGATGGTGTGGCCGGTTGGGGCCGTATCAAAGACGATGTGGTCATACTCGGCCAGCAGCGTTTGGTCGGTCAGCAGCGCGGTGAACTCGTCAAAGGCGGCAATCTCGGTGGTGCAGGCGCCGGAGAGCTGCTCCTCGATGCTACGCACCACGCTCTCGGGCAACTTGCCGCGCACTGGCCCGACAATCCGTTCCCGATAAGCTTTGGCCGCCGCGGGGGGATCTATCTCCAGCGCCGACAAACCGGGCACAGCGGCGATGGTGGTGACGCGATTGCCGATCTCGGTGGCAAACACCTGCCCCACGTTGGAGGCAGGATCTGTGCTCACCAGCAGCACCCGCTTGCCAATATCACAGAGAGCCACCGCACTGGCGCAGGCCAGCGAGGTCTTGCCCACCCCGCCCTTGCCGGTGAAAAAGAGAAACGGTGGTGGATTGGTCAGAAAATGGTACATAGCCTCTCCCGAATGGTGCATCACGACTCAGCAGCAACCACTGCCGGAGCAGCAGCCGCCCTTGACGATCCCCTTGATGGCCGCTTGCGGCGCAGGCAGCCCGGCATAACGGGCCAGCTCACTGCGGCTCGGATAACGGCCGGTCAACACAACCTGCCCCTCCACCAGCACCAGCGGCAACCCCTCCTCCCCGGCGTGGGTCAGAAAAGCGCTGACGGCAGGTGTCTCGGCAAATTGCATCGGCTGCTGGGCCAGATTGAAACGCTCGATGGCTACTCCCTGCTCCTTGGCCCAGGCAAGGTCGGCTGCGAAGGTGACCAGTGCCTGATCAATCTCGGTACCGCAGACACCGCTGGAGCAGCAGAGGGCGGGATCAAAAATCTGAATGGAGGACATGGCATTACTCCTTGTTGCAGCAGGGCTGCGCAGGCAGAACATGGGGGGAACAGGCTGACTCGGCACGCATCACGCCGCACGCCTCGGGATGACCGGCACAGCACTCCTCGGTGAGGTAGGCGATCACATCCAGCATCAGGGGAATATTGGCGCGGTAGCGCAGAAAGCGCCCCTCCTGCTCCACCGACAGCAGACCGGTGTTGAGCATCGCCTTGAGGTGAAACGAGAGGGTATTGGGGGCAATATCGAGCTCGCTGGCCAGTTCACCGGCGACCCGCCCCTCCAGCCCGGCCTTCACCAGCAGCCGCCATACATCGAGCCGGATGCCGGATGCCAGCGATTCAAAGACCTTGGTGGCCATCTCTTTGTTCATCTTCACTCCCCTTGGTGTGACCTTTCATTTCAACTATACAAGAATAATTGAAATGATCAAGATGCGTACCGAAGCGAAGATACGAGATTCTGGCATCAAACCGGGCAGACTGGAGAATCGACGAGTGAACAACAGTAGCGGACGACCACACAGGGTTCATCGCAGATAAACAGACGCCCTCCAGAGGGAGGGCGTATCAGAGCGTTTGACCCGCAAGCGCAGTCAAAGCTGTCTGGGCAATCAGACGAACGCGTGCCTTATTTGGCAGCAGGCACAGCGTTAAAGGTGAGCAGGGCTGCCTTGTTGGCATCGCTCAGAGTCAGCTGGTTGCCGTTGATGGAGTAGGTTGCCACCTTCTCCAGCTTTTGCAGGAACTCGGTCTCTTTGTTCATGGCGTCGCCGATGCACATCATGCGAGTGGAGCCCATGGCGCCCAGCGTCAAGACATCGTCACCCTGCTTGGTGATACCGCCAAAATAGCGGTTGCAGCCGCCCTTGCCCGCCACCTTGCCGTCGACCACTTGCAGGGTGAAGGTATCGCCGGTGGCACCTTGCAGCTGCCAGCTGGATGCTTGCAGTTGAGCCATGCTGGAACCCGTTGCCATTGCGCAGCCTCCCAGTGCCAGCGCGGCCAGCAGAGTCAGTTTCTTGTTCATGGATTCACCTCTTAATGATTAGAGCCATCAATACGGCAGCCTGTTTATCATGGCTGGCGCCCATGCCAAAGGATTTTATTGTGATCTCCCTTCACTTTACTACCAGCTGGCATGTGCCATGCTTAGGCTCAGTTCCGGACCCAGGGAGGGGAAACGAATGGTCAAATCGCTCATCATCACACTGCTTGCAACCTGCGCCAGCATGGCCGCACAGGCCGCCGACTGGGCAGTGGTTCAGCCGCAATCCAACCCGTCTCTCTATGTCAAAAGTTACTCGGGTGTGCTGCTCAATGGCCATAGCCATCACAGCGACAGTTTTGATCTCTGGCTGGTCAATAGCGGTTATCAATATCCGGTGGTGGATGATGTGACCCTCTTTATGGAAGCGGGCCCGGCGGTGGCGGATCAGAATCGCACATCCGGTTTCAATATGAGTTCGGGGGTACGCTACCAGCTCTCTCCGGCATTCAATATCGGCAGCCAGATCAAGCATCTCGATCTCAACAAGGCCAGCACCCTGCTGGAGCTCAACTCCAGCCTGCTGCTGACCCCCAGACTCTCCCTCACCGCCAACTACGGCGTCAGCGCCATCACTGCCGATCAGGCACTGAGTCTGGGCGTTGGCTTCAACTTCTAATGATCACAACAGCGGCGTGGCGCTCACCACCACGCCGTTGCGATCCGCATAGACGTAATCCCCTTCGTGGATGGTCACACCGGCAAAGCTGACCACGGCCCCCAGCTCTCCCAATCCCCGCTTCTCGGTCTTGACCGGACAGGTCGCCAGCGCCTTGACCCCGAGCGCCAGTGTCGCCAGGGTGCCCACATCCCGCGCCGCGCCGTGGATCAGGATCCCCTCCCACCCCTGCTCCACCGCCTTGATCGCCAGTTGATCGCCAAGCAGCGCACGGCGCAGCGAGCCGCCGCCGTCGATCACCATCACCTTGCCGTGACCGGGGCGGCTCACCAGATCCCGCACCAGACTGTTGTCTTCATAACAGGAGAGCGTTACGGCGCGACCATAAAAGAGGGCCTTGCCGCCAAAATCCTGAAACACCGGGTCGGCCACTTGCAGCAAGTCGCCATGTTGATCGCAGAGGTCGGGCAGGAGATCCAGCATGATTTGATTCCTTTCAGATACATGAAGGTGTTCATTCTTTCATCAGGCAAGGTTTCTGGCAATCCAGAAGGATTCAATATTGCCCAGACAAACTGCTGGTTTATCCATCAATACCGGCACCAGCCAGAGCTGGCCATCCTCCACCCAGTAGATGGCGTTCTGGCCAAAACGCGCAGCCAGCTGACGGGCTTGTGGCAGGGATAGCGCCACCGCCAGCGATGACTCCTGCCAGCGTTCGTCCGGGTCAGCCCCCCAAAATGGCCCCACCACGGGCACCTGCAAATCCACGGTCAGATGGCGCCACAGCGCCCGTTCCCGCCGTATATTGCATCGTTCTGTGACCCACTGGCTGGCCGGATTCCAGGCTGTGATGATGGCAAAAGCAGACCAATCTGGTGGCTCAAATGGCGCGATAAAGCAGATTTTCTTGTAGTTTTCCCACAAATTCATGTCAATCACATGTTACATTCCATTACATTTTGTAGGGGCGAAAACCCGGTTCAGGCCAAGTATGATGCTGCTGTACCAGGGTTTGACCTATATCAAATCAGAGTTAAAAAGTTGCTATCTGACGGCAAAGAGTGTTGTTATGCTCCTGTTAACTGATAAAATGCGGCCACTTTCGTAATGGACGACCTTTCCAGGCTCTGCTCGACCAGACTTGTCGGGAACCTATAAGTGGCACAGGGATACTTGCCGGTACTGATGCCTAATTCGCGATATTCCGACCTGACTCTCATACCCAGGATGACGTAATAAATTTTCAGGATCAGTCAGGAAATCGGTTTGAAACGCCAAAGAGTGTTAAATTTAAGATAATTAACTGATAAGAATCTGGGAATACTCATGCAAACACCACACATTCTGATCGTCGAAGACGAGCTGGTCACACGCAATACCCTGAAAAGCATTTTTGAAGCCGAAGGCTACATCGTGCTCGAAGCCAACAACGGCGACGAGATGCATCAGGCCCTCACTTCCCACACCATCAATCTGGTGATCATGGACATCAACCTGCCGGGCAAGAATGGCCTGCTGCTGGCCCGTGAGCTGCGTGAGAACGACAACATCGCCCTGATGTTCCTGACCGGTCGTGACAACGAAGTGGACAAGATCCTGGGTCTGGAGATCGGCGCCGATGATTACATCACCAAGCCGTTCAACCCGCGCGAGCTGACCATCCGTGCCCGCAACCTGCTGAGCCGCACCATGAACGTGGCTGCCGGTGGCGAAGAGAAAAAGCTGGTTGAACGTTATCTGTTCAACGGCTGGGCGCTGGATATCAACAGCCGCGCACTGGTCAGCCCCACTGGCGACATGTTCAAGCTGCCGCGCTCCGAGTTCCGCGCCATGCTGCACTTCTGCGAAAACCCGGGCCAGATCCAGACCCGTGCCGAACTGCTGAAGAAGATGACCGGCCGTGAGCTCAAGCCCCACGACCGTACCGTTGACGTGACCATCCGTCGCATTCGCAAGCACTTCGAAAGCGTCAACGATACTCCGGAGATCATCGCCACCATCCACGGCGAAGGCTACCGTTTCTGTGGTGAGCTGGAGCAGGAATAAGCTCCCGCTACGCTGTTGATCTGAAAAGGCGCCTCGGGCGCCTTTTCTGTCTCTGCGGTTTGCCTTAAAGCTGAGAAACCGTGAGCGTGACGTCGAACGGCGCACAGGATAGATGAAAAACAAAAAGCCCACTCGCAGGAGTGGGCTTTTTGTTTTGAAGCTGGAGCGGGCAGCGGGAATCGAACCCGCATCATCAGCTTGGAAGGCTGAGGTAATAGCCATTATACGATGCCCGCCTGGCATCTGAAATTTGGAGCGGGTGATGGGAATCGAACCCACGTATGCAGCTTGGGAAGCTACCGTTCTACCATTGAACTACACCCGCGTCAGGGCTCTTACTATATGCATTTTGCCGCCGAGCGCAATGGCGCCTTTGCCACTTTTTTCAATAAATCAATCTGTTCGGACAAGGATTGAACAGACGGTTGCTTTTTCAATCAAACATTTTCAACACAGATAATTTACAAGGTTGCCAAGGCCAAACGGCAAGGATAGTCTTGCGCCACTCGACGCGAGGATGGTGGTAATGGATAAAAAAACGCAAAAACGTCTCTATGGCTGGTTGCGCAAGCAATCGAGTCACGGTCGCCGCTGGATCACGATATCCATCGCTTTTGGCCTTGGCCAGGGCATTCTGATGGTGGCGCAAGCCTGGCTGCTGGCGACCCTGTTGCACGGCTTTATCATCGAAGGCTCAACGCCTGAGCAATCCATCACGCTCTTTATTACCCTGCTGCTGGTGACGCTTGGCAAAGCGGCGCTGGCCTACGGCCGCGAAGTGGCCAGCTTTAAGGCGGGCAGTGCGGTGCGCCAGACCATCCGCCAGCTGGTACTCACGCGCTTGAGTCGTCTCGGCCCTGCTTATATTCAGCGCCGTCCGGCCGGTAGCTGGGCCAGCCTGTTGCTGGAACAGATTGAAAACATGCAGGATTTCTTCTCCCGCTATCTGCCGCAGATGGCCATCGCCGTCTTTATTCCGGTGGTCATTCTGGTGGCCGTGTTCCCGGTCAACTGGGCGGCAGGTCTGATCCTGCTGGGCACAGCGCCCCTCATTCCCATCTTTATGATCCTGGTGGGTGTGGGCGCCGCCGATGCCAACCGCCGCAACTTCCAGGCGCTGGCCCGTCTCTCCGGCCACTTCCTCGATCGCCTGAAAGGGCTGCGCACGCTGCAGCTGTTTATGCGCACCCAAGCGGAAGGTGACGCCATTCGCGATGCCTCGGAAGATTTTCGCGAGCGCACCATGGAAGTGCTGCGCCTGGCGTTTTTGAGCACCGCCGTGCTGGAGTTCTTCGCCGCCATCTCGGTAGCGCTGGTTGCCGTCTACTTCGGCTTCTCTTATATCGACCATCTGAACTTTGGTAGCTATGGGGTCAAGGTCACCCTCTTTACCGGCCTGTTCGTGCTGTTTCTCGCCCCCGAGTTCTACGCCCCGCTGCGAGAACTCGGCGCCCACTACCACGCCAAGGCGCAGGCTATCGGCGCTGCCGAGCAGCTGCTTGAATTCCTCGAAGCCGAGGTGAGCGAGCCGGCCGCAGGCAATGCACCGTTCCATGCCGACAGCCCGGTCAAGGTAGAAGCCAAAGGCCTTGAAGTGCTGAGCGCCGAGGGCAAGGTGCTGGTCGGCCCTATCGATTTCACCCTGGAAGCCGGTTCGCGCACCGCCCTCATCGGCGTCAGCGGCGCAGGCAAGAGCTCGCTGGTCAACGCCCTGCTCGGCTTTGCTCCCTATCGTGGCGAGCTCAAGGTCAACGGGCAGGAGCTTGCCACCCTCGACATGAGCCAGTGGCGCCTGCAGCTGGGCTGGCTCTCGCAAAACCCGCAGCTGTTCCACGCCTCCTTGCGCGACAACCTGCTGCTGGCCAAGCCAACGGCCAGCGATGCCGAGCTGGAAGATGCCCTGAAACGGGCGCAGGCGTGGGAATTTGCCATGGAGAAGGGGCTCGACTATCCGGTCGGCGATCAGGCCGGCGGCCTCTCGGTCGGCCAGGCTCAGCGTCTCGCCCTGGCGCGCACCCTGCTCAAATCGACCCAGCTGATGGTGCTCGACGAACCGACCGCCAGTCTGGATCGCCACTCCGAACGCGCCATCATGACCACCCTCGAGCAGGTGATGGCTGGCCAGACCCTGCTGATGATCACCCACCGCCTCGACCAGCTCACCAAGATGGACAATATCCTGGTGCTGGCCCGCGGCCAGCTGGTGGAGCAAGGCAACTTCCAGCAACTTAGTTCTGGGCAGGGGCCTTTTGCCCGCCTGCTCTCCCAACGTTCCGGAGGTTCTCTCGATGAGTGATCTGTTGCCGTTTCTGCGCCTCTATCGCCAACACTGGCTCAGCCTCACCATTGGTTTGCTGCTGGCACTGGTGACCCTGGCCGCCGGCATGGGACTACTCTCCCTCTCCGGCTGGTTCCTCTCCGCCGCCGCCGTGGCGGGGATGACAGTTGCGACGACCCATGCCTTTAACTACATGACCCCTGCAGGCGGGGTGCGCTTCTTCTCCATCGTCCGTACCGCCGGTCGCTGGGGTGAGCGGGTCGTGAGCCACGACGCCACCTTCCGGGTACTGACCCGACTGCGGGTCTGGTTCTGGCAGAAACTCTCGCCGCTATCCACCGGTACCCTGGCCGGTTTCCGTCAGGCGGATCTGCTCAACCGACTGGTGGCAGACATCGATGCGATGGATCACGTCTATCTGCGGCTGATCACCCCCATAGGCGCGGCCCTGCTCAGCACCGCCGGACTGGTCTTATTCCTGTCGTTTTTCGACAGCCGTCTCGCCCTCACCCTGGGTGCCATTCTGCTGTTTGGCATGATTGCCCTGCCGCTGGTGTTCTACTTCCTCGGCCGTCGCCCCGGTCAGGCGCTGATTGCCGAAAAATCGACCCTGCGCACTCGGATGGTGGACTATCTGGATGGTCAGGCCGAGCTGCAGATGTTTGCCGCCGCCCCCAAGGCGCTGGTTGAGCTGCAACAAGCCGAACAGGCACTGCTCGTCGCGCAGACCCGGATGGCCAAGGTGAGCGGGCTGGCCAACTTCTCGGTGCAACTGCTGAGCGGCTGGACCCTGACTCTGATGCTCTGGCTGGCCGGTCATGGGGTAGCGGGTGCTGCGCCCGACCCCATCACAGCACTGATGGTCTTTGCCACCCTGGCAAGCTTTGAGGCACTGATGCCGCTGGCGGGGGCTTTCCAGCACCTCTCCACCAGCCTTACCTCGGCACGCCGCCTGAACGAGATCCTGCAAGAGGCCAAAGCCCCCGTGTGGGGCGACGAGCAGACCCATGCCACCGCTGGCGCGCTGCAGATCAATGACCTCTATTTTGGCTACCCCGGCAACCTCCAGCCGGTGCTGCGTGGCTGCACCCTGCAACTGCACGCCGGTGAGAAGCTGGCGCTGCTGGGCCAGACCGGCTGCGGCAAATCGACCCTGATGGGACTGCTGACCCGTGAGTGGAGCCCGCAGGCAGGCAAGATCCTGCTGGGTGGCAAGCCGCTCACCGACTACAGCGAAGGGGCGCTGCGCGCCTCCATCTCGGTGGTGAGCCAGCGGGTGCATCTGTTTGCCGATACCTTGCGGGGCAACCTCAAACTGGCCGCCCCGACCGCCTCTGACGAGCAGCTGATTGCGGTGCTGACCCAGGTCGGACTGGCCAATCTGCTGGAAGATGAGGCGGGTCTGGATGCCTGGCTCGGTGACGGCGGCCGCCCCCTCTCCGGTGGCGAGCGTCGCCGTATCGGCATCGCCCGCGCCCTGCTGCACGATGCGCCGCTCTGGCTGCTGGACGAGCCGACCGAAGGGCTAGACAGCCAGACCGAGCGGGAGATCATGGATCTGCTGTTCAAGCTCGGGGCAGATCGCACCTTGCTGCTCATCTCCCACCGTCTGCTGGGGATGGAGCAGATGGACCGGATTGCCCTGATGGAAGAGGGACAGATCCGCCTCTGCGCCCCTCACGACGAGCTGCTGGCGGATGATTACTACCGCAGCCTCTATCAGCGACTGGCTCCGGTTTGATATCAGGCTGATGGGGGTCACACCCTGACAAACGGGCGCAAAACGGGGCTGGTCGCCGCAGGCGGCTGGCCCCTATAATGTCCCCCTCATTATTCAACAAGATGCCGACATGGAGCGCCTGCGCATTTCTACTGTCCTCATCACCGACACAAGATACGAGACGATGAAACGCCTGATCCTGATGATGCCCCTGATTGCCTCCGGCTGTGCCAACTACGCCTTCAACAGCAATCTGGATAAAGAGAACTTCGACGAATACTTCAAACCCGGTAGCGTGCGCATCTATGAACAGGATGAGCTGGCTGACCTCAACTACCTCTACCTCGGCACCATCGAGGGTGAATCCTGCCAGGCCGATGCCAACCAGCCGGTGCCCAACGCCGGTGAAGCACGCACCCTGGCCCGCCGCCGCGCCGCCGACATGGGCGGCAACGGCGTCACCATCGACAAGTGCGCCGAGTTCAGCGACACCCCGGGCTGCCTGAAACAGGTGATCTGCTACGGGCAGGCGCTGAAAGTGGCCGAAGAGAAGTAACTCGCTGTCATGGCCCTCGCTATCGTTCGCCTTGGCAGCCCGCGCCTGCCCGATGAGGGGCTGCGGATCGGCACGGTGCGCCGCCCGCCCCGCGGCGTCCCCAAGAGCGAATTTGCCAGCCAGCATTGGTACGATGTCTGGTTTCCCAACTTGGCCCCCAGCAGCGAGACCATGAAGCTGGGGCAGGCAGCCGAGACACCCGCCCAGTGGGCAGCGTTTGGCAAACAGTACAAGGCCGAGATGGCGCAACCTGCCGCCAGGCACGATCTGGCGCTGCTGGCCGCCCTCTCTCATACCACCAACCTCTCGGTCGGTTGCTACTGCGAGCAGGAGTCCCGCTGCCATCGCGCTATCTTGAAAGAGCTGCTGGTAGCCGCAGGCGCCGCCATCCGCTAACTCGGCGAGCGACAACGATGGGATGGGGAATCGCGCCAGCCGATCTTCAGTAGCCATCAGGTATGAATAGACAGAGAGGGCATCCCGCGGGATGCCCTCTCTCGTTGTATTCACACCTGCCGCGCCACGCTCGGCAGCAGCGGCTCGATGCCCCCTCTCCTATTGCAGACTGGGCTCCAGCAACTGCTGCCGCAGCGAAGTCTCCTCGGCCTGAGTCATGGCATTCGCCGCCACCCCGGCGGCAGGCTCGATGGCCAGCCAGTGGGCAAGGTCGGCGGCGGTCTCCTCCAGCGGCCGAAAGTTCAATCCCTTAACGATGGCCGCCTCGGCGCTTATAGAGCCGTAACCGGCAAATTCCGCCTGCGCGCAGGGTAGCAGGGTGGGATAGCTCTGCCAGGGCTCGATACCGGCCGCCATCAGGGTGGGCCAGGGCAGCCACTCGGGCTGGATGGGGCGAGTGGGCTGCAACCGGGCGCTCAGCCGCTCCAGCCAGTCACTCAAGGTAATACCGGGTTTGAGCAGGTTGAATGTGCCCCCCAACTGCTGCTCGGCCGCGCGCAACACAAACTCGGCGCAGTCGCGCACATCGAGATACTGCAAGCGATCCTCACCACTGCCCGGCAGCAACCAAGGCCCGCCCTGCTGCACCCGCTTAATCCACCAGCCCATGCGCCCGGTAGGATCATGGGGGCCGCACAACACGCCCGGGCGCAGGATGCAGAGCCGCCCGTCCCAGCGGGCGCGATACTCCTGCTCGCACAACACCTTGAGGGGGCCATAGTCAGTGGGCATTTCCCCTTCGGGGATAGCATGAAGCGGCGCCGACTCATTCATCCCGGGCATTGAGAAATCGCGATAGACGCTGATGGTGGAGATAAAGATCAGCCGCGCGCAGCGCCCGAGCAAAGCTGCCGAGAGGCTCGCCGCCTGCTCGGGGCGATAGCAGCAGGTATCGATGACGAGATCCCACAGCAACCCGGCCCCTTGCAGGGCGCTCAGGCTCTTGTCCCTGTCGCCGGTGAGCTGCACCAGATCGCGCCAGTCCGGATGCTGGTGCAGGCCGCGGTTGAACAGGGTCACTTCATGGCCCCAATCCAGCGCCAGCGCGGTGAGGTGGCGCCCCAAAAAGCCGGTGCCACCGATAATCAGCAGTTTCATCCCTCTCCCTCCCCTTCAGCGCGAGTGCGCATATTTCATCCTGACACGCCAGTTGCCTCCACCCTACGCAACTTGGTGCGCGGGCACAGCCCCCGACTGGCCGGGATGGGACAGGGATCACGGCAGCGCCGCAGAAAAGGGCGTATCGAGGCCAAGCCTGCGTTTTGGGGCTGTCTGTGCTAAATTGCCGAGGTTTTCAGTCAGGATCCGCCATGAAGTTCGAAATCGACACCCTCGGGATCATCCGCTCTCCCTACAAGGAGAAGTTCGCCATCCCCCGCCAGCCCGGACTGGTCAAATCGGCCCGCGCCCGCCTCGAGCTGCTCCCCCCTTACGATCAGCCGGATGTGCTGCGCGGCATCGAGCAGTTCTCCCATCTGTGGCTCAGCTTCGTCTTTCATCAGACCATGGCGCAGGGCTGGCACCCGACGGTGCGCCCGCCGCGCCTTGGCGGCAACGAGCGGGTCGGCGTCTTTGCCACTCGCTCCACCTTCCGCCCCAATCCGCTAGGGCTCTCGGTGGTCGAGCTGCACGGGATCGGCCGTGAGCGGGGCAAGCTGTGGCTGGAGCTGGGGGCGGTGGATCTGCTCGATGGCACCCCCATCGTCGATATCAAGCCTTATATTCCCTATGCCGACAGCCTGCCGGATGCCCGTGGTGGTTTTGCCCCCGACGCCCCCACCCCGCCGCTGGCGGTGAGCTTCAGTGCCGAGGCCGAGCAGCAGTTGCAACCCTGGCTCAAGGCCCATCCCGAGCTGCGCCAGCTGGTGAGCGAAGTGCTGGCACAAGATCCGCGCCCCGCCTACAAGAAGGGCAAGCCCGATGAGAAGGAGTACGGGGTGCGGCTGTTTGACTGCAACGTCCGTTTTCGCATCAGCGAGCCGGATTGCGTGGTGCTGGCCATCGAGCCCGCCTGAACCTTGGCGGGCTGACATCACTGATGCTATTTCACGCCTTCTTCACGTCACAAGGGGCTTAATGAGCCTGTAAATTGTGTGGCATTGATCAGACTATCCACCCGGTTGCCAGTGATACCATGCAGACAGCAGAGGGCATCTCCTCTCTGACTGATGCCAGCGGCAGGCTATCGATGTATGGCAAGCATGGTAGCTCTGCTGTTGCCACCAAAGGATCTGGCCTGGCCCCGACACGTTTGAGTGCGGGGATGCCACACGGATGTGACAGCACTTCGAAGGAACAAACCTATGCTGATGAACAGTGAACAACGTTATGGCACCCTGAATATCGGGCTGCACTGGCTGACCCTGTGGGCCATGATCGCCGTCTACGCCCTGATCGAATTTCGCGATATTTTCCCCAAAGGGGACCCGGGTCGGGATCTGATGAAGGAGTGGCACTTTATGCTGGGGCTGCTCATCTTCGCCCTGGTGTTTGTCAGACTGGCACTGCGCTGGATGAGCCCGACGCCCCGTATCGTGCCCGAGCTCTCCCCGCTCATGCACAAGCTGGCAAAACTGGCCCACCTCGCCCTCTACGGTTTTCTTATTCTGACCCCGCTGTTTGGCTGGCTGCTGCTGAGCGCCGCGGGCAAGCCCATCCCCTTCTTCGGGCTTGAGCTGCCTGCCCTGCTCTCCCCAAGTCCGGATCTCAAGGGACTGATCAAGGAGGTGCACGAGACCCTGGGCAATATCGGGTACGCCCTGATCGGCCTGCACACGGTGGCGGCCCTCTATCACCACCATATTCTCAAAGACAACACCCTCACCAATATGCTGCCGCCGCGCCGCAGCTAACGGGTAACGGGGAAATGCAGAGGGGGCCATCGTAGCCCCCTCTCTGTCTTCCTGAACAGCACGCTGGCAAAGAGCATCACGCCTGCTTGGCCAGCTCCTCGGTCGGCTTGCCTTTCGGCTCGTGCGGCAGCTTTTTCACATTGCTCTTGCTCTCCGGCTGCTTGCTCCCGGACGCACTGTTTTCAGACAAGGCTTGCAACACAGGATCGGCCTTGCCGGCCACGGAGGGCTGGGACTGGCCAACAAAGTTGCCGCCTTTGCAGATGGAGAGACTGCCCCCCCTTGAAGATCCCCTGCATCTTGCCGCTCTCCAGGATCTCCACCTCGGCGGAGGTACAGGTGCCTTCCAGCAGACCATTGATGATCACGTGGGGCGCACTTACCTCCCCCTCAACGCTCCCCCCCTGCATGATGCGCAGCACACCACCGATGAGCTGGATGGTGCCATTGACCTGACCGCGCACCTCCAGATCCCCCTCCACCTGCAACTCGCCCTTGAAGCGGGCACCGGCTGCAATCACAGTGGCCCCGGCCGACCCAGTAGCCGCACCACCTTTGTTTCTTCCAAACATCCGTACTCTCTCCACCAACCACACAAGCAGAACCAGCGGCATCGGCGCCACTGGCCACAGAAAACAGGGCGACCCCTGTACGTAGAGCAGCAAGGCTGCCCCCCAGCAGAGCCAGACAATATAGAGGAGGTCGCTGCGCTCACGCTGTTGCAGTCGCGCCAGCAGCCTCCCGGCCATCTCTCTCATCACATCAAACCTTTCGCAACATGGCTGCCGACCAGCATGCCATCGACAACCCGAGACCATGGTTAAACGACCAGTTGGCGCGAACTCTGAAGTCCCGCTGATTCAGTCCCGATACAGCAGGGATGCATTAGGATTCGAATTGACTCGAAGCGACATACACTTTCTAATTGACAGCCTGGATCCCTATGACCGCTCACATCATGAAAATTCTGTTGGTCGAAGACGACAAGCTGCTCAATCACCACCTCTCCTCTCTGCTGACCGAAGCCGACAATCAGGTCTACAGCACCGACCAGGCCGGGATTGCACTGCACTACGCCGCCGACTATCCCATTGATGTGGCCATCATCGACCTCGGTCTGCCCGATATGGACGGCCTGCAACTGATCCGGCAACTGCGCGAACGGCAGATCCCCTTCCCCATCATTGTGCTGACCGCCCGTGGCAACTGGCAGGACAAGGTCGAAGGACTGGAAGCAGGAGCTGATGACTATCTGGTCAAACCGTTCCAGAAAGATGAGCTACTGGCCCGACTCAATGCGCTGGTGCGCCGTAGCGCCGGTTTTATCTCGCCCAGGGTGAAGGCTGGTGATTACGAGCTGGATCTCTCCCGCAAGGAGCTGACCATCGCCGGAGAAGTGGCGGTGCTCACCAGCTTTGAATACCTCATTCTGGAGTACCTGATGCGCAATGCCCGTCAGGTGGTCTCCAAGCAGCAACTGCTCGACCAGCTCTACGGCGACGGCGAAGGGGACCCCAACACCATCGAGGTGATGGTGAGCCGCCTGCGCAAGAAGCTGGATCCGGAAGGGACGATTCAACCCATCTCCACCATCCGGCGTCAGGGTTATATCTTCAACCTCTCCTGTAACTGATGCAGTTTCATCTGCCGCGCCCCATCAAGATGATCCGCAGCTCACTGCACATCAAACTGCTGCTCAGCTCGCTGCTGGTCATCGCGCTGATCATGGGGTTTGCCGTCTACGCCCTCTATCTTGGCCACGTCGAGGAGCAGACCCAGAAGGCCAGCGCCCGGATGCAGGAGAACCTGGCCAAGCTGTTTTCCTCCACCGAGCCGGATGACAAGGGGTCAAACGTCGAGCTGGGGCGGATATCCCGTGGTGCGGGGGATCGCAACCTCGATACCCTGATCTGCCGCGCCGATGGCGATCTGGTCTGGTCGAGCCTCCATATGCCGGAGGTGATCAAGGCCAAACAGACCATCTGCGGCGATCTGATGAAATATCTGGGGGGGATGGATCTCGACTACTTCTTCAAGAAGCACACCATCAAGAACGGCGAGAGCTACTTCGTCTACAGCCTGCGGTTTATCCGCAATCCCGGCAGCGGCACCACCGCCTACTACGTGGTGATGATCGACTCGGCCAAACGCTACCACGAAGAGTCCCGCACCTACCTCTACCAGACCGCCAAACAGGCACTGCTCGCCTATATGCTGCTGGCCGGGCTGCTGCTGCTCACCACCTTCTGGAGCCTCAGCTCCCTGCGCACCATCGCCCGTCAGATCGACGATATTCGGGCCGGCAAGCGCGATGACCTCTCGAGCGATTTTGAGCGGGAGCTGGCCCCGCTGACCGACTCCATCAACCAGCTGCTGGAAAACGAACGCCAGCAGACCCAGCGCTACCAGCACGCCCTCAACGATCTCGCCCACAGCCTGAAAACCCGGCTGGCGCTGATCCAGATCACCACCCGCGAAGTGAAGCTGGGGCGGGAGATCCACGACAACATCAACGAGCAGATCCTCACCATGGATCAGATGATCCAGTATCAGCTCAGACGGGCCGTGACCGGCCGCCAGCGCCTTGCCAGCAAGGGCACCGAACCGGTACCGCTGATTGAAAAACTGCTGGCCAGCCTGACCAAGGTTTATCGCCACAAGAAGCTGCAAACCCACTTCAAGTTCGATGATGACGCCCTCTTCCACGGCGAACAGGGTGACCTGATGGAGCTGATGGGTAACCTGCTCGACAATGCCTGCAAGTTTGCCATCAGCGAAGTGAAGGTGACGGTGCGCCGCCATCTCGAGCGGCTGCGTATCGAAGTGGAAGATGATGGCCCGGGAATCGATCCGGCCAAATCGGAGCAGATCTTCCAGCGCGGCGTGCGGGCAGACAGTTCACCCGGTCAGGGCATAGGTCTGGCGGTGGTGACCGAAATCGTCCACAGCTACGGCGGCCAGATCCGGGTCGATGAATCCCCCCTCGGCGGTGCCCGCTTTACCCTGGATCTGCCTTGAACATTTTGATTGAAACTTAATATTGAGGTTATACATGAAGCATTTTTTGGCATTAGTTGCGATCTTCATTTTAAATGGATGTGCCACTCCAGATTACAATTATCGCGCCGAATTATCAGAAATAAGTGAACCTGCACTAAATAGTATAAACACAGCCTACGTCGGTGATACCCTACTTAAACAAGGTCGATATTCCGAGCATGATGCAATTTATTTATCGAACATGACTGAAGTATCTTGGTCCTATGACCTTCATCCAGGATATTATCTTAAACAGGGTGAAGACGATAACTCTGAAACATATTCACCTAGTAATAAACCTGATGGTGGTCATGTAGTAAAAGCGGCTCTAGCCGATGACTGGCTGGCTGTTATGGTATATAAAAACAAACCTACCATATGTGTAATTACTGTGTTTAATGCTTCAGTTTGCAATGACAATGCGAATTTTCAACGCACTAAAAAGCCAATCTTAACATCAAATTCATTTCAGCAAACCCTGATCTACAGTGGCAAAGTCGGCAATAAAATCAACATAGGATATAGAGAGCTATCTAATAATGTAGCAAGACCTGCATTTAACAATGATGTTGAATATGACTTAGATGCTTCCAACATCATCGGTTATAAAGGTTCAAAAATCGAAGTGATCGAAGCAAATAATGAAATGATAAAATATAAAGTTCTTAAAAACTTCAACGAAGCACAATTTTAATCGACTTAAAATTAGTTCAGCAAAAAAACTGGAAAGTTTTTTTGCTGAACTACCATAATAACGTCTATTCACATAAATAAATGATTAACGTTCATAGTTAGGATGACTAATGAATAAAGTAATATTAAAAGGATTTATTATCGTGCTCTACAACGATTTAACTGCGGTCAAAAATGAGCTTGATAACCATATCCAGTTAACCCGATCTGAAACCGGCTGTCTGATTTTTAAGGTGAACCAAGATCCTCTCAATCCCTGCCGATTCGATGTCTATGAAGAGTTTGTTGATGAGGCGGCTTTTCAAGCGCACCAAGCCAGAGTCAAATCCTCCCGCTGGGGTGAAATTACCGTCAATGTCGAGCGACACTATACGGTAACAGGGATTGCATAAATCACAGCCTTGCCATTTTGGCCAAGGTGGCGAACCGGGAGTGGCGCAGAAATCTCCCCCCTCTCGCTACCGCGAATACCCGATTACGCTGCGCTTATCGAGCCTACGTAATTGCGTTATTTCCACACTTTGTAATTGAGGCCACGATGATCCGCCCATTATCTGCCACCGATCTGGATGCCGCCGTCGAGCTCTGGTTTCAGGCATCGGTGCAGGCCCACGACTTTATTCCCACCGCCTTTTGGCATGAGCAACGGGCAGCGATGCGCGATATTGACTTGCCCGCCAGCAAGAGCTGGGGCTATGAGGAGGATGGACAGCTACTGGGCTTTATCTCCTGGTATCAGGGGTCTGTCGCCGCCCTGTTTATCTCCCCAGATCACCAAGCACACGGACTGGGTCGCCAACTGCTCGAACACCTCAAAGCCCAATATGACCGGCTCGAGCTGACGGTCTACGCCGAAAATGAGCAGGCGCGGCGCTTCTATTCACGCAACGGTTTCAAAGAGGGTGAGCAGCAGTTGTGCGAGCATAGCGGCCACCCCGAGCTGGTGATGCATTGGCAACGAGGATAAGCGGGTCGCCCATAGCGATGGTGAGCACGCTTTGCCTGTTTTGTGGCCGCCTTGAATGCCATAGCGGCATTCTCTACAATGACCCACTTTTTATTCATTTCGGGTTATATCGATGAGCGATACCAGCACCAAACCGGCTCTGCCGGATCACCTCTCCTGCAATCCCCGCAGCCCTCACTATGTGGCCGCCTGCTTCGAGCACCCGATCGGTATTCGCCTGAATGGCAAAGAGCGCACCGATGTCGAGGAGTACTGCATCAGCGAAGGTTGGGTGAAGATCCCCTCCCCCAAGGCGCTGGATCGCCGTGGTCAGCCCATCCTGATCAAGCTCAAGGGCACCGTTGAAGCCTTCTACAGCTAATCAGCTCGCTGCTGCTTGATAAACAATAAGGCCACCCTCGCGGTGGCCTTGTTGTTTCCGGTATTGGTGTTGACGTCAGCGCTATCTAAGCGGCACCCACCAACCCACATTTCTCTCTGGGCAGCCCTTTATACCCCCAAGCGGTCGCGCAGGGTGTACCAGGCGGCGCCCGCGGCGGTGAAGGGGATGCGGAACAGGCGGCCACCCGGGAAGGGGTAGTGCGGCAGTTTGGCAAAGGCATCGAAGCGCTCCGCCTGACCGCTCAGCACCTCCGAGAGCAGCTTGCCCGCCAGATGAGTGCAAGTAACACCGTGGCCGCTGTAGCCCTGCATGTAGTAGATGTTGGGCCCGATGCGACCAAACTGCGGCAGCCGCGACAGGGTGAGCAGGAAGTTGCCGGTCCAGGTGTACTCCACCTTGACGTCAGCCAGTTGCGGGAAGGTTTTGAGCATCTTGGGGATGATCAGCCGCTCGATATCCGCCGGATCCCGCGCCCCATAGACCACACCGCCGCCATAGAGCAGCCGGTGATCGCCGGAGGTACGGTAGTAGTCGAGCAGATAGTTGCAATCCTCCAGACAGTAGTTTTGCGGCAAGAGTGAACGGGCCCGCTCCTCGCCCAGCACTTCGGTGGCGATCACCTGGGTGCCACAGGGCATGCTCTTGCTGGCCAGTTCCGGCACCAGATTGCCGAGGTAGGCATTGCCCGCCACCACAACAAAGCGCGCCTTCACCGCCCCCTTGGCGGTCTTGACCAGTGCGGGCTGACCCGGGGTGATGCTGGTGACGGCGGATTGTTCGAAGATCTGCCCACCCTGGATGCGGATGGCTTCAGCCTCCCCCAACGCCAGGTTGAGGGGGTGGATATGACCGCCGCTCTTGTCGAGCAGGGCGCCGACATAGCGATCGCTCGCCACCACCTCGCGCACCCCCTTGGCATCGAGCAGCTCCAGCTGGTCGTTACCCCACTTCTGCCAGCGGGCGTATTGGGATTTAAGCTCGTGCAGCTGCTTCTCGGTCTCGGCGGCAAAGACCCCCCCCTCCTGCAGATCGCACTGGATGTTGTAGCGCTTGATCCGCTCGCGGATGATCTGCCCCCCCTCAAACAACATGGAACCGAGCAGCCTGGCCTGATCCGGCGGGCAGTTCGCTTCTATGGTGTCGATGTCGCGGCTGTAGGAGTTGACGATCTGGCCGCCGTTGCGGCCGCTGGCGCCAAAGCCGACCCGGGCGGCTTCCAGCACCACCACCTTGTAGCCCTTCTCTACCAGATGCAGCGCGCTGGAGAGGCCGGTATAACCCGCACCGATGACGCAGACATCGCACTCCAGCTGCTCGGTCAATGTCGGATAGGGCGCGTGTTTATTGGCGCTGGCTGCGTAGTAACTGTTTACATGTTCGGTCATGATCCCTGTTTCCTTACCGGTTCGGTTGCCAAACTACTGTCAGGATTAAAAGCTCGCCGGGGTGTGGGCGCTGACGATGCGACAGATCTGCCCCGACGGATTGCTGAAGCTGTGGGGCTCGCCGGTGTCGATCACATAGCTGTCGCCCGCCTCCAGCTGATAACTCTGGCCCGCCACCGTCAGGATCACCGACCCCTCCAGCACGGTGCCGACCTCCTCCCCCTGATGGGTCACCTGACCGCCGGTGTCGGTGCCGGGGGGATAGGTCTCCAGCATAAAGCCGAGCTGGCGGCGGTTGTTGCCGTTGTGCACCAGCTTGAGGGAGACCCCCTGACTGCCCAGCTCGATCAGTTGATCCGCCTTGATCACCACCTCCGGAGTGCGGCTCTCCTCCTCGGCGAAGAAGCGCGACAGCGGCAGGCCGTAGATGGTGAGCAGCTTTTGCAGGGAGGCGACCGAGGGGCTCACTTTGTCCTGCTCGATCATGCAGATGGCGCCATGAGTCAGGCCGCTCAACTCGGCCGCCCGCCGCTGGGAGAGCCCCAGCTGATGGCGCACCGCCGCCAGCCGTTCCCCCATGGTGCGCGCCCCAGCGTCAGCCGCACCCAACGGTCGAGCCACGCTCTCCCGGCTCTGCGGCCCGCTCACCGCAAGCCTCCTCTTGCTGCGCTATCTCTGCATCCTTGCATCATCAGCCTCTCCTGCTTGCGCGTGATCGCATCGGATCAGGCGCAGCCTGTTTACCCTGCTGGTTAAAATAGTCGACCAGCTTTCCCTTGCCGTTCACTATGTTACACAGCGAAACCGTTCATTATTTTGCACACCTGATTTACCATCTCCCGGTCGTCTGCCCACTTGTAGCCTGCAAGCGAACCGGAGAAAGCGTGCTACACAGCCCATTTTCTAGCATGGCGCCCCCCAGCAATTCAAATATATTTAACACTTGAAAAACATTTCAGCTCAAATTATGGTCTTCCTGTGCTTATTATTTTATACGGCAGCGGCGCAGGAAGGGTCGGCTCACTCCGGCAACCAGCTGCTCTGACCCACACTCGAGGCTTCTCATGTCAGGAACAACATCCCACTCCAGCTTGATCACATCCCGCGCCTATATAGATGGACAGTGGTGCGAGGCCGCCAGCGGCCGCACCTTCGAGGTCACCAACCCCGCCAGCGGTGCCGTCATTACCCAGGTGCCCGACATGGATGCCGAGGATACCCGCCGCGCCATCGCGGCCGCCCACGCGGCGCAACCCGCCTGGGCTGCGCTGACCGCCAAGGAGCGCAGCAACAAGCTCTACGCCTGGTTTGCCGCCATCACAGCCCACAGCGACGAGCTTGCTCGCATCATGACCTGCGAGCAGGGCAAGCCGCTGGCGGAAGCAAAGGGCGAGGTGGCTTACGGCGCCAGCTTTATCCAGTGGTTCGCGGAAGAGGGCAAGCGCGCCTATGGCCGCACCATCCCGGGCTTTAGCAGCGATCGCCGGTTGGCCACCATCAAGCAGCCGGTGGGCGTGGTCGCCGCCATCACTCCGTGGAATTTCCCGATAGCCATGATCACCCGCAAAGCGGGCCCGGCACTGGCCGCTGGTTGCACCATCGTCATCAAGCCTGCTGCCGAAACCCCGCTCTGCGCGTTGGCACTGGCCGCCCTGGCCGAGCAGGCAGGCATCCCCGCCGGTGTCATCAATATCGTCACCAGCCATCAGGCGAGCGCGGTGGGCAACGAGCTGTGCAGCAATCCGGTGGTGCGCAAACTCTCCTTCACCGGCTCCACCCGCATCGGCAAGCTGCTGATGCGCCAGTGCGCCGATACCATGAAGAAGCTGTCGCTGGAGCTGGGTGGCAACGCCCCCTTTATCGTCTTTGATGACGCCGACCTCGATGCCGCTGTGGCCGGGGCGCTCGCCTCTAAATACCGCAACGCCGGGCAGACCTGTGTCTGCGCCAACCGCATTCTGGTGCAGGCCAGTGTCTATGACGCCTTCGCCGAGAAGCTGACCGCCGCCGTTGCCGCCTTCAAGGTGGGAGATGGCATGGCGGAGGGCACCCAGATCGGCCCGCTCATCAACCCCGCCGCCGCCAGCAAGGTGGCCGAGCTGGTGCAGCAATCGGTCTCCGCCGGTGCCGAAGTGCTGCTGGGGGGCGAAGCTCACCCCGCCGGCCCCCTCTTCTACCAACCCACCATTTTGGGCAAGGTGGATAAAACCAACCCCATCCTGCAGGAGGAGATCTTCGGCCCGGTCGCCCCGCTGGTGTGCTTCGAGACAGAAGCCGAGGCCATCGCCATTGCCAACGACACCCCTTATGGCCTGGCCGCCTACTTCTATGGCCGTGACATCGCCCGGGTGTGGCGGGTGGCCGAGCAGCTGGAGTACGGCATGGTCGGCATCAACGAGGGGATCATCTCAACCGAGCTGGCCCCCTTCGGCGGCATCAAGGAGTCGGGGTTGGGCCGGGAAGGGGCTGCCGAGGGGCTGGAGGAGTATCTGGAGACCAAATACCTCTGCTTTGGCGCCATTCGCTAGGGCAGCAACAGAGAGACAAGGCGCCGCCGATCTGGCCCGATGGGCTGATCGGCGGTGATGGGCGCCAAAACGCCTGCCACATTTTCAGGGAATATCGGGGGCTGCGGCCCCTCAGGGAGGAAAGATGAGTCAGTCAGAATCAAACAAGGCGTGGCAAGCGCGCCGCGAAGCATCAGTGGTCAATGGCGTTGGCACCCTGCTGCCGGTCTTTATCGACCGGGCGCAAAACGCCGAGCTGTGGGATGTGGAGGGCAACCGCTACATCGACTTTGCCTCCGGCATCGCCGTGCTCAATACCGGCCACAACCACCCCAAAGTGGTGGCGGCGGTGCGCGAGCAGCTGGAAAAGTTCAGCCACACCTGCTTTCAGGTCACCCCCTACCCCGGCTATATCGAGCTTGCCGAGAAGCTCAATGCCCTGGTGCCCGGCCCGACGCCGAAGCGCACCCTGTTTCTCTCTACCGGTGCCGAGGCGGTCGAGAACGCCATCAAGATTGCCCGCGCCCACACCGGTCGCAGTGGCACCATCGCCTTCAAAGGGGGCTTTCACGGCCGCACCATGATGGGCATGGCGCTCACCGGCAAGGTGGTTCCCTACAAGACCGGCTTTGGCCCCTTCCCGGGCGAGGTCTACCACATCCCCTTCCCCGCCGATTATCTCGGGGTGAGTGAAGAGGATGCCCTGCACGCCCTCGAGCTCTGCTTCAGCGCCGATATCGAGCCGAATCGCGTCGCCGCCATCATCATCGAGCCGGTACAGGGCGAAGGGGGCTTCTATCCCGCCTCCCCGAGCTTTATGCAGAAGCTGCGCAGCGTCTGCGACCAGCACGGCATTCTGCTGATCTGCGACGAGATCCAGAGCGGTTTCTGCCGCACCGGCAAGACCTTCGCCACCGAGTATGCCGGCATCGAGCCGGACATCATGACCCTGGCCAAGAGTCTGGCGGGTGGCTTCCCCCTATCAGCCGTGGTGGGCAAGGCGGAGATCATGAACTCAGCCAAACCGGGGGGCCTGGGTGGCACCTATGCCGGTTCCCCCATCGCCTGCGCCGCCGCGCTGGCGGTCTTGCAGGTGATCGACGAGGAGAAACTCAACCAGAAAGCGCTGGATCAGGGGGAGCAGATCAAGGCGGGGCTGGAACGCATAGCTGAGCGTTTTGACTGCATAGGTCAAATTCGCGGCCCCGGTGCCATGGTGGCCATGGAGCTGGTGAAACGCCGTGATGCCAGTCAGCCCGATCCCGACCTTACCAAGCGACTGGTGGCCGAGGCGGGCAAACGAGGTCTGGTCCTGCTCTCATGCGGGGTGCGCGCAAATGTCATCCGTTTTCTCGCCCCCCTGACAGCCCCTGCGGCAGTGATTGACGAGGGGCTGCAACTCCTTGAAAAATCACTGGAGGCCGTGCTGGCCTGACCAGCAGGAAAGTGACCACTTACCTGTGCAAATAAATGCAATTTTGCCCCCTTTTTTTCTTGTCAAGGGGGCCCTGCAAATGCACAATGCGCCGCCACTGAAAGAACCGATGTAAAACAATGGCATCGGTTCTTTTTTAGACAGTGAACAAACCCATAAACGAGGCCGGATCACCCCCGGAAAAGATAGCGAGATTGGCAGCAGTCTCCCGACACCAAGTCTAGTGAGGAACAACATGGGGCATCTCAATGCTTTCCAACCGGCCATGGCCGGTGTGCGCCGCCCTGGCGCCCTTGATTCCCGGGCCTCTCTCCCGGTTTCGTTGATGGACCGTGCCACTCTGGCACTGCATGAGGAACATGCATAATGGCGGCCCAGCAGGTTGGTCTGAAAAAGACCCTCAAACTGTGGCAGGTCGTGGTTATGGGACTGGCGTACCTCACCCCCATGGCGGTGTTCGACACCTTCGGCATCGTTACCGAGATCACCGAAGGCCATGTGCCGACCGCCTACCTGTTTGCCCTCATCGGCATGCTGTTCACTGCCCTGAGCTACGGCCATCTGGTGCGCAAGTTCCCGTCAGCCGGCTCTGCCTATACCTATGCCCAGAAGGTGTTTCACCCCTATGTCGGCTTTATGGTGGGCTGGACCTCCCTGCTCGACTACATGTTCATGCCGATGATCAACATGCTGCTGGCCAAGATCTATCTGGAAGCCCTCTTCCCGAACGTAGAGCCCTGGACCTATATCTTCGGTCTGGCGGCGGTGATGACCGCCCTCAACCTGCGCGGCATCAAGCTGGTGGCCAACTTCAACAGCCTGATCGTGGTGATGCAGTTCAGCATCATCGCCATCTTCATCGGCCTGATCGCCTGGGGCGTTCACAATGGTGAAGGGCTGGGAACCGTGGCCAGCAGCCGTCCCTTCTTCTCCGAGCAGATCCAGGTGTCACCGCTGCTGATGGGGGCCTCCATCCTCTGTCTGTCGTTCCTCGGTTTTGACGCCATCAGTACCCTGTCGGAAGAGACCCCGGACGCGGATCGGGTGATCCCCCGCGCCATCGTGCTGACGGCGCTGATCGGCGGTGTGCTGTTCGTCACTACCTCCTACTTCCTGCAACTCTACTTCCCGGACATCTCCCGCTTCCAGCATCCGGATGCGGTATTGCCGGAGATCGCCCTCTATGTCGGCGGCAAGCTGTTCCAGGCGGTGGTACTGGTCTGCACCACAGTAGCGGTGCTGGCCTCGGGGCTCGCCTCCCACGCCGGTGTATCGCGCCTGCTCTACGTGATGGGTCGTGATCGCGCTCTGCCTGCCCGCTTCTTCGGCTACATCCATCCGAAGTGGCAAACCCCGGCGTTCAACGTGCTGCTGGTCGGCCTGCTGGCCCTCTCTGCGGTGTCGCTGGATCTGGAGATGGCGCTGGCGCTGATCAACTTCGGCGCCCTGGTGGCCTTCACCTTCGTCAATCTGGCGGTGATTGCCCACTTCTATGTGAAGCTGGGCCGCAACAAGTGTCTCAAGGATCACCTGATGTACCTGCTGCTGCCGCTCTGTGGCGCCGCCTGCATCGGGGTACTGTGGCTCAACCTCGAGCCCTCCTCCTTCGAGCTGGGTCTGATCTGGGCGGCGCTGGGGGCCATCTACCTGTTCCTGCGCCTCACCGTGTTCCGCATCCCGCTGCATACCGCCGACAAGGTGGAGATCGCCCAGTAACTACTGGCGCCCCTCCCCCCGATTGCGAACAAGGAGCTTGCGGGCTCCTTGTTGTTTTTGCGGTGCTCTGGTGGCCAGCAGCACGGGTGGTCAGAAATGCGGTTTCTGCAGGAAGTGTGACTGATTTCAAATAACTACCCAGCCGGGCTGCTCGCCGTGCCATGGCCCGAGCCGCGTTGCCTTCTATCCTCAGTCATTAATGTGAATGGATATGCAATAGATCTTTTTCCACTTCACCCCCTCCCATCCCCCGCCAGTCGGTAAGCTCGCAGGACTCGAGCCCGGGGGAACACCGCCAAATATGATCAGGATCAATGTTGAGGCGCTATGCACCCTGCAGCCCCGATTTGCCGATTTTTCATACGCCATGACAGGGTTCTCTTCCCCCCCGAAAAAGGGGGAGCGGCTCGGGGACAGCTGCAGGGGGCGAGTGACCACTTACCTGCCCCGTGCGTATGCAAAAAAATGCGTTAATCCGCCCTTTTTTGCTTGTCAAGGGGGCTGACCGAATGCACAATACGCCGCCAATAAAGGACCGATGTTCACTGCGACATCGGTTTTTGTATTTTTGAAGTGCAGTACAAACCCACCACAAGAGGCCGGAACGTTTCCGGAAGTGATATTCGAGATTGCCAAACAATCTCCCGACGTTGAGAGGATAACAATGGGGCGTTTTAATGCTTTCCTGCCGGTACAGCCCGGTATGCGCCTCCCCGGCGCCCTTGATGTACAGGCTTGCGAATCCATCGTATCCCTGCGCTCGTTGCAAGCACGTGCTGCGGCACTGATTGAGGAGAAAGCGTAATGGCATCGCAAAACGCCAAGCTGCTCAAGACCCTTACCCTGACACAAGTGATTGTGATGGGTCTGGCCTATCTGACCCCCATGGCTGTCTTCGACACCTTCGCCATCGTCGGTGACATCACCGATGGCCGGGTCGCCACCGCCTATCTGCTGGCTCTGGGTGGCATCCTGCTCACCGCTTTCAGCTACGGACATCTGGTACGCAAGTTCCCCTCTGCGGGCTCTGCCTATACCTATGCCCAGAAGGTGTTCAACCCCTACGTCGGTTTCATGGTCGGCTGGTCATCCCTGCTCGACTACATGTTCATGCCGATGATCAACATTCTGCTGGCCAAGATCTACCTGACCGCCATGTTCCCGGGCGTCGAGCCCTGGGTGTTCATCTTCGGTCTGGTGACCGTGATGACCTTCCTGAACCTGCGCGGCATCAATCTGGTGGCCAACTTCAATGGTCTGATCGTGGTGATCCAGCTGGCCATCATCACCCTCTTTATCGGCCTGATGGCATGGGGCATCTACCACGGCGAAGGGGCTGGCACCCTGATGAGCAGCCGTCCGTTCCACTTCGAGTCAGCACAGCTGGTACCGCTCTTTACCGGTGCGACCATTCTCTGCTTCTCGTTCCTGGGCTTTGACGGTCTGAGCTCCCTCTCCGAAGAGACTCCGAACGCTGGCAAGGTGATCCCCAAGGCGATCGTGCTGACGGCCCTTATCGGCGGCATCATCTTCGTGGTGGTCTCCTACTGCCTGCAGCTCTACTTCCCGAGCCTTGCCCGCTTCCAGCATCCGGATGCGGTACTGCCGGAGATCGCCCTCTATGTTGGCGGCACCTTCTTCCAGTCCGTGGTGCTGGTCTGCACCACGGTCGCGGTACTGGCCTCCGGCATGGCGGCTCACGCCGGTGTGTCGCGCATCCTCTACGTGATGGGGCGTGACCGCATGATCCCGGAGCGGGTGTTTGGCTACATCCACCCGAAATACCGTACTCCGGCCATTAACGTGCTGATGGTGGGCGGTCTGGCCCTCTCCGCCGTGTCGTTTGATCTGGATACCGCACTGGCGCTGGTCAACTTCGGCGCTCTGGTGGCGTTCAGCTTCGTCAACCTGTCGGTGATCGGTCAGTTCTGGGTGCGCGAGAAGCGCAACAAGACCCTCAAGGATCACGTCATCTACCTGTTGATGCCGTTGCTCGGTGCCGCCACCATCGGTGCGCTGTGGATCAACCTGGAGCAGAGCTCGCTGGAGCTGGGCCTGATCTGGGCGGGCCTCGGCGCAACCTATCTGTTCCTGCGTCTGGCGGTGTTCCGCATCCCGTTCCGTCAGTACGAAGAGGCGGCTGACGCCTGATCCTTTGCGGATAACGGATAGACAGAAGGGGAGCCATGGCTCCCCTTTTTGCTGCCGGTCTGTGGCCGGTCACACGGGCTTGGGCCCGGTCTGCTTACTGCTTATCCAGTACGGCGGTCGCCGCAGCCTTGAGCGGATCGCGAGCGATGGTCTTGGCATCCTGCTCCGCCTTGTGCAGCTGCTGGTTTGCCTTGTCCATCTTCTGCTGCATACCGTTGCCGCTCTCCTTGAGGTCGGCACGCTTCTCGCCCAGCAGGTCGTTGCGGCCTTTTTGCACCTCAGCTTTCACCTTCTCTTTCTCCTGCTTCACCAGCTTGTTGGTATCACAGTTGCCCTTGACTCCCAGAGTGGCATTCACCGCTTCGTTTTTGAGGGCCTTGTCGAGATTGCAGTCGGTTTTCAACAGGCTGGCCTGTGCCCCTGCCGAGAGCAGCCCCAGCGACAGAGAGAGGATCCATGCACGCATCATCTTGTTTACTCCTGCTTGCCAATAAAGGGGCGCAGTGTAGCGATCACATTCCGGCTTACAAGGCGGCAGTGCTTTCGTCCCCCCTTTTGCCACCACGGAGCCAACCAGATCTGTCAGCGCCTGTCGCCGCTGTTCATCGTCATAAAAACATCATCGAAATGTCACGTTGTCATATTTCTGTCATTAACCATTGATTAAATGCGCGGGTCATCAACAACCCAAGACGGAATGACCGTCTCAAGAGGCTTTATGCAACACCATCACTCCTTGTCACAGCCGCCCGCGACCCGCGCCCTGTTCAACTGGATGAGTGTCATCGTACTGGTCTACCTGATCCTGGTTGCCGTGGGCGCCATCTCCCACGGCTTCAAAGATTTCTCCGGCGGCGCCGAGGGCGCAGCCCAGATCTTCGCCTTTGCCAACAACCCCTTTGTCGCCCTGCTGCTGGGTATTCTCGCTACCGCGCTGGTGCAATCCTCCAGCACCGTCACCTCGGTGATCGTCGGTCTGGTGGCTGGCGGCCTGCCCATCAGCATGGCCATCCCCATGGTGATGGGTGCCAACCTCGGTACCACCATCACCAACACCATCGTCTCCATGGGCCATGTGCGGGATCGCGCCGAGTTCCGCCGCGCCTTCGCAGCCGCCACCGTGCACGACTTTTTCAACCTGCTGGCGGTGTTCATCTTCCTGCCGCTGGAGCTGATGTTCGGCCTGCTGCAACACAGCGCCGAGTGGCTGGCCAACCTGCTGGTAGGCTCCGCCAATATGTCGATGAAGGGCATGGATTTCATGAAACCGCTGACCGCACCGGCCCAGCAGCTGATTGACAGCGCCGTTGCCTTCCTGCCGGGCAAGGGTGCCGCCATCGCGACCATCATCATCGGTATCCTGCTGATCCTCGCTTGCGTCACTTATCTCGGCAAAGTGCTGCAACAGGTACTGGTTGGCCGTGCCAAAGAGGTGCTGCACAAGGCGCTGGGCCGTGGCCCGCTGACCGGCATCACCTCCGGTGCGCTGGTGACCATCATGGTGCAGTCCTCCTCCACCACCACCAGCCTGATGATCCCGCTGGCTGGCGGCGGCGTGTTCAGCACCCGTCAGCTCTACCCCTTCACTCTGGGGGCCAATATCGGGACCACCATTACCGCCCTGCTGGCTGCCACCGCCATCAGCGGAGCCGGTGCCCAGCTGGCCCTGACCATCGCGCTGGTCCACGTGCTGTTCAACCTCTTTGCCGTGGTCATCATCTATGGCATCCCCTTCCTGCGCGACCTGCCGGTACGCGCCGCCGAGGGGCTGGCCCGGGTAGGCAGCGAGAACAAGCTGCTGGCTCTGGGTTATGTGACGGGTCTCTTCTTCGCCCTGCCCGCCCTGATGATGGTGGCCGCCAAGTAAGCGCCGCCGCCATGACAAGGGGCGAGTCACCGACTCGCCCCTTTTTGCGTCCAGCTCGCCGGGCTTTGCCTGCCCGCTCACATCCTCCCGCCCTGTGGCTCGCCATCAGGGGCGGTGCGCGATAAGATGGCGTCCTCATTGCACTTTTTACATTTCATGGAACAGGAAAAACCGATGAAATTCATACTGATCGCACTGCTCATCGCCGGTGTGGCCTACTACTTCTACTCCAGCAGCAATAACAAGAAGCTGGCGGCCGACAACGTGCGGATTGGCGCCGAGTTCCTCGCCAGCAACAAGGAGAAGCCGCTGGTGACCACCACCGCCTCCGGCCTGCAGTACGAAGTGCTGACCCCGGGCACCGGCACCGTTCACCCCACCGCCACCAGCAAGGTGAAGGTGCACTACGAGGGCAAACTGCTGGACGGCACCGTCTTTGATAGCTCGGTCGCCCGTGGCGAGCCCATCGAGTTTGGCCTCAATCAGGTGATTGCAGGCTGGACCGAAGGGGTGCAGCTGATGGTGGAAGGGGAGAAGACCCGTTTCTACATCCCCGCCAACCTCGCCTACGGCGACCGTGCCGCAGGCAAAATCCCGCCGGGATCAGTCCTGATCTTTGATGTGGAACTGTTGGGTATCCAGTAACTCGCTCTGCCATGCACCATCAGCAACAAGGCCAGCATTATGCTGGCCTTGTTGCTATGGGAACCTCACTCCCCCTTGGCGATCCCTTCCCGGCGCGGATCCGCAGCGCCAAACCAGCCGCCAGCGTTGCGCTCAACCCCCTGCAGGCCGGAGGTCTGCTCGTTCAGCACCACCTCATGTCCCCTCGCCTTCAATCCCTCGACCACCGACATGGGGGTGCGTCCCGCTTCCAGCTCGGTGGGGCCGTTGCGGCTGCCAAAGTTGGGCAGGTTGATGGCCTGTTGCAGGTTCAGGCCCCAATCCTGAGTACCGAGCAGGGTCTTGCCCACGTAGTTGATGATGGCGGAGCCCCCCGGCGAGCCCAGCGTCATGGTCAGCTCGCCGCTTGGCTTGTCAAACACCAGCAAGGGTGACATGGAGGAGCGGGGCCGCTTGCCCGGCTCCACCCGGTTTGCCACCGGCAGACCGGCGGCATCCACCGAGGTGAAGGAGAAATCGGTGAGCTGGTTGTTGAGCAGGTAGCCGTTGACCATCTGACGAGATCCAAAACCATCCTCGATGGAGCTGGTCATGGAGATGGCCATCCCCGCCTTGTCGACGATCGAGACATGGCTGGTAGAGGGGAGTTCCGGAGTCGCATCCTTGCCGCGTGCCAGCGCCAGTGGCGGCGTGCCGGGCTTGGCAATCCCCATGGAGTGCTGACCGACAAGCTTGCCCCGCTCGGCCAGATAGCCCTTGTCCAGCAGCCCCTTCACCGGCACCCTGACAAAATCGCTGTCGGCGACGTACTGGTTGCGATCGGCGAAGGCGAGACGCGCCGCTTCACTGTAGAGGTGGATGGCCTCGCTGGAGGCAGCCAGTCCCCCCTCCTTCGTGGTGATCGGCTTGAGGGCAGCCATATCGCGGCTCTCCAGCATGCCGAAGATCTGGCCGAGCGCCAGGGTGCCGGACGAGGGAGTGGGAAAGCCGCAGATCTTGCTCTGGCGATAGTCAAAGCAGAGGCCATCCCGCACTTTGGCCTGATAGCTGGCCAGATCGGTGGCCGCCAGTACCCCGGGGTTGGTGGGATGTTGGCGTACCTTGGCCACCATGGCATCCGCCAGCGGCCCCCGATAGAAGGCATCCGCCCCCTCTGTGGCCAGAGTGCGCAGCACCTTGGCCAGCGCCGGATTGGTCAGCCGGGTACCCGCCGTTTTGGGGCTGCCATCCGCCTGATAGAAGTAGGCTCGCGCCTGCGGATCCCGTGCCAGATAGGGATCCTTGGCCAGCAATGTGGCTAGCCGTGGACTTATCACAAATCCTTGTTCTGCCAGCGTGATGGCGGGCTCGAACAGCACAGCCCAGGGCAGCTTGCCATAACGCTGATGGGCCAGTGCCAGAGCGCGCAGGGTACCGGGAACGCCGACCGAGCGGCCCCCGACCACCCCGTCATAAAAAGCCAGCGGCTTGCCATCTTGCATAAACAGCTGGTCGGTGGCGGCAGCCGGCGCCGTCTCGCGGCCATCCACTGCACTCACCTTGCGGCCATCCCACACCAGCAGCAGCGTTCCGCCACCGATCCCGGAGGATTGCGGCTCCACCAGCGTCAACACCAGCTGCACCGCAATGGCGGCATCGACGGCACTGCCACCGGCCTTGATGATCTGGTAGCCCGCATCCACCGCCAGCGGGTTGGCGGCCGCCACCATGAAGTCATGGCCCTGCCAGCCCTGTTTGTCGGTCCAGCCACTGGCGGCTTCGGGTGCGATCAGGGTCTGGACTGGCGGGGTGTAGTGAAAGCCGTTGTCACTGGCACAACCGGCCAGCAGGGCAAGGGCGACAGCCAGCCCCAGAGGTTTGCGCAACATGACACTCTCCTTGTCTGTTTTATGACCATGAAGAGGGACTATGTCACGATTGGCGCTGGTAGCTCAAGTTATTGAACAAGATCAATATCTTACTCATCTATCAATAATGGCTATCCGTAACAGACATAAAAAAACCGCCCGAAGGCGGCTTTTACGATGGGATGGCAGAGGCCAAACAGGCGCAAGTCCGGTTAGATGGACTGCTCTTCGCCACCCAGGGCGGCAAACAGCGCCGGGATAAACTGGGACAGCTCGGCGGTGACCAGCGCGAAGTCGGCATCCAGACGGGCGGCCGGATCTTCGCTGGTGACGTCGTCATTCTGCTCGCGCAGCTCTTCGCTGAATTTCAGACGCTTGATGGAAAGATCATCTCCCAGCACAAAGCTGACGGTCTCGCCCCAGTTAAGGGCCAGCTTGGTCACCAGCTTGTCGTTGGCCAGATGGTTCTTGATTTCATCCGTCATCAGATCCTGCTGCTTGCAGCGGATGATGCCGCCGTGCTCCATGGCACTGCGCAGCTCGGCTTCATCTTCCAGAGTGAAGGAGGCAGGCAGGTTGCCCTCGTTCAACCACTCGGTCATGGTGATCTCCGGCGGGTTCTTGAGGGCCACCGGCACCACCGGCAGGGAGCCGATGGATTTGCGCAACAGTGCCAGCAGATCATCCGCCTTCTTGGCAGAACCTGCGTCCACCACCATCAAATTGTCGGCCGGATTGATCCAGGCGAAGGTCTGGCTGGTACGACTGAAGGCACGGGGCAGCAGGGTGTGGAGAATCTCCTCTTTCAGCGCCTCCTTCTCTTTCTTCTTGAGGGCACGTCCCTGTTCGAACTCGATCGCTTCTACCTTCTCGGCCAGCATCTCCTTGACCACGGTACCGGGCAGCATCTTCTCCTCTTTGCGGGCGCAGATGAGGATGTGGCCGGAAGCAGAGTGGGTCAGGGTTGAGCCGAATTTGCCAAGGGGCTTGACCCACCCGAAACGGGAGATGTCCTGACTGCCGCAAGGGGTGAAGGCACAGGCTTCCAGCTGGGTTTCCAGCTGATCCACGGTCAGGTCAAAGGGGCGGGTAAAGCGATAAATCTGCAGGTTTTTAAACCACATGGCGTCCTCGGTCTCTAGATTGTCCGGCGGGCATTGTACTAGAGAGGCGCTTTGTGATCAGCCAATCATTCTCGCTAAATAAAGGGCGATCGACCTCACAGGGTCTCATTTATGTCACCAGTTTGTTCATCAAGTTCTCCTAGACTGCGAAAGTAAATTGTTAATAAGGATGAAGGTATGTTGCGGCCCAGTCGCCCGGAAGACATGGAAGAGATCGTCGAAATCTGGTTGCTGGCCTCCCTGCAGGCCCACGATTTCGTCGATGCCTCCTGCTGGTGGCAGGCCCAGGAGGATCTGCGTACCCGCTATCTCGATCGCGCCGCCATCTGGGTGTTCGAGGAACGCGGCGATCTGCTCGGTTTCATGGCACTGGTGGACAACTATCTCGCCGCACTCTTCGTGCGCCCCGACCGTCAGGGCCGCGGCGTCGGCCACGCCCTGCTGCAGGAGGCCAAGCGTCAGGGGGCGTCGCTCCACGCCCGGGTCTTCGTCGAGAATGATCAGGCGGTGCGTTTCTATCGCCGCCACGGCTTCGTTATTGAGGCCGAGGAGTCCGATCCCCTTACCGGCCACCCCCAATACCGGATGTGCTGCGAACCTGCCTGAATCGATGCCAGCCCCCTGTTTTACTTGAAAAAAGCAAGGGGCATCCTCATCTTGTCTTCATCGGGTGCCCCAGGCACCGTCCCTGCAACCGGGCTGCTTTCCAATGAAAATCCTCCATACCGCCGACTGGCACCTTGGCCATCAACTTCATGGCCATGACCGCCGTTTTGAACACGATGCCTTTCTCAACTGGCTGAGCGACACCCTCAAGGCGCGCGAGATCGACGCCCTGCTGGTGGCGGGCGATCTGTTTGATACCGCCAATCCCCCCGCCAGCGCCTGGCAGCAACTCTACCGTTTTCTGGCGCGGCTGCGCGCCGAAATGCCCCACCTCAACATGGTGCTGATCGGCGGCAACCACGACTCCCCCTCCAAGCTCGATGCCCCCCACGAGCTGCTGCGCGCCTTTGATCTGCATCTGGTGGGCAGCATCAGCCGCGACAGTGAGGGCAAGCTCGAGACCGACCGCCTGCTGGTACCGCTGCAAGACAAAGAAGGCAAGATTGCTGCCTGGTGCGCTGCCGTGCCGTTCCTGCGCAGCAGCGATCTGCGGGTGGAACAGCTGGCTGAGGGGCAGGACAGGCTGATCGAAGGGGTACGGCAGGTCTATGCCGAGGTACTGGCCGAAGGGCGCGCTCGCTGCGGGGAGGCGCTGCCGCTCATCGCCATGGGTCATGCCTATCTGGCGGCGGGCCAGCTCTCCGAGCTGTCGGAACGGCGGGTGCTCGGCGGCAACCAGCACGCCCTGCCCGCTGAACTCTTTGACGGTGCAGACTACACGGCGCTCGGCCACCTCCATCTGGCCCAGAGCCCGGCCGAGGGGGTGCACTACAGCGGCTCGCCGCTGCCGCTTTCGCTTGCCGAAGCGAACTACAACCATCAGGTGCTGGAAGTGACCTTTGCGGAGGGTAAACTGGCAGGGCTGGAGCGGATCCCGGTGCCCCGCGCGGTGGAGATGATCCGCCTGCCCCAGAGCACCCTCGACGACGCACTCAAAGCAATCGCTTCGCTCGAGCTGCCTGCCTGTCCACAAGAAGCACAACCCTTCCTCGAAGTGCGGCTGCTGCTGCCCAAGCCAGAGGCGCGCATTCGCGAACGGATTCTGGCGGCCATCGCAGACAAACCGGTGCGTCTGGCCCGCATCAGCACCCAGTATCAGGGCTCGGGAGAAGGACTGGCCGATGGTCGCGAGCGGCGCAGGCTCGATGAGCTCTCTCCCACCGAGGTGTTTCGCCTCTGCTATCAGCGCCAGTTTGAAGGGGAGCCCGAGGCCGGGCTGGTTGCCTCGTTTGAAGAGATCCTGGAGCAGGTGAAGGAGTCAAACCAATGAAAATCTTGTCTCTGTCAGGTGAGAATCTGGCCAGTCTGACCGGCCCCTTCACCATCGACTTTACCAGGGGGGCGCTCGGCGCCGCGGGTCTGTTTGCCATCACCGGCAACACTGGCGCGGGCAAGAGCACATTGCTCGACGCCATTTGTCTGGCCTTATACGACGAGATGCCGCGCTTTATCGCCAATCGCAAGAATGTGGCCGAAGTGGGCCGCATGGATGATGAGGAGAAACTCAAGGCCAACGACGTGCGCGGCATCCTCAGTCGCGGCCACGCCAGCGGTTTTGCCGAGGTGCAGTTTCGTGGCTGCGATGGTCGTATCTGGCTGGCCCGCTGGGCGGTGCGCCGGGCGCGAAACCGCTCGGAGGGGCGTTTTCAGGCGCAGGAGCGAACCCTGACCGATGTGGAGTCCGGGCAAGTTTTCTCCGGCAGCAAACGGGAGCTGCAGGATCGCATCGACGAGCTGGTGGGTCTCTCCTGGGAGCAGTTCCGCCGCGCGGTGATCCTGCCGCAGGGGGAGTTTGCCGCCTTCCTCAAATCGGATGCCAACGAGCGCTCCGCCCTGCTCGAACGGATGACCGGCACCGAACTCTACTCTGCCATCTCCATCCAGACCTATGAACGGGCGCGGGAAGAACAGCAGAAGCTGGCCACCATCGCCCAGCGCCTCGGCGACGTGGCGCTGATGGATGAAGCGACCCGCGAACAGTGGGTAAGCCAGCAGGTGAGCCTCTCCACCACCCTCAAGCACGAGCAGCAACAGCAGCTGCTGATGCAGGACTTGCGCGACCTCAACAGTCGCATTGCCGCCCAGCTGCAGGGCTGCGCCGAGGGACAGGCGGCGCTCGATGCCGCCCTGCAGGCCCACAGCGCCGCGGCCCCCGAGCGCGAGGAGTTTGCCCGTGCCGAACAAGCCCAGGTGGCCCGCGCCGATCACGACGAGCTGGCCCGCCTCACTCTGGAAGTGCAGCAGCAGGAGAAGCTGATCGCCGAGCTGGGGCCGGAGCTGGCCAAACTCGAGGAGCAGACCCAGCAGAGCGCCCTCACCGAACAGCAGCTGCTGGCAGAGAAGATCGCCGCCGAGCGGGAATGGGGCGCCCTGCAACCCGAACTCAAGCGGGCACAGGAGCTCGATACCCGCATCCGGGAGAAAGTGCAGCAGTTGCAGAAGATCCAGCAGGAGGGGGCACAGGAGCGAGAAGTGCAACTCACGCTGGAGCAGGGCTGGCGCGAGCAGAGCCGACAGGTGGAGCTGCTCAAGCAGCAGCACCAGCAGTGGGGCCTTTGGCTCGAAGAGCACAAGGAGCTGGCACCGGTTGCCCGCCAGTGGCAGCCCCTGCTCAGCGCCATGCAGGATTGGGCCGAGGATGCCGACAAGCTGCAGCAACTGCTCACCCTGCGGGATCACAAGCTGCGCGCCCTGCAACAGTTGCAACGCCAGCTGGAAAAGGGCCAGCAGGAGCGCGACTACTGGCAACATGAACAAGCTCGGCTGCAACAGCAACAGAACGAGCTGCAGGAGCAGCAGTGGGAGAGCCGCCTCGCCAAGGCGCAGGAGCAGTGGCAGCAACAGACCGAACAGCTGGGCCAGCTGCGCCAGCTGCTGGAGCTGGCCGACTATGGCCGCAACCACGGCGAACAGCATGGCCGCTTGCAGCAGGAGATTGCCCAGCTGGAGCAGGCGCTGGGCAAGCTCGCCACCCTAAGCGAAGAGCTGGCCCCCGCCCGCGAGCGGCTCGCCCTGCAGCGGGATGAGGCGCGCCACGCGCTGGAGCAGTCCCGTGCCATCGCCAGCTTCGAGCAGTATCGCCATATCCTGAGCGATGGCGAACCTTGCCCGCTGTGCGGTTCCGGGGAGCACCCCTACAGCCAGAGCCAACCCCAGGTAGCGGGGATCCTGGGTCAGCTGGCGGAGCGGGTCAGAAGCCTCGAACTCGAATGGGATCGGCTCAATCATCAATACATCCAGTGCGAGAGCGAGCGTCAGGAGCTGGCCCGCCAGCTGGCGGTGCGTCAGCAACATCTGCCGGAGCTGGAAACCCGCGCCGAGCAGCTGACCCAGCGCTGGCAACAGCTGGGGGGCGATACCCTGCTCGGCCATCCGCTGCCGCTGCGCCAAAGCCCCATTGAGTGGAACGAGCTGATGAGCACCCTGCTTGGCCGTGGCCAGGCGCTAGAGCAGGGGTTGGCCCAGAGCCAACAGCAGCTGCGTCAAGCCCAGCTTGGTCAGCAACAGCTGCAGGGAGTGCGTCAGCAACTTAGCCAGTTGGCTGCCCAGCACCAGCAGTTTGACCAGCAGTGGCAGGAGGCCGATCGCCAGCGCATCGCGCTGGAAGGGGAAGTGAAGGGGATGGGCGAGCAGGAGGCGACCCTGCGCCAGCGCCTTGAGCAAGGCGCCCACCGCCTCGACGAGCAGATGGGCGGCCAACCGTGGCGCCAGTGGCTCGGCAGCCAGCAGTGGCACGAGTGGCAGCGGACCTGCGAAGCCTGGCTGCACGGCCAGAGCGAGTGGGAGCGGCTAGCCAGCGAGATCGCCAGCCTCACCCCCGCCCTGAGCGCGCAGGAGGCACGCCTGCAGACCCAGCGCGAGCTGCTGCACAAACTAGAGCGGGACTACAAGGAGCACGAACAGCAGCGTCAGGGGCTGCTCACCAGCCGCGCCGCCTGTCTGAATGGCGAGGAGATCGCACTGGTCGAGAACCGCTGGCAGCAACGACTGCAGCAGCTCGCCAGCGAACTGGAGCTGATGCAAAGCGGCGGCCGTGCTCTGCGGGAGCGGCAGACCGAGCTCAAGACCCGCCTCACCCATGTGGAGCAGGAGAAGCAGGTGAGCAGCCGTCGCAAACGGGAGGTGCTGGGTCGCTGGGCTGCCCACGCCAGTACCCTCGGTATCGCCGAATACGACCTTCGCCGCCTGCTGGCCATCAGCCCCGATGAGCTCAAGGCGCGCCGCGCCGCCCTGCAAGGGCAGGAGGATGCGGTTGGCGAGGCGCGCACCCGCCTTGCCGAGCGGCAGCGGGCGCTGGCACTGGAGGAGAGCAAGCGGGATCGCTATCGGGAGCACCACCCGGAGCTGGCCGCCCTGCCGGATGCAGAGCTGAGCGATCAACTGGCGGCGCTCGATGCCCGTTGTCGAGCCCTTGAAGAGCAGCTGTTCGAGTGCAAGAGCAAGCTGGCACAGGCCGAAGCAGCAGCGCTCAAGGCGGGCAGCCTGCAACAGGAGCTGGCCGCCCAGCAGGCGGTGGCCGATCACTGGCAGCAGCTGTGCGACCTGATCGGGCAAGCCAACGGCGCCAAGTTCCGCACCTTTGCCCAGAGCCTCACCCTCGAGCGCCTGTTGCTGGAGGCCAACGCCCAGCTCGCCGAGCTGTCGCCCCGCTACCGGCTGGAGCGGGTGCCCGGCACCGATCTGGCGCTGCAGGTGGTGGATCTCGATATGGGGGACGAGGTGCGCTCAGTGGACTCCCTCTCCGGCGGCGAGAGCTTTCTGGTGTCGCTGGCACTGGCGCTGGCCCTCTCCAGCCTCTCGTCACGGCAGACCCAGGTCGAGTCGCTGTTTATTGACGAAGGGTTTGGCACCCTGGATCCGGACAGTCTGGACCTGGCGCTCGCCAGCCTCGACTCCCTGCAGGCCGCCGGTCGCCAGATCGGGGTCATCTCCCACGTCCAGACGCTGGTGGAGCGGATCGGCGTGCAGATCAGGGTCGAAGCCCTCGGCGGCGGCGAGAGCCGGGTAGTGGTTCCCTGAGAGCCTTCGGCTCAATCTCCACTACCATCGGTCCACCACGCTGTAAATAACAAGACCCCGCCAATTGGCGGGGTCTTGTTGAGAGGCTATCAACCGAAGCGGTAGGCGCCCATATAGAGGCTGCCGCCATCCCAGCTCTCGTGCAGCCGGGTCGGCGCCACACCATCGGCCGCCCCCAACGCCACAAAGAGCGGGCGCAGGTGGTCATCGTGGGGATGGGACTCCACCGCGCCTGGAGCCTGCTGGCGATAGTCGAGCAGCGCCAGCCGATCCTCGTCGGCCATCTTCTGCTCCAGCCAGTCGACAAACTGGCTGGCCCACTCCGGCACTGGCGAGCCTTCCGGTGCCAGCGCCCGCAGGTTGTGGGTAATGGCGCCAGAGGCGAGGATGCCAATCCCCTGACTGCGCAGCGCCCCCAATACCTCTCCCAACTGCCACAATTGGGCCGGGGTGAAGCTCGCGGGAATGGAGATCTGCACCAGCGGGATCTCGCTGTTTGGGTCGATCAGAGATAGGGGCGACCAGACTCCGTGATCCAGCTCGCGCCGCACCGGGGTGGCGGTCAGTCCGGCCAGTGCCAGCTGGTCGCTCACCCCTTGTTGCAGCCACTCGGGGCTGCTGGCAGGCCAGCGCATCCGGTAGAGGGGTTCGGGAAAGCCGTAAAAGTCGTACATCAGCGCCGGTTTGGGCTCGACGTTGATCTGCAACTCGCGGCTGAACCAGTGGGCAGAGATGACCACCAGCCCCTTGAGCTCACCCAGACGCAGGGTTCGCAGAAAGCGGGTGGCGGGTTGCTCACGCAACACCAGATCCGGTGCGCCGTGAGAGATAAACCAGACGGGGGCGAGGGACATAAAGCGGACTCCAACAAAGTATCAGGGGGCGATACCGGAGGGGATATCGCTGTTGGAATCGATTATCCCCCTGCCATTAAAGGTGAACAATCCAGCAGGATAGATAAGCACTATCAACCAATGGTTGATAATTACACGCCTTCACGACAGGGAATCGGCAATAGATATCAAGGCTGCGGCGCATCCGGCTGCGGTCGGGCTGTACGAAGCGCCATCCGGGTCGCTGCACTGTGATCCTGCCACTCTCGCCACGCCAATCCCTCGGCGGCCGCCTCCCCTTTCACTGGATGGGAGAAGATCGCCAGCAGACCGGCATTGTCAGGCCAGTAGCGGGCTGGCAGTGTCTGAACCAGCAGCAGGGCGGCGCCCAGCAAGAGCAGAGCCCATCCGGTTTCATTGCTGTTTTTCATCCCTGCCTCCTTCACCCTTGCGCCTATGAACTAACATTTTTGCGCAAGCCGGTGACAAGACGGTGACAGCGGACGGGTGGTCATTTTACAACATCTGAACCTCAACCCGGCCAAACAACCACAGATGGCAACATTTGTATCCCTTCAGCCCGAACCTGTGGCCGTATGCTCTAAAATGTGACTCACAGGAAAACGTTATCCCTGAAAAGAAAACGTTATCTGGTCAAAACGTTGTTTCTGGATCATAAAAAGATTCCAAAAACTGGTGTATATTGCTCGGCGGAAATTCCTTAACCATGAAGATTGACATGAAAAAGACCAAAATTGTCTGCACCATCGGTCCGAAGACCGAATCCAAAGAAATGCTGGCCAAAATGCTGGACGCCGGCATGAACGTCATGCGCCTGAACTTCTCCCACGGTGACTACGCCGAGCACGGCAGCCGCATCAGCAACCTGCGCGCTGTGATGGCCGAGACCGGCAAGCACGCAGCTATCCTGCTGGACACCAAGGGGCCGGAAATCCGTACCATGAAGCTGGAAGGCGGCAACGACGTCGCGCTGGTCGCTGGCCAGACTTTCACCTTCACCACCGACCAGACCGTGGTTGGCAACAAAGACAAAGTGGCTGTGACCTATGCAGGTTTCGCCAACGATCTGCGCGTCGGCAACCGCATTCTGGTTGATGACGGCCTGATCGGTCTGGACGTTATCGAAATCACCGAGCGCGAAGTTATCTGTAAAGTGCTGAACAACGGTGACCTGGGCGAGAACAAAGGCGTTAACCTGCCGGGCGTCTCCATCAAGCTGCCGGCCCTGGCCGAGAAAGACAAGCGCGACCTGATCTTCGGTTGCGAGCAAGGCGTTGATTTCGTTGCTGCTTCTTTCATCCGCAAGAAAGAAGACGTTCTGGAAATCCGTGAGCACCTGAAAGCCCACGGTGGCGAGAACATCCAGATCATCTCCAAGATCGAAAACCAGGAAGGTCTGGACAACTTCGACGAGATCCTGGCTGTTTCCGACGGCATCATGGTTGCTCGTGGCGACATGGGTGTAGAGATCCCGGTTGAAGAAGTTATCTTCGCCCAGAAGATGATCATCGCCAAGTGCAACAAAGCCCGCAAAGTGGTTATCACTGCCACCCAGATGCTGGACTCCATGATCAAGAACCCGCGTCCGACCCGCGCCGAAGCTGGTGACGTGGCCAACGCCATCCTGGACGGTACCGACGCAGTGATGCTGTCCGGTGAATCCGCCAAGGGTAAGTACCCGCTGGAAGCCGTGACCATCATGGCCACCATCTGCGAGCGTACCGATGCCGTGATGCCGTCCAACCTGTCTGCTGCCAACGACAGCAACAAGCTGCGCATCACCGAAGCCGTATGTAAAGGCGCCGTAGAGACCTCCGAGAAGCTGGACGCCCCGCTGATCGTGGTCGCTACCGAAGGCGGCAAGTCTGCCAAGGCCATCCGCAAGTACTTCCCGAAAGCCTGGATCCTGGCTATCACCACCAACAAGAAAACTGCTGCCCAGCTGGTTCTGACCAAGGGTGTGGTTGCTCACGTGGTTGACAGCATCGCCTCTACCGACGATTTCTATCGCATCGGTAAAGAAGCCGCGCTGGAAATCGGCATGGGTCTGAAAGGTGACGTTGTTGTGATGGTCTCCGGTGCTCTGGTACCGAGCGGCACCACCAACACCGCTTCTGTTCACGTTCTTTAATCAGAGCTGAACGAGTTGAAAACGGCGCCTGCGGGCGCCGTTTTTTTTGTCCCTCCCCCCTGCTTACCTGACAAGCCCGGTGTTAGAATCCACGCGAATTTAATCTATGCGGGAAATCTCCCGAATATCGCGTAATAACCCGGAAGTTATATGCCCTCAATACGTTTTAAAAGAGTCTCGGCCACCCTGTTGCCGCTGCTCTGTCTCCTCGCCAGCCTCTGCATGCCGCAAGCCATGGCGCAAGATGTCCCCTCTCGCAACGCAGTTCAGCGAGCGCTGGATGGTCTGGGTAAATCAGAGACCCTGACCGTCAGTCAGCAAGCGGATCAGAAGTTGCTGACCGAAACCCTCGGACTGCTCGACAGCATCGACAAGGAAGAGGCGAAGGCCAAGACCCAGGCCCTGCGGATCCGCAACCTGCCCACCGAACTCAGAGAGATCAGTGCCAAGCTCGATGCCCTGACCAAGGGCAAGAGTGCCGAGCAGATCAAGAGCGAATACGCCAGCATGAGTCTGGCAGAGCTCGACAGCCGTCAGCCGGAAGTGCTGGCCAACATGCAGGCGGCACAGGAGGCCCTCGGCGCCATCGGCAGCCAGCTCACCAGCTTGCAGACCCTGCCGGAGCGGGCACAGGCCAGCATGAGCCGCGCCTACCAGCGCAGTCAGGAGATCCGTACCCGCCTCAACGCAGGTGAAAGCGTCTCCAGCGCCGAGAAGATGAAACTCGGTGCCGAGCTGGCTCTGCTCGACCTGCAACTGGCCCACCTGCAAAAGGAGCTGGATAACCGTACCAGCATGCAGGATCTGGCGATCAAGCAGCGCGACTACCAGAGTGCCCGTCTCGCCAGCGAAGAGCAGAAACTGCAGCTGTTGCAGGATCAGAGCAGCGCCAAGCGCCTCGGCGACACCGAAAAAACCGCCGAGCAGACCGGTGAACTGGTGGCGACCGAAGACAGCCCGCTGGTGCAAAAAGAGCAGGAACTCAACCACCAGCTCAGCCAGCAGCTGATCGGTGCCACTACCAGCCTCAACTCGCTGGTACAGAAAAACCTGCAAGCCAAGAGCTGGCTGGAGCGCGGCATCCAGACCGAGCGCAACCTCAATGAACAGGTGCAGATGCTCAAGGGCAATCTGCTGCTATCACGCATCCTCTATCAGCTCTACCAGCAGCTGGAGGCAGCGCCCACCATCGCCGTCAAAAACCTGGAAGAGCAGATCGCCGATCTGCATCTGGCCCAGTTTGAACTGAGCCAGCAGCGTGACCAACTATTCCAGAAGAACCTCTATCTGGACAATCTGATCGCCGGCAGCAAGGATCCGGTCAGCGAAGAGGACAAGGAGAGCCTTGCCAAGCTACTCGATACCCGTATCAATCTGCTCGATCAGCTCAACCGCCAACTCGACAGCCAGCTCACCAACGCCATCAGCCTGCAGCTGACCCAGCAGCAGCTGGCGCGGGTCTATGCCTCTATCGAATTTACCCTGCAGCAACACATCTTCTGGGTAAGCAGCAACAAGCCCATCGACAGCAAGTGGTTTATCAGCTGGCCCGCCCAGGCCTACAAACAGGCCTCCGACTGGGTATTGAAACCGGACTGGAAACGCTGGCGCGAAGAGCTCTTGGGGATCTCCCTGCTCGCCTTCCCGCTGCTGCTGATCGGCGGCCTGCTGGTCTGGAAACGTCCGGCGCTGGTTGAGCGCGAGAAGAAGATCACCAAGGACCTTGGCCGTTTCCGTCAGGACAGCCAGTGGCACACCCCGCGCGCCCTGCTCTATACCGTGCTGCAACGCCTGCCGGGCAGCATGTTCATTCTGGCTGGCGGTCTGCTGCTCACCTACTGCGGTCTGCTCAGTCCCAAGCTGATGTTCCAGATCACCCTGAACCTCGCCCTCGGTTATCTGGTGTTCAGCGTCTATCTGGCCGTGATGCGCCCGGGCGGCATCGCCGAGACCCACTTCCGGATCCCGAAAGCGGAGCTGCAGGCCAAGCGCAACAGCATGCGCTACATCTGGTTGCCACTGCTGCCGCTCATCATGCTCGCGACCAAGGCGGTGGTTGAACCCTCCACCCTGGGCAACGACGTGATCGGCCAGGCCATGACCCTGACCCTGCTGGGGCTGGCCGCCTATCTGGTGTTCCCCATCTCCCGCGCCCGCATCAAGGGCGAGGCGAGCATGCAGAAGTCGCTGATCGCCATCGCTCTGGCGCTGGCGCCGGTGGCGCTGATCGTGCTGGCGGTGCTCGGTTACTACTACACCGCGCTGAAGCTGACCGGTCGCCTGATCGAATCCTTCTACCTCATCATCATCTGGAGCCTGGTCTACCGCACCGCCCTGCGCGGTCTGGAGCTGGCTGCCCGTCGTCTGGCCTACCGCCGTGCGGTGGCCAAGCGTGAGCACAAATCTTCGGAAGATGCGGAAGGGGGCGAGTCCATCGAAGAGCAGCCCATGGATCTGGAGGATGTCAGCCAGCAGTCCCTGCGTCTGACCCGTACCGTGCTGATGCTGATCTTCGGCGTCGCCTTCTACTGGCTCTGGTCCGATCTGGTCGCGGTCTTCTCCTATCTCGACAGCATGGTGCTGTGGCACCGCAGTGAAGGCACCGGCGCCAACGCCGTGCTCTTCCCAATCAGCCTGAGTGACGTGCTGATCGGCTTCCTGCTGCTCGGCGGTGCCTGGTCACTGGCGCGCAACCTGCCGGGCTTGCTGGAGGTGCTGGTGCTCTCCAAGCTCAACCTGGCTCAGGGAACCGCCTACGCCATCACCACCATGCTCAACTACGTGCTGATCGGCTTTGGCTCCCTGACCGCTCTCTCCATGATGGGCGTGCAGTGGGACAAGCTGCAGTGGGTAGCGGGTGGTCTGTCAGTCGGTATCGGTTTCGGCATGAAGGAGATCCTCTCCAACTTCGTCTCCGGCATCATCATCCTGTTCGAGCGTCCGGTGCGGATCGGTGACACTGTCACCATCGGCTCCTTCTCCGGTACCGTCTCGCGGATCCGCATTCGCGCCACCACCCTGACCGACTTCGACCGCAAAGAGGTGATCATCCCCAACCAGCAGCTGATGACAGAACGGCTCATCAACTGGTCGCTGAGTGACACCGTCACCCGGGTGATCGTGCGGGTGGGCGTGGCGTATGGCTCGGATCTGGAACTGACCCGTACCCTGCTCAAACAGGCGGCCGACGAAAACAGCCGCGTGCTGAAAGATCCGGCCCCCATCGTCTACTTCCTCACCTTTGGCGCCAGCACGCTGGATCACGAGCTGCGCTTCTTCGTGAGCGAACTGGGTGATCGCAACCCGGCGGTGGACGAGTTGAACCGCAAGATCGACCAGCTGTTCCGCGAGAACGGCATCGAGATCGCCTTCAACCAGATGGATGTCTACATCAAGAACATGCAGGGCGAAGAGCAGAAGGTGGAGTCCAACTCCGCCGCCCTGCCGCCGCCCGCAGAAGATGGCAAACAGCCAGCCTGATAGCGAACTGCATGAATCTGATGGCAACAGCCGCTCACCCTGGTGAGCGGCTTTTTTATGCCCTGTTTATGAAGATAGAGACTGTTATCCATTGCCAACATGGCTGGCCGCCGCACAACAGGCAGCCATCACCCTTGATAAAATATAAAGAGAAATAAAAGTCTAAAAACAAACACTTGCCCCACACCACTACTTACCGCACAGATGAAACCTGCGCCCTTCTCCCCTCACCGCGCCCCCCATACCGCGCTCGCTCCGGCTCCCGGATTTTTATAACTTTTTTTAATTTTATTTGAGTGTCCTCTTCATCCTGACCATTGCAAAGTGGCGCCATTACAGCGCCGGGCCCTGTGACCACCGTCCGGCTGACATCGACTTGCTCATTTGATAATTGAAAGGATCCGAGAGATGAAACACTCCTTGATGGTAATGGGATTGGCCGCCTGTCTGGCATTGAGCGGTTGCCAGAATATGGATACCAAGAAAGTCCTGATAGGTGCAGCGGCGCTGGGTGCCATCGGCGCCGCTGGCTATTACGCCGGGAAAAAGCACAGCGATAACAAACACGAGCATGATGGCCAGCATGACGATAACGATGACCAGCATATGACCACCAGCAAGATGCCCCGTTACTGCTCGGGGGAAGCGGCCAGCAAATTCCATGTCTCCCCCCGCGATATCACCACCGAGTCGGCAGAAGAGAGTGGCCACAGATACAAGGTCTATGGCCAGTACGAGACCGACGATGATGCGGTCGACTTTACCTGCACCTTCAATCACGACGGTCGCTTCCTCTCGGTCGTTCGCAGCTGATTGGCCAGCGGGTATAGCCGATTCACTACTGGCACCCCATACAGGACACACAAGATGAAACAGCAACGCAGCATGATCGCCAGCCTCATTGCGCTGGCCCTGCTTGGCCTCGCGCCATGCGCCGGTGCCACCAGCGGCCACTCCGGGGTGGATCTGGCCAGCATGGATAACAGCGTGCGCGCGGCGGACGATCTGTTTCGCCACGTCAACGGCAACTGGCTGGCCCAGACCCAAATACCGGATGACATGCCGGGGCAGACCATCGGCAATCTGTTGGCGGACAAGTCGCTGGAGGATCGCAAGGTGTTGCTGGAGGAGCTGCTCAAGCGCCCGCAACAAGCCGGAACCCCTCGCCAGCAGATAGCCGACCTCTACGCCAGCTATCTGGATCAGGCCGGACGGGATGCCAAAGGGCTGACCCCCATTCAGCCACTACGTGACGAGATCATGGCCATCCATGATGGCGCCTCGCTAGCCACCTACTTTGCCCGTGTCAGCAAGCTGGGCGGCGGCGCTCCCTTTGGTATCGGGTTCATGGCCGACAAGAAACAGCCTGACCGCTACGGGATCTACTTGCAGCAATCCGGCCTCGGTCTGCCGGATCGGGACTACTACCTGAAAACAGATGCCGCCAGCAAGGCACTGCGGGCCAGCTACGAGCAGTTCATTCGCGCCCTGCTCAACCATGCCGGCGTTGAGGGGGCAAGCGAACAGGCTCATCACATTCTGGCGCTGGAGACCCGCCTCGCCAGCCTGCAGTGGGACAGAGTCAAGTGGCGGGATGACAACCTCACCTACAACAAACTGCCCCTCGCCCGCCTCAGTCAGTTGCTGCCCCCCCTGGATTGGCAACGCTACCTGACAGAGGCCGGTATCGCCGGGGAAACGGAGATCATCGTCAGTGAGCCGGACTATCTGGAGAAGCTGGCCGCCGTGATGCAGGAGACCAGCATCGCGCAGTGGCAATCCTACTGCCTGTTCCATCTGCTACGTACTTATGCGCCCTATCTCGACAGCCAGAGCAATGCCCTGCACTTCGCTTTCTACGGTACGACCCTGAGCGGCATCCCCCGGCAGCGGGAGCCCTGGAAGCAGGCCATGGAGGTGCTGGACGACTATCTGGGTCAGGCGGTGGGCAAACTCTACGTGGAGCGCTACTTTCCGGCCGAGGCCAAGGCACAGATGGCGACCATGGTGCGCAATCTGATCGCCGCCTATCGCCAGGAGATCGGCGAGCTCGACTGGATGTCTGCTCCGACCAAACAGCAGGCGCTGGCGAAACTGGAGAAGGTACGGGTCAAGATCGGCTATCCGGACCAGTGGCAGGATTACAGCGCAATCGAGATCCGTCCCGATGATCTGGTCGGCAATGCCCAGCGCGCGGCCACGGTGCGTTACAACGAGCACCTTGCCCGCCTCCATCAACCGGTGGATCGGGAGGAGTGGTTCGACAATCCGCAGACGGTGAATGCCTACTACAACCCGAACAACAACGAGATCGTCTTCCCGGCAGCCATACTTCAACCACCCTACTTCGATCTGAAGGCGGATGATGCGGTCAACTATGGCGCCATCGGCGCGGTCATTGGTCACGAGCTGAGCCATGGTTTCGATGATCAGGGGGCCAAATTCGATGGCAACGGTGCCTTGCACAACTGGTGGGCTCCGGCCGATCTCAAGGAGTTCACCGCCCGAGCACAAAAACTGGCGAAACAGTACGACCGTTTCGAGCCCATCAAGGGGGAGCATGTCAACGGCCAGCTGACCCTTGGCGAAAACATCGGCGATCTCGGCGGCTTGACCATCGCCCACAAGGCGTACCAGCTCGCCCTGGGCAACCGCCTGCCAGCGGTGCTCGATGGCTTCACTGCCGAGCAGCGTTTCTTTATCGGCTGGGCGCAGGTGTGGAAAGGAAAGTACCGGCCCGAGCTCGCTGCCGTTCTGCTCAAGACAGATCCCCACTCACCGCTGGAGTACCGGGTCAACGGCGTCGTCGCGAATATGCCGGCCTTCTATCGCGCCTTTGCCATCAAGCCGGGAGACAAGCTCTATCTGCCACCTTCCGAGCGTGTGAAGATTTGGTGACCACCAGCAGGGGCCCTGGCCCGAAAAGCTCCAGCAGATGGACCACCTCCACCTGAGCTGAAGATGACCGACACAGGGAGTGTCTGTTTTACCCTGTCTGGTTTTTCCCGACCCACATGTGCCTGACCATGTGGGTTTTTTTGAACCTTTTGTCCCTCCCCTTCTCCTCAGCCAGCCCTGCTTTCACCCGATACGGTCACGGCACACAACTCTGCCATTTTCTCGCCTTTTCCTTTGGCTGAAAAACCGGCGGCGGAACCGCTATAAATCGGTTTACCACCAAACAGGTCTGACCTATGGTAAAGCATGTAAAAGATGCATCGTGGAGCCGCTTTTCCTATGAATGACCGAGAACTGCAACAGATCCTGTTTCGCTCCTTCGATGTGATCCCGCTGCCTATTCTGGTGTCCGAATCCATTGCCCGTCACGATGGCTGCTCACCCGACATGATCCCGCAGCGGCGCCACCGCTTCCTGAATAAAGCCTTTATTGAGCAGCTGGGCTACAACCTTGACGATCTGCCGGACATGGCCTCCTGGTTTCAGGTCGCCTACCCGGATGAAGGGTATCGCCGCACCATCATCGACTCCTGGCACTCCCAGGTGGAACAGAGCTTGTCGCAAGGGCTGGAGGTCGCCGAAATGCCTGCGCTGATCCGCTGCAAGAGCGGTCAGTCGCGCTGGTTTATCGTCACTGCCCAGCTGGGTGCCGATGCCATCCCGGATGGCCATATCGTCACCTTTCGCGATATCCACGACCTGCAGTGCATGGTGGAAGAGGTGAGCCGCCTCTCCTGCACCGATCCGCTCACCGAACTGACCAACCGACGTGGCGCCCAGCAACAGCTGCAGGCCCTTTGGTTGCAGGGTGAGCCCCTCTCGGTGGTACTGGGAGATATCGACCATTTCAAGCAGGTTAATGACCGCTACGGCCACCCTGCAGGTGATGCCGCGCTCTGCGCCGTCGCCCACGCCATGGCGAGCCAGCTGTTGCCGGGGGAGAGTCTGGCCCGTTGGGGCGGAGAGGAGTTCCTGCTGATCCTGCCTGGTTGCGATATTGAACAGGCGGCACGGCGCGCCGAACAGCTGCGCCAGCATGTCAGTACCACCCGCTTGCCATGGCAGGGGACGCAGCTATCCCTCACCATCAGTCTGGGGTGTGCCAGCATGAAGGGGCAGGAGAGCATCGACTATCTGCTGATGATGGCAGACCGGGCCCTTTATCAGGCCAAGGATCAGGGCCGTAACCGGGTTGTCATCTCAACGGAATAGAGTGATCACCAGAAAGGGAAGCCGACTCGCGGCCATAAAAAAAACCGAAGCACAAGGCTTCGGTTTTTTACTGCGCAACTGGCGTGAGCCGGCCGGGCATTACTTCTTGATACGGATAACCGGGGTCTCGCCCACAGTCACGGCACCAGTCATTTTGATCAGCTCTTTGATCTCGTCCATGTTGGAGATGACAACCGGAGTCAGGGTAGACTTGGCTTTCGCCTCCAGAACGGCCAGATCGAACTCGATGATGGTGTCGCCGCGCTTGACCTGTTGACCTTCCTGAGCGATACGCTTGAAGCCTTCGCCTTTCAGTTCAACGGTGTCGATACCGAAGTGAACGAACAGCTCGATACCGGAGTCGGATTCCAGAGAGAACGCGTGGTTGGTCTCGAAAATCTTGCCGATGGTGCCATCGCACGGAGCAACCATCTTGTTGCCAGCCGGCTTGATGGCGATACCGTCACCAACGATCTTCTCGGCGAAGACAACATCAGGCACATCTTCGATCGGCACGATTTCGCCAGACAGCGGAGCAAAGATTTCGATGCCGCCGGTGTCAGAGCTATCGTCGGAAACCAGTTTCTTCAGTTTATCAAACAGACCCATATAAAGCTCCTAGAGATGATTTGTCGCTGTTTGCAGCCGATCTTAGCAGACTGCTTTCTGCTTAATAAAGTTATCTACGCATGCTTCGATTTCAGCGGCGGTGGCAAAGCTCAGTGCTTGATCAGCCATTGCCTTCACATCTTCGAAGTTGGTATTGCGGATAAGCTTCTTGATACGCGGTACAGAGATGGCGCTCATGGAGAACTCATCCAGACCCATACCCAGCAGCAGCAGGGTAGCGCGCTCGTCACCAGCCAGTTCACCACACATACCGGTCCACTTGCCTTCGGCGTGGGACGCATCGATAACCATCTTGATCAGGGTCAGGACGGAGGGTGACAGCGGGTTGTACATGGCGGAGATCATCTCGTTACCACGATCGACAGCCAGGGTGTACTGGGTCAGGTCGTTGGTACCGATACTGAAGAAATCCACTTCCTTGGCCAGATGATGAGCCATCACGGCAGCGGCCGGGGTCTCGATCATGATACCCACTTCGATGGATTCATCAAAGGCTTTGCCTTCGGCACGCAGTTCGGCTTTCAGCGTCTCTACGGTAGCTTTCAGGCTACGGAACTCTTCGACAGAGATGATCATCGGGAACATGATGCGCAGTTTGCCGAAGGCAGAGGCGCGCAGAATGGCCCGCAGCTGAGCATGCATGATGTCTTCGCGGTCGAAGAAAATACGCACGGCACGCCAGCCCAGGAAGGGGTTCATCTCTTTCGGGAAATTCATGTACGGCAGCTCTTTGTCGCCGCCAATGTCCATGGTACGCACGATGATCGGCTGATCCGGCATCGCTTCGGCCACTTCTTTGTAGGCTTTGAACTGCTCTTCTTCGGTCGGCAGCGCGTCACGGTCCATAAACAGGAACTCGGTACGGTACAGACCCACGCCTTCGGCGCCATTGCGGATGGCACCTTCGGTATCCTTGACGGTACCGATGTTGGCGCACACTTCGACCTGGTGGCCATCCAGCGTGATGGCAGGCAGATCTTTCAGCTTGGCCAGCTCATCTTTCTCGGCCTGGAACTGAGCCTGGAACTTCTTGGCTTCGGTCAGTTGTTCAGCGGTCGGATTGATGATGATCTGGTTGTTGATCGCATCCAGCACCAGCATGTCACCGTTCTTGACGCGCTCGGTGATGTCGTTGGTGCCTACCACGGCCGGCAGCTCCAGGGAGCGGGCCATGATGGAGGTGTGAGAGGTACGGCCACCGATGTCGGTGACGAAACCCAGCACATATTTCAGGTTAATCTGAGCGGTTTCAGACGGGGTCAGGTCTTTGGCGACCAGGATCACCTCTTCGTCGATGGTGCTCAGGTTGACAACGGCGATGCCCAGTACGTTCTTGACCAGACGGGTACCGATGTCACGGAAGTCGGTAGCGCGTTCGCGCAGATAAGGGTCATCCAGCTCGGCCATCATCTTGGCGTACTGTTCGATCACCTCATAGATGGCTTTGTCAGCGGAAGCCTTGTTCTCTTTGATGAAGGATTTGATATCCCCTTCCAGCTCCTCATCTTCGAGCAGCATGATGTGGCCTTCGAAGATGGCCTCTTTTTCCTCACCGAAGGTGCGACCGGCCATCTCTTTGATGGCTTCCAGCTGGGTAGCTGACTTGGTACGAGCTTCGAGGAAACGGTTGATCTCGGCATCAATCTGGTCAGCAGAGATTTTGCCCTGATTGATAACGATTTCATCTTCTTTCAGAAGAAGCGCCTTACCGAATGCGATACCGGGGGACGCAAGAATGCCAGATATCATAATCCTTCCTATTAAAACGACTGTGGGGGAGGAATCTAAAGCTGGATTACTCCAGCTCGTCCATCAGGGCAACCAGCTTCTCAACAGCTTGCTGAGCATCCGGGCCGTCAGCCTGGATAGTTACGTTGGTACCCTTGGTCAGGCCCAGGGTCTGCAGCTTGAACAGGCTCTTGGCGCTGGCGGACTTGCCACCGGAGACCACAGTGATCTCGCTTTGGAATTCTTTGGCTTCTTTCACGAACTGAGCTGCCGGACGGGTGTGCAGGCCGTTTTCAGCAGTAATAACAACAGACTTCTCGTACATGGTTTCACCCCATATTATTGATATTTTTTGGTGGATTGGTCGTTTTTGAAGCAACCTGACCCACCGTGTCAGTATGGATATGTTGTAAAGTAACGAAAGCAGACCCGCAATGGTTTAATCCAGGTCAAGTTTCTGTGCAGTAATCGGCGCGCTGGTTGGCAATTTTCAGTTATTGGGCTACAAGCCGCATCAGGACTGGCCTGAAATTATTTTATAACGAAAAATAACACTTTGTTACTTTGTGATACCCAGCCAGCAAACACCGCGTGACGCCGCACAGGATATGAGATTTAGAGCGGAATGTCTGCTTTTTTTCTCACTCCGGAACTTGTTATTTTACCCCAAAAAATAAGGATCAAGTGACACTAACAGGGGTTGAGTCTAGCCCATAAAGAAGCGGCGCTCCTGGG
>NZ_JBFOCT010000028.1:0-271611 GCF_040907925.1 Aeromonas sp. s12 | reverse complement strand
GCTCCTGGGAGCGCCGCTGTTTTGAAAGATTCCGATCAGTTACTGCTGCAGCTCCTGCTCGCTGAACACCCCGGCAAACAGGGCGCTGGAGAGGTAACGCTCCGCCGCGCTCGGCAGGATGACCACTATGGTTTTGCCCGCAAATTCCGGCAGCTCGGCCAGACGGCTGGCAGCCACCACCGCAGCACCGGAGCTGATACCGGCCAGGATCCCCTCCTCCTCCATCAGGCGACGGGCCATCTCGATGGCTTCGTCACTGGTCACCTTCTCCACCCGATCGATGAGGGAGAGGTCCAGGTTACCCGGGATAAAGCCGGCGCCGATCCCCTGGATCTTGTGGGGGCCCGGTTTGATCTCTTCCCCGGCCAGCTTCTGGCTGATGACCGGCGACTCGGCCGGTTCGACCGCGACAGAGACCACCGCCTTGCCCTGGGTCTTCTTCAGGTAGCGGGAGACACCGGTAATGGTGCCGCCGGTACCGACCCCGGCCACGAACACATCCACTTCGCCGTCAGTGGCATCCCAAATCTCGGGGCCGGTGGTCTTTTCGTGGATCTCCGGGTTGGCCGGGTTTTCAAACTGTTGCAGCAACACATACTTACCCGGCTCGGACTCGAGGATCTCGTTGGCCTTGGCAATGGCCCCCTTCATGCCGAGCGGCCCTTCGGTCAGCACCAGATTGGCACCGAGCGCCTTGAGCAACTTGCGGCGCTCCAGGCTCATGGTGGCCGGCATGGTCAGAGTGATGGGATAGCCGCGAGCGGCCGCGACAAAGGCCAGAGCAATACCCGTGTTGCCGCTGGTGGGCTCGATGATCTCCTTACCCTTGGTCAGGATACCGCGCTTCTCGGCATCCCAGATCAGGTTGGCACCGATGCGGCACTTGACGCTGAAGCTGGGGTTGCGGCTCTCGATCTTGGCCAGCACGCGGCCTTTGGTAACACGGTTGAGACGAACCAGCGGGGTGTGACCGATAGTCTGGCTATTGTCCTCAAAAATTTTGCTCATGGTGCTATCCCTGTGTTTGTTACGACGATGAAACAAGATTACCCTGTGGTTTCTGAATGAGAAGTGACTATTCGTTATAACCATATGGTATTACAACATATAGAGCTTATTCTCTCTGGCCCCTGACTCCGGGAGCCAATCGTCAAAGGAACCGACGTTATGGGATTTTCAGGAAGCAGCCAGTATCTCGCCTCCGATGCATTGAAGATGGCGGTCAATGCCGCCATCACCCTCGAGAAACCGCTGCTGATCAAGGGGGAGCCGGGCACCGGCAAGACGGTGCTGGCGGAAGCGGTCGCCGACCATCTCGGCACCGACCTCATTGCTTGGCATATCAAGTCCACCACCAAGGCTCAACAGGGACTCTACGAATATGATGCGGTGGCCCGGCTGCGGGACTCCCAGCTCGGCGACCCCAGAGTGGCCGATATCAGCCACTACATTCGTAAAGGCAAGTTGTGGCAGGCCTTCAGCGCCGAGCAGCGGCCAGTGCTGCTGATCGACGAGATCGACAAAGCCGACATCGAATTCCCCAACGATCTGCTGCTGGAGCTGGATCGGATGGAGTTCGACGTTTATGAGACCGGTGAGCGAGTCAGGGCGCGCCAGCGGCCGGTGGTCATCATCACCTCCAACAACGAAAAAGAGCTGCCGGACGCCTTCCTGCGCCGCTGTTTCTTCCACTACATCCGCTTCCCCGACAAGGCCGAGATGCAGGCCATCGTCAAACTCCACTACCCCGACCTCAAGGAGAGCCTGCTTGGCGAGGCAATGGACCTCTTCTTCGAGCTGCGCGAGGTAGAGGGGCTGCGCAAGAAACCCTCCACCTCGGAGCTGCTGGACTGGATCCGCCTGCTCTTGGCCGACGATATCGCCCCCGAGGCGATGCGCGCCCGCGAGCCAGGCAAGCTGGTGCCCGCGTTATATGGCGCCCTGCTCAAGACCGAGCAGGATCTGCATCTCTTCGAGAAGCTCGCCTTTCTGGCCCGGCGCGGCAACTAATTTATGCTGATCGACTTTTTTACCCACCTGCGCCGCCACAAGCTCCCCTGCAGCCTGCGCGAGTTGCTGGACTTGCACGCCGCACTGGCCGCCCGGCTGGTCGCTGTCGATATGGACGAGTTCTACCAGCTCTCCCGCTGCCTGCTGGTAAAAGACGAGGCCCACTACGATCGCTTCGATCGCGCCTTCGCCGAATACTACGAGGGGCTGGAAGCCATCCCCCTGCTGCCGGAAAGCCTGCCCGAGGAGTGGCTGCGCAAGGAGTTCGAGCGACTGCTGAGCCCAGAGGAGAAGGCGTTGCTCAAATCCCTCGGCGGACTCGACAAGCTGCTGGAGACCCTCAACCAGCGGTTAAGCGAGCAGAAAGAGCGCCACGCCGGTGGCAACAAGTGGGTAGGGACTGGCGGCAGCAGCCCGTTTGGCCATGGCGGTTTTCACCCCGAGGGGGTGCGCATGGGTGGAGAGGGGCTGCACGGTAAGGCGGCCAAGGTGTGGGAGGCCCGTCATTATCGCAACTTCAGCGAGGACTCACCGCTCGGCCAGCGTGCCATTCAGCTCGCGCTGCGCAAGCTCAGACGCTGGGTGCGCAAAGGCAATCCCGACGAGCTGGATCTCGACGACACCATAAAAAGTTCTGCCCGCCAGGGCTGGCTCGATGTGAAGCTGCGGCCCGAGCGCCACAACGGGGTCAAGCTGTTGGTTTTTTTCGATGTGGGGGGCTCCATGGATGCCCACGTGGCCGAGGTGCAGCGCCTCTTCTCCGCCCTGCGCCACGAGTTCAAGCATCTGGAGTACTTCTATTTTCACAACTGTCTCTACGACTTCGTCTGGAAGGATAACGCCCGCCGCTTTGAGGAGCGGTTCGATACCCTGCGGCTGCTGCGCACCTACGGCAGCGACTACCGGGTGATCCTAGTGGGGGATGCCACCATGGGCCCCTACGAGATCACCTGGCCGGGCGGCAGTGTCGAGCAGTGGAACGAGGAGTCGGGTCAGGTGTGGCTTACCCGCTTGCAGCAGCACTTTCCCAAACTGGTGTGGATCAATCCCACCCCGCGGCGGGAGTGGCTCTGGCACCCCTCCATCAAACTGATGAATGACGTGGTTGGCGGACGGATGCATCCGCTGACCCTGGCGGGTCTCGCTGCGGCGATCGACCAGCTGTAACCCTCTCTACCCTATAAACCGACAAGCCGGGAACGCACCCGGCGAGGAGCAAAGATGACCTCTATCGTGATCAGTGGCTCAGGCCTCTATACCCCACCCTTTGCCGTCAGCAATGAAGAGCTGGTGGCCGCCTTCAACCAGTATGTGGATCTCTACAACGAGGAGAACGCCTCCGCCATCGATGCCGGCCAGATCCCCGCCAAGCAGCACTCCAGCTGCGAGTTCATCGAGAAGGCATCCGGCATCAAGAGCCGTTATCTGGTGAGCCGCGAGGGAGTACTCAATCCCGATATCATGCAACCGCTGCTGGCGGAGCGACCCGATGAGATGCCCTCCATCATGGTGGAGATGGCGGTGGCCGCCGCCGAGCAGGCACTGATCGCCGCCGGCCGCGAGCCCGGCGAGATCGATCTGGTGATCGTCGCCGCCTCCAACATGCCGCGCCCCTATCCGGCACTGGCCATCGAGCTGCAGCATTATCTGGGGGCGAGCGGCATGGCCTTTGACATGAACGTGGCCTGCTCGTCTGCCACCTTCGGCATCAAGACAGCCGCCGATATGCTGGCGGCAGGCACCGCCAAACTGGCGCTGGTAGTCAATCCGGAGATCTGCTCGGGACACCTCAATTTCCGGGACAGAGACAGTCACTTTATCTTCGGCGATGCCTGCACCGCGGTGCTGCTGGAGCGGGAGGCCGATTGCAAGGTGGCCAATCCGTGGCAGCTGGTAGCCAGCAAGCTGGTGACCCAGTACTCCAACAACATCCGCAACAACTTCGGCTTTCTGAACCGGCTGAGCCCGCGTACCCGCTACAGTGACGACAAGCTGTTTCGCCAGCAGGGGCGCAAGGTGTTCAAGGAGGTGTTACCGCTGGTGTGCGACCAGATTGCCAACCAGCTCGATGAGCAGGGCTGGCCCGCCGAGAGCCTGAACCGGCTCTGGCTCCATCAGGCCAACCTCACCATGAACCAGTTCATCGGTCGCAAGCTGCTGGGCCACGATGCCAGCCAGCAGGAGGCGCCGGTCATTCTTGATAGCTATGGTAATACCAGCTCGGCGGGTTCCATCATCGCGTTTCATCTGTACAATCGCGACCTTCCTGCGGGGGCTCGCGGCGTACTGTGCTCCTTTGGCGCTGGCTACTCCATCGGTAGCCTGCTGCTGCGGCGCCTGTAATGGCGGGCCTCCCGCCGACATAACAATAACCAGCAACATGGGTGGGAATATGCAGAGGATCACGGGGCGCTGCGCCCTGCACTACGGGGTAACCCTGTCACTATTTTGTCTCTATGGCTGGCAGGTTTGCCCGTTTCTCGAGAGTCTCACCCTGCCCCAGTTGCTGGGGCCGACCCTGGTGACGTTCGCCATCATGTTCGCCGTGCGCAATTGGCTGCTTTCAAGGCGGCCCTTGGCGCGCAACGGGCTGGACGGGTTTGGACTGGAGGTGGGTTTCTACCTGCTGGGAGCACTGCTGCTCTCGGGCTACAACGCCCTGACCCACGACTTCCCGCTGGAGAGTCACCTCAAGGTGCTGCTGGGGATGACCACCCTCGGCTTTCTGGTGGCGGCCGATCTGACCCTGGAGCGGGATTGGAATCGGGCCAGAACACGGCAAGCCGAGCAGAGCCTGGCACTGAGCCACCCGCTGGCCATGCCGATGCCACGCAAGTTCACCCTCTTTACCCTGGCGACCCTCACCCTGCTGGGGGGTGTCTTCTTCTTGCTGTTCAACAAGGATCTGGAGTGGCTGGTGACGGTGGAGCGCAGCCTGCCGAGGGTCGATGCCCAGCACTACATCCTGTGGGAGATCGCCTTCGTAATGACGGTGACCTTCTGTTATCTCGCCCTCATTATTCACGGTTATGGTCGCAATCTCGGCCTATCCCTGCGCCAGCAGACCAGCACAATGGCCAGAGTACAGTGTGGTGACTTCGACGCCCGGGTGCCGGTCACCCGGGATGACGAGTTCGGCCTTATCGCCGCCAGCACCAATCAGATGATCGGTGAGCTGAAATCCCGCAGCGACGAGCTCAACCTGACCCGCGACGTGGCCATCCTCGGCCTCGCCTCGCTGGCAGAGACCCGTGACAACGAGACCGGCGCCCATATCATCCGCACCCAGCACTATGTGAAGGCGCTGGCGCAATACCTCAGTCGCAGCGATTGGGATCGCTATCCGCTCGATGACGCCACCATCGACCTGCTGTTCAAGTCGGCCCCGCTGCACGATGTGGGCAAGGTGGGCATTCCCGATGCCATCCTGCTCAAACCGGGCAAGCTGACCGACGAGGAGTTCGCCATCATGAAGCGCCACCCGCAGATCGGCGCCGATGCGCTGGCGAGTGCCGAGGCGCAGCTGGGCTCCAACTCCTTCTTGCGGCTGGCCCGGGAGATCTCCCTCACCCACCACGAAAAGTGGGATGGCAGCGGCTATCCGGCTGGGCTGGCGGGTGAGGACATTCCCCTCTCCGGGCGTTTGATGGCGGTAGCGGATGTCTACGATGCCCTCATCTCGAAACGGGTCTACAAACCTGCTTTCAGCCATGAGGACGCGAAGGAGATCATCGTGAAGGGGAGCGGCAGCCATTTTGATCCCGGCATTGTCGCGGCGTTTCTCGCCTGTGAAGCGCAGTTCAGAGATATTGCCGCGCAGTTTCAGGATCACCACTGAGCAAGTACATTCCGACCAGCTTGCCCTGATGGCTGACAGAGCAACAGGCGTCATAAATTGTACACAAACAGGTCTGGTTATCGCCGATTCAGCGCCATGCTGACGGCCTTTGCCACGCCGCGCCCATATTGATATTTCCCTTTATTTACAGCTATTTTTTGTCATTTTGTGATCCGGACTTGTGCCAATGACGCAACCGGGATCACAAGATGGCAGGAAAAGACCGCAATTTGCCCTCCGGCGCCAATGATGGCTTCCAATGAAAGCGAGGTTTGCTATCATCCGGAGACATTTTTCATCTGTCGCCGGCTACAAAAGAATACCCTCATGTACACACAGTTCTTCGGCCTCTCGGAACACCCGTTTTCCATCTCGCCCAATCCCAAGTACCTCTATATGAGCGAGCGCCACGGCGAAGCCCTTGCTCATCTCAACTATGGATTGCAGGATGGCGGCGGCTTTGTGCTGCTGACCGGCGAAGTGGGCACCGGCAAAACCACCGTCTCCCGCTGCCTGCTGCAACAGCTGCCCGCCGAGACCGAGATCGCCTATATCCTCAACCCCTCGCTGACCGAACGGGATCTGCTGGCCGCCATCTGCGACGAGTTTCAACTCCCCTATCCCGAGGATGCCGGGATCAAGCGGCTGTTCGACCTTATTCGCGATCACCTGCTGGCCAACCTGGCGGCAGGCAAGCGCAGCGTGGTACTGGTGGATGAGGCGCAGCACCTGCTGCCCGGCGTACTGGAGCAGCTGCGTCTGCTCACCAACCTCGAAACCGACGAACGAAAACTGCTGCAGGTGGTGCTGATCGGTCAGCCCGAGCTGCAACAGATGCTGCGCCAACCCCTGCTGCGTCAGCTGGCCCAGCGCATTACCGCCCGCTATCACCTGCTGCCGCTCTCACATAGCGATGTGGATGCCTACGTCCGCTTCCGGCTACAAGTTGCAGGCTGCGTACAACCCATCTTCACCCCGCGCGCCATCAAGACGCTTCATCGCCTGAGTGGCGGCATCCCCCGTTTCATCAACCTCATCTGCGACCGCGCCCTGATCGCCGCTTTCGCCCGTGGCAGCTACAAGATTGTCCACAGCGATATCAGCCAGGCCGCCTTCGAGGTCAATGGTGTTCGGGACGAAGGAAGCTGGGCCTCCGGTCTGATGGTGACGCTGGCGGGCGCCCTGCTGGTGGCAGCAGGCTGGTGGGGCTGGCAATTTTTCGGCGTGTTCCCCACCCGTCCGGTAGTCAAGGTCGAGGTGCCGGTCACCATCGACGAGACCGCCGAGCAGCAGGAGCAGCTGACCGAGGCAATCAATCAGGCCATCGACCCCGACAGCGCCATGCAGAATCTCTATCGGGTCTGGGGTTATGAACCGGAACCGTTCGAAGCAACCTGCGATAACGCCCCCCGTGCCGGTCTGCGCTGTCAGGAGGGAGAGGCAAGCCTCGACGAGCTGCGCGCCCTGCAGTATCCCGCCATGATCACGCTCACTGACCAGACTGGCGGCCTCTACTACGCGACCCTGGTCAATCTGGGGCCGAACAAGGCCAGCCTGATGATAGGTGACCAGAGCTGGCAGGTGGATCGCCAGTGGCTCAGCGACAACTGGGGCGGCAGCTACACCCTGCTCTGGCGTATGCCGAAAGGGGGCGTCAGCCTGATCGCCAGCAATGCCGGTCAGACCCAGATCCAGTGGCTCGACAATGCCCTCAGCCGTGCGTTGCAACAACCCGAACGCAAGGTGCGCCGCTTCGATGGCGAGCTCAAAAACAAGCTGCAGCAGTTCCAGCGGGATCAGGGGCTCACCCCTGATGGCATCGCGGGCAGCAACACCCTGCTGCGTCTCAACGCCCTCTCCGGTGAACCCATGCCCAGACTGGAGGAGGCCTCCTGATGTCTACCCTGCTCAAGGCGCTGCGCCGTGCGCAGCAACCGCAACTCTCCGCCCATATTCCGGCCATGGGCTTGCCCATGCCCCGGGAAGAGGAGCGCAGCCCACGCCGCATCGGCTGGCTGCTGGCTCCCTTGGCCCTGTTGCTGGGGGCAGGTGCCAACTATGGCTGGCATCTGATCCACCTGCGCCCCATCGAGGAGAAGGTGGAGGTGAAAGAGGTGATCACTCCGCCCTTCGTGCGGGTCGAACCCAAGGCGATGGTGACCCGTCCGCTACCCCCGCCCCTGCCGGAGCCGGTGGTACAACCCAGAGCAGTGGCCAAAAACGAGGGGGTAAGTCAGGGGAATACCCCCACGCTGAGTCTGGCCGAGCAGCTGATGAAAGCCCTCAATGAAACCCCATTGCAGGAGGCGCCACACGCCACCGGCCAGAACAACGTGCAACCGGCCCAGTTGATGGCGCTGGGCTCGGCACCCCAATCGGTGCGCCAGCAGGTGCCGCAGCTGCGCTACGGCTCTCATGTGTTCTCCTCCAACCCCGCCAAGCGGGCCGTGGTGCTCAATGGCCGGGAATACCGGGAAGGGAGCGAAATCGCCCCGGGGGTCGTGCTCGCTACCATCGACCAGCAATACATAGTGCTGCAGGTCGCCGGACAGAGCGTGACCCTCAAGGCGCTGCAGGATTGGCGAGGATGAGTACGCACCGTACCCTGATGTTCGCTGGCAAGCAGGATGCACCTCACCTGAGTGCCACTTTTGTGAGCATTCAAAGGTTTACGATGTGATGAAATATCCATTTTTACGGTTTGGCGCGCCCGGACCCGTTGTGTCACAGCACTCCGCCGTACACAATACGCAGCCGCCCCAGAGCCTGGAATTTGTTGATTAATATGACGCTACGATTCAGGGATGACATCTTGACCATGCTGCTGGCCCAGTGCCGGCGGCTTCCCATGACCAGAGTCACCCAGGTGGCCTTTCTGGCGCTGTTGATCATGCTGGCCCAGCAGAGCGCCGCCCTCACCTGGCGTCTGCTCACCCTGGCAAGTCCGCAAACCAGCCAACCGTGGCAACCCTCCGCCGTGGCGGTCAGCGGCCAGAGCAACCCGCGCCTTGAACTGGGTGAGGTGAGCCGACTGGCGCTGTTTGGCAAGGCGATCCCCAAGGCGCAGGCCAAAGCCGCCGTGGCCGCCAATGCGCCGCGTACCCAGCTCAATGCCCAGCTCAACGGAGTGCTGGCCAGCTCGGATCCCGCCAAATCCATCGCCATCATCGCCATGTCCGGCATCCAGAACTCCTACGGGGTCGGTGACATGATTGACGGCACCCAGGCGCGGATCCGGCAGGTCTATCCGGATCGGGTGATCATCGAGCGGGATGGCCGCGACGAGACCCTGATGCTGGATGGCGAGGAGTATGGCAAGCCGCTGCCGCAGACCAACGCCGCCCCCCTTGGCTCCCTGCGCAGCGAGCTGATGGCCGATCCGGGCAAGATCACCGATTACCTCAATATTTCACCGGTTCAGGTGGATGGCCGCATGACCGGCTATCGCCTCAACCCGGGCAGCAATCCTGAGTTTTTCAACCAGAGCGGGCTGCAGGCCAATGACCTGGCCATCAGCATCAACGGGCTGGATTTACGGGACAACATGCAAGCCATGCAGGCGATGCAGCAGATGGCTGGCGCAACGGAAATGACAGTGACCGTCGAGCGACAGGGCGAACAGTTCGACATCTATGTGCGCTTGTCAGAATAATGATTTGGAGTCGTACCAATAATGACCACTAAAGGGAAAAGCTGGCGTCTGGCCACTATCGCAGCGGCACTGATGATGGCGGGCTCAGCCTGGGCCACCGAATACTCTGCCAGTTTCAAGAACGCCGACATTGAAGAGTTCATCAATACGGTGGGCAAGAACCTCAATAAAACCATCATCATAGAGCCCTCGGTGCGCGGCAAGATCAACGTGCGCAGCTACGACCTGCTCAATGAGGAGCAGTACTACCAGTTCTTCCTGAGCGTGCTCGACGTCTACGGCTTTGCCGTGGTGCCGATGGACAACGGAGTGCTCAAGGTGCTGCGCTCGCGGGATGCCAAGACCTCCGCCATTCCGGTGGTGGATGGCAGCAACCCGGGCATGGGCGACGAGATGGTGACTAGAGTAGTGCCGGTGCGCAACGTCTCGGTCCGTGAACTGGCGCCACTGCTGCGCCAGCTCAACGACAACGCCGGCGGTGGCAACGTGGTGCACTACGAGCCCTCCAATGTGCTGCTGATCACCGGCCGCGCCGCCGTGGTCAACCGTCTGGTGGAGGTGGTGAACCGGGTCGACCGCGCAGGCGATCAGGATGTGGACATCATCAAGCTCAAGTTTGCCTCGGCGGGTGAAATGGTGCGGCTGGTAACCAACCTCAACAAGGATGGCAACCCCCAGGGCGGCACCGCTTCCCTGCTGCTCTCCCCCAAGGTGGTGGCCGACGAGCGCACCAACTCTGTGGTGGTGAGTGGTGAGCCGAAAGCGCGCGCCCGCATCATCCAGATGGTGCGCCAGCTCGACCGCGACCTGCAGAGCCAGGGCAACACCCGGGTCTTCTACCTCAAATATGGCAAGGCCAAAGACATGGTCGAGGTGCTCAAGGGCGTCAGCTCCAGCATCGAGGCCGACAAGAAGGGCGGCGGCGCAACCACAGGTGGCGCCAGCATCGGCGGTGGCAAGCTGGCCATCTCCGCTGACGAGACCACCAATGCGCTGGTCATCACCGCCCAGCCGGACGTGATGTCCGAACTGGAGCAGGTGGTGGCCAAGCTCGATATCCGCCGCGCCCAGGTGCTGGTGGAGGCGATCATCGTCGAGATGCAGGATGGCGATGGCCTCACCCTTGGCGTCCAGTGGGGCAATGCCAACGGCGGTGGCACCCAGTTCACCAACTCAGGTCTGCCTCTCGGCAGCGCCATTGCGGCGGGCAAGGATTACCAGAATGGCAAGACCGACACCGCTGCCGGTCTGCTGAAAGAGTTCAACGGCATGGCCGCCGGTTTCTATCACGGCGACTGGGCCATGCTGGCCACGGCGCTGGCCTCCAATACCAAGAACGATATTCTCTCCACCCCGAGTATCGTCACCATGGACAACAAGGAGGCCTCTTTCAACGTCGGTCAGGAGGTCCCGGTCCAGAGCGGTTCGCAAAGCTCCACCACCAGCGATCAGGTGTTCAACACCATCGAGCGCAAGACGGTGGGCACCAAGCTGGTGGTGACCCCGCAGATCAACGAGGGGGACTCGGTGCTGCTCAATATCGAGCAGGAGGTCTCCAGCGTCGCCCAGACCCAGGCGACCGGTACTGCCAACCTTGGCCCCACTTTCGATACCCGTACCGTCAAGAACGCGGTGCTGGTCAAAAGCGGCGAAACCGTGGTGCTGGGCGGTTTGATGGACGAACAGACCAAGGAGCAGGTCTCCAAGGTGCCCTTGCTGGGCGATATTCCGGTGCTGGGCTATCTGTTCCGCTCCACCTCCAACACCACCTCCAAGCGCAACCTGATGGTCTTTATCCGGCCAACCATCTTGCGTGATGCGGACGTCTATACCGGAGTCTCCAGCAACAAGTACTCCCTGTTCCGCGCCGAGCAGCTCAATGCCGCCTCGCAGGAGGGGTATCTCACCTCCCCCGCCCGTCAGGTATTGCCTGCCTATGGCCAGGATGTGATGGTGTCGCCCGAGCTGCAAAAAGAGATCCAGAAGCAGATCAACGAGATGCGGAGCAGACAGCAGAACACTGTCGAGACCACCACCCCGTTTGTGCAGAGTAAGCCCTGATGAGTGCCTACCATCTGGATGGAAGCGTCGGGCCTGCGCCACTGCCCGAGCTCCCCTTTGTCTTTGCCCGCAATTTCGGGGTGATCCTGATTGAGCGGGACGGCGCCCCCGTGCTGCAGTGCCGCCCTGGCGTCACCCCGCAGGCCCTGCTGGAAGTGCGGCGGGTCGCGGGTTGCAGCTTCGCGGTGGAGCAGCTCGACAACGAGGCCTTCGAAGAGCTGCTGATGGCCCACTACCAGCGCGACTCCTCCGAGGCACGCCAGCTGATGGAAGATCTCGGCAACGAGATGGACTTCTTTGCCCTGGCCGAAGAGCTGCCCCAGAGCGAAGACCTGCTGGATGCCGATGACGACGCCCCCATCATTCGCCTCATCAACGCCATGTTGAGCGAGGCGATCAAGGAGGAGGCCTCCGATATCCATATCGAGACCTTCGAGCGGGCACTGGTGATCCGTTTTCGTATCGATGGGGTACTGCGGGAGATCCTGCGCCCCCATCGCAAGCTGGCATCACTGCTGGTCTCGCGGATCAAGGTGATGTCGCGAATGGATATCGCCGAGAAGCGGGTACCGCAGGATGGCCGTATCTCGTTGCGTATCGGCGGTCGCGCCGTCGACGTGCGGGTCTCCACCATGCCGTCCAGCTACGGCGAGCGGGTGGTATTGCGTCTGCTCGACAAGAACAACGTGCGCCTCGAGCTCAAGCAGTTGGGGATGACCGCGGCCAACCGCACCATCATCAGCGAGCTTATTCGCAAGCCCCACGGCATTATTCTGGTCACCGGCCCGACCGGTTCCGGTAAATCCACCACCCTCTATGCGGCACTGTCAGAAATCAACTCGCGGGATCGCAACATCCTGACGGTGGAAGACCCTATCGAATACGACCTCGAAGGGGTGGGCCAGACCCAGGTCAACACCAAGGTGGACATGACCTTCGCCCGCGGCCTGCGCGCCATTCTGCGCCAGGATCCGGATGTGGTGATGGTGGGGGAAATTCGTGACCTCGAGACCGCCCAGATTGCGGTGCAGGCGTCGCTGACCGGTCACCTGGTGATGTCGACCCTGCACACCAACACCGCCATCGGCGCCATCACCCGGATGCGGGACATGGGTATCGAGCCCTTCCTGCTCTCCTCCTCCTTGCTGGCGGTACTGGCCCAGCGGCTGGTGCGCACCCTCTGCCCCGATTGCCGTGCCCCGCGCCCCATCACCGAGCAGGAGCGCCTCGCCATGGGCATCGAGCTGGCCCCCGATCAGCAGGTGTGGCGTCCGGTCGGGTGCGAGCTGTGCAACCACACCGGCTACCGTGGCCGGACCGGCATTCACGAGCTGGTGGTGATCGACGAAGCAGTGCGTGAAGCCATTCACAGTGCCAGCGGCGAGCTCGCCATCGAGCGACTGATCCGCGGCCACACCCCCAGCATCCGCCGTGATGGCATCGACAAGGTGCTCAAGGGGCAGACCAGCCTCGAAGAGGTGCTGCGCGTGACCCGGGAAGATTGAGATGGCGGCATTCGAATACAAGGCCCTCGACAACAAGGGGCGCAGCAAGAGCGGCGTGATGGAGGGCGACTCGGCCCGTCAGGTACGCCAGCTGCTGCGCGAACAGGGGCTCACCCCCCTCGAGGTGAACGAGACCACCGAGAAGGCGAAACGGGAAGCAACCCGCTTCGCCCTGTTTCGGCGCGGTGCCAGCACTGCCGAGCTGGCTCTGATCACTCGCCAGCTGGCCACCTTGGTGGGGGCCGGTCTCACCATCGAAGAGGCGCTCAAAGCGGTAGCCGAGCAGTGCGAAAAGGCCCACTTGCGCTCTCTGGTGGCCACTGTGCGCAGCAAGGTGGTGGAAGGCTATTCGCTGGCCGACTCGCTGGGGGCTTTTCCCCATGTGTTCGACCAGCTGTTTCGCTCCATGGTGGCGGCCGGTGAAAAATCGGGCCATCTGGAGAAGGTGCTCAACCGCCTCGCCGACTACACCGAGCAGCGCCAGCATATGCGCACCAAGCTGCTGCAGGCGATGATCTACCCCATCGTGCTCACCTGTGTCGCTATCGGGGTTATCTCGATCCTGCTCACCGCCGTGGTGCCCAAGGTGGTGGCCCAGTTTGAACACATGGGTCAGCAACTGCCGGGCACCACCCGTTTTCTCATCGGCACCAGCGAACTGATGCAGGCCTACGGCCTCTGGTTCCTGCTGCTGATCTTCCTTGGCAGCTTTGTCTGGCGCTGGTGGCTCACCGATGAAAAGCGCCGAAGACGCTGGCATCAGGTGCTGCTCGGCCTGCCGGTGATTGGCCGGGTCAGTCGCGGTCTCAACACCGCCCGCTTCGCCCGCACGTTAAGCATCCTCAACGCCAGTGCGGTGCCGCTGCTGGAGGGGATGAAGATCTCCGGCGAAGTGCTCTCCAACGACTTTGCCAGAATGCGCATTCTTGAGGCCGCCGAACGGGTGCGCGAGGGGACCAGTCTGCGCAAGTCGCTGACCGAGACCAAGATTTTCCCGCCCATGATGCTGCACATGATCGCCTCCGGCGAGCAGAGCGGCGAGCTCGACAGCATGCTGGAGCGGGCGGCAGACAACCAGGATCGGGAGTTTGAATCCCAGGTCAATATCGCCCTCGGGGTGTTCGAACCCATGCTGGTGGTCTCCATGGCCGGGGTGGTGCTGTTTATCGTGATGTCGATCCTGCAGCCGATCCTCGAGCTCAACAATATGGTGAATATGTAAGTTTCCGGCGTTCGGTGGCGCCGCTGGCGGCCCGTCGAACCCACCCAGTGATCACTCTCTGATGGGCCATCCCATCTCATTCGTTACGGAGCAACTCATGAACAAACGTCGTCAATCCGGTTTTACCCTGCTGGAAGTCATGGTGGTCATCGTGATCCTCGGCATTCTGGCCAGTCTGGTGGTGCCCAACCTGATGGGCAACAAGGAGAAGGCTGACCAGCAGAAAGCGGTCTCCGATATCGTGGCGCTGGAAAACGCCCTCGACATGTACAAGCTGGACAACAACCGCTACCCGACCACCGAACAGGGTCTGGACGCGCTGGTGACCAAGCCCTCCATCGATCCGGCGCCGCGCAGCTACCGCGATGGCGGCTACATCAAGCGCCTGCCGCAAGATCCCTGGGGCAACCCTTACCAGCTGCTGAGCCCGGGCCAGTTCGGCAAGATCGACATCTTCTCCATGGGTCTGGATGGTGAAGCCGGTACCGATGACGACATCGGCAACTGGAACCTGAAGGATTTCCAATAAGTGATATGTCGCCACCGCACTCCTTGTGAGCTGACTGCATGAAACGATCTCTCTCCTTTCATCGCCAATCCGGCTTTACTCTGCTGGAAGTGTTGCTGGTCGTCATGCTGATGGGGCTGGTAGCCACCGCCGTCACTCTCAGCATGGGAGGCGCCAGAGGAGATCGGGAGCTGGACAAGCAGGCGCGTCGCCTGATGGCGACGCTGCAGCTGGCGCAGGAGTATGCGGTGATGGATGGTCGGCTGGTAGGCATTCGCATCGAGGATAACGGCTGGCAGTTTATGCAGCGTCAGGCCAAAGATCGCAAGTGGCTGGCCCTGACTGGCGACAAGCAGCTGGGGCCGGTGCAACTGGCCGAGAACATGACGCTGGCGCTGGAGCTGGAAGGCTTTGGCTGGCAGCCGGACTCCGACGAGAAAACTGAACAGAAGCGCGACGAGAAGGAGCGCACGCCGCAGCTACTGATCTTCCCGGGCGGCGAGCTGAGCCCGTTCGTGCTCACCTTCACCCAGCAGGATGACGATGCCCGCTACACCCGCATCGTCAAAGGGGACGAGTTCGGCCGCCTCACCCTGCTCACCGGCGATGAAGATGAAGAGGTGAGCGAATGAACGCCCGCGGGATGACACTACTCGAAGTCATGGTGGCGCTGGCAGTCTTTGCCATCGCGGGTCTCGCGGTAATGAAAACCGCCAGCGAACACCTCTCTGCCCTCAACTATCTGGAGCAGAAGACACTCGCCACCTGGGTGGTAGAGAACCAGCTGGTGCAACAGAAGCTCGAGAACAAGTGGCCCGGCGACAGCTGGGTGGAAGGGGATGAGCAGATGGCGGGCAGCACCTGGTACTGGCGCTATCGCGGCGTTGCCACCGCCGACAACAACTTCCGGGCGCTCGATATGGAAGTGCGTACCGAGGCCAAGGCCGAGAACCCGGTCGCCATGATGCGGACCTATATCAGCCGATGACCCAGCTATCCGCCCGCACGCCTCGCCCCGTCCGCCATGCCGGTTTTACCCTGCTCGAAATGCTGGTGGCGATCGCCATCTTCGCTACTCTCAGCATGGGCGCCTATCAGGTGCTGCAGGGGGTGCTCACCAGCGACGAGGTAGCCAAGCGCAAGGAGGCCCGCCTCAACGAATTGCAGCTCGCCTTCACCCTGCTGGAGCGAGACATCACCCAGATGGTGCCGCGCAGCGGTCGCATCGAGGGGGAGAACAACAAGGTGCTACTGGCGGCTTCCCGGTTCGGCCAGCAGAGCGATGACTGGGGCATGGCCTTTATGCGCAGTGGCTGGCTCAACCCGGACGGCATGCTGCCCCGCTCCCATCTGCAACGGGTCGGTTGGCGCCTCAAGGATCAGAAGCTGGAGCGCCTGAGCTACCTCTATCCGGATCCGGTGATCGGCACCGAGCCACGCATCCAGCCGGTGCTGGCGGGAGTCACGGCGTTTCGCCTCTACTTCTTCGACAAGGGCAACTGGAAAGAGGAGTGGACCCAGCGCAGCGTGCTGCCCCACGGGCTGGCAGTGGAGCTGGATCTGGAAGATTACGGCACCATTCGCCGCCAGTTCCTGATTGGTGCCGGTGGCCAGCGCGCCGAAGAGAACAGCCAGAGCAGCAACCCCGACCAAGGTGGCAACAACAACAACAACGGGAACAACGGCGGCAACGGCGGCAACGGCAATACCAATGGCGGTAATGGTGACAGCCAGAACGGAGGGGGCGCCAATGCGGGCTAATCTCGCCGCTCCCGGTCGCCAGCGCGGCATGGCGCTGCTGGTGGTGCTGCTGATCCTCTCGGTGATGGTGATCATTGCCAGCAATATGAGCGGCCGCCTGCAGCTTGAGCTGCGCCGCACCGCCAACATCACCACAGGCAAACAGGCGTGGTGGTATGCCCTCTCGGCGGAAGCGCTGGTGAGCAAGGTGCTGACGCAGGATTTCAAGGACAATCCCGAGGTGGTCAACCTCAGCCAGAACTGGGCCCGCAAGAACACTGTGTTTCCGGTGGACGATGGCCAGCTCAAGGGCGAGGTGACCGACCTGCAATCCTGCTTCAACCTCAACAGCCTGAGCGTGGCCGCCAAGGCGGGAAGCGGCGAGGAGCTGGCGCAGCAGCCCTATCCGGTGCAGGTGTTTCGCGAACTGCTCAAGCAGCTGGCGATGGATGATTACGAGGCGGCCCAGCTCACCGATGCCATCCGTGACTGGACTGACAAGGATACTGTGCTGGTCTCCAGCCTTGGCGCAGAGGACGCCTATTACGAGGGGCTCAAGCCACCCTACCTGACCGCCAATCAGTGGATGCTGGGCAAGGATGAGCTGCGGGCGGTGCGCGGAGTGACGGCCAGGGTCTATGCCAAACTGGCTCCCTATGTCTGCACCCTGCCCAACGACAAGTTGAAGATCAATATCAATACCCTTGCCCCCCAGCGCCCCGAGCTGCTGGTTGCCCTCTATCTGGGCACTATCGGGCTGGATGACGCCAAGCGAGTACTGAACGAGCGGCCACAGAAGGGGTGGAAAGAGAGCACGCTGATGACAGACATGCTCGCTCCGGTCGATGCGGTGAAAGGGCTGAAAGAGGCGCTGGTGGTCAAGAGCGACTTCTTCGAAGCCCGAGTCGTGGCCGAGGTCGGCGACAACCGGGCCTGGCTCGAAACCCTGTTCCAGCGGGGCAAGGACAATAAACTGGTGATGCTGCGCCGCCTCAGTAGCGGCGCCGAATAAACAGCGCACCTGCAGGCCATCGCCTGCGGGTACGAGAGATGTTGGATGCAGCCTGCGGGCTGCGCACCGATTGCCAGGGCGCACAACGCCCTTTGCAAACCGGTATCGCAGGAGAGAGATGCGTGAGCGAAAGTCTGGTCATCCGACTGGGGACCAATAAACAACAACCCGTGGCCTGGCTGGTCTGGTCCGGTCAGGAGCAGGAGATCATCGCCTCCGGCACCCTGCCTTCGGCCGATGCCCTGGGCGAGCTGCAGGAGCGGGCCGGTGGCCGCCCCGTAGTCACCCTGGTGCCGGGCAGCGATCTGATCTTCCGGCGCGTCACCCTGCCGGGTCGCTACAACCGCCAGTCGGCAGCGGCCCTCCCCTACCTGCTGGAGGAGCAGATCGCCTCCGACGTGGACGAGCTCCATCTGGTGGTGCTGGCTCATGAAGGTCAACAGGTCGACCTGATGGCTGTGGATCGGCAGAAGATGGCCGAGTGGCTCGGCTGGCTTGATGCCGCAGGCCTCAAGAGCCTGCAACTGCTGCCCGATGTGCTGGCGCTGCCACAGGCCGCGGATGGCTGGTCTGCGCTGCAACTCGGCAATGAGTGGCTGGTACGCCAGGGCCCCTGTCAGGGGATCGTCGCCGACGAACCGCTGCTGGCCATCTTGCTGGCAACCGAAGCCGAGCCGGTCACCATTCACAGCCACACCCCGGTGCCCGCCATTGCCGCCGCCAACTGGCAGGTGGCGGAGCCCGAGCTGCCCATGCTGCTGCTGGCCAAGGGGGCCCTCACCTGCCGGGCCAACCTGCTGACCGGCCCCTACCGGCCACAGACCGAATATGCCCGCTACTGGTTGCAGTGGCGCAAGGTAGCCATCACCGCCGGCCTGTTGCTGCTGGTGGCCCTCGGCCAGCGCGGCGTGCAACTCTATCAGCTCACCGAGCAGGACAAGGCGCTGAAAGCGGAGATCCGCGCCGTCTATACCCGCATCTTCCCGGGTGAGAGCCGCATCGTGAACGTGCGCAGCCAGATGAACCAGCATCTGCAACAGATGGGACAAGCCCCGCAAAACGGCGTGCTGCTGATGCTCACCGAGCTGGCCCCCACCTTTGCCGAAGTCCCCGGCCTCAAGCCGCAGGTGATGCGCTTTGATGCCAGTCGCCGCGAGCTGAGGCTGCAGGTGACCGCTCCCGGCTTTGCCGAGATCGAGCGGTTCCGTGAGCTGGCTGGCAAGCAATTCGAGGTACAGCAAGGCGAGGTGCGCAGCACCGAGGGCAAGGTAGAGGGCGCACTGGTGCTCAAGGGTAAATCATCATGATGGAAAAATTGCAGAGCTGGTGGCACGGCATCACCGCACGGGAACAGCGGCTGGTGGTCGCAGGCGGCGTTCTGCTGCTGGTCGGTCTCTTCTACTGGAGCGTCTGGCAGCCCATCGCCAACCGCATCGCGGAGCGGGAGCGGCAGGTGCAGAACCAGCAGCAGACCCTCGCCTGGCTCAAGGAGAAGGGTGAAGAGGTGCTGGCCATGCAGGGTGGATCGGGTCGCCAGATCGATACCAGCGGCACCCTTGAAGGGGTGGTCAACCGCACCGCCTTCAACCACAAGATCAAGATTGCCCGGCTGCAACCCCAGGCGCAGGAGCTGCAAGTGTGGATCGACACGGTCCAGTTCGATGACTTGCTGCTCTGGCTCTCCACTCTGGTGGAGCAGCACGGCATTCAGGTTCAAATCATCGAGATCGCCCGCGAGGATCTGGCCCCGGGTCTGGTCAAGGTCAGACGTTTGCAGTTGAGTCGTCCACAATGAAAAAAAACATCCTGATTGCCAGCCTGTTTCTGGCAGCCTATCTGCTCTTCCTGCTGGCCACCCTGCCCGCGGCACTGGTGGCTCGCCATCTGCCGCTGCCTGCCAACGTTGCCAACCTGCTGAAACTGGAAGGGGTGAGCGGCACCCTCTGGAGTGGCCAGATTGCCCGACTGCAATATGCCAGCGAATCGGTGAACCAGCTGCGCTGGGATCTCAACGGCTGGTCGCTGCTGCGCTTCGCCCCCGAAGTGGCCATACGCTTTGGCGATCGCAACGGGCTCAATGGTCAGGGCGTTGTCGGCTGGAATGGTGCCGCCTTCGGCCGGGATCTGACCCTCAACGCCCCCGCCCCCTGGTTGATGAGCCGGGTGCCGATGCGCCTGCCGATCCCGTTCACCGTCAGCGGCCAGCTGCAGCTCAAAGTGGAGCAGTTTGCCCAGGGCAACCCCTGGTGTGACAACCTCTACGGCAACCTCGACTGGTACAACGCCAGTGCCGATACCCCGGCGGGCAAGCTGGATCTGGCCGATCCTGAACTGAAGCTCACTTGCCTCGACTCCAAACTGGTGGCCGAACTCAAGCAGGGCTCCGATGCGGTGCAGACCATGGGGCGCCTCGAGCTGCAACCCAATGGCCAATACCTGTTCCAGGGCAGACTGAAACCGGGCCCGGCCCTGCCAGAGCAGATGCAGCAAGGGCTCCCCTTCCTCGGCCAGCCCGACAGTCAGGGCCGCTTCCCCCTGCGCTATCAGGGGCGGATCTGACCCCTGCTGCGACAAGGCCCCGAAGTATTTCCGGGGCCTTTATCCGCTAATAACCTGCTCCTGTTACCAATATTTGCTTATCTCTCGGCGCAACGCTTCGGCGGTTGCCTGACCGCTTTCCGATGCCAGTGCCCGTCCGGCGATAAAGGTCTTGGCCCTAATCCCTTCAAACAGGTGGATATCTTCCGGCACTATACCGCCGGTGATCGACAGCTCCAGCCCCAGCTCGGAGAGTGCCCGCATCTTGCTCAAATCAGCCTGCGTCCAGCTGACCCCGGCCAACTCGGCATCCCGCGAGCGGTGATAGATAGCCTGGGTGATCCCCATATCGGCCCACTGTTTGGCATCATCCAGCGTCCAGTTGCCATAGATCTCTATCTGGATCTCCCCACCAAACTCGTCCGCGACTTTCTTGCATGCAGCAATGGTAGCGACATGTGCGGCGGCCGATACCGTGATCCAGTCAGCTCCGGCCGAGAAGGCCATGCGAGCCAGAATGGCACCACCATCTGTGGTCTTCATATCACACACGATAATGTGATCAGGATGACGCTCGCGCATGGTGCGTACCGCAGACATGCCTTCCGCAAAGGCCAGAATAGTGCCGACCTCGATCACCTCGACATAACCGGCAACGCGATCGGCAATATCCACGGCGGTAGCAAGATCGGTAGAATCCAGAGCAATCTGTAACATTGGTTTGGTCATACTATATTTCCTCAATTTAAAACCTTGGCTTAATTGATTGGCCCATTGATTTAAAGTCGATAAAGGGCCGTAACCTGATGTCACTAATATAGATAGATGGGTAATTTAAATAATGGGCCAACTAATTAACGCTGGCCGTAATAGGCATTCTCACCATGCTTTCTGAAGTAGTGTTTATCAGACAACTCCTGCGTAATATGGATGGCCGGGTTCAACGCTCTGGTTGCCAGCGCCATGGTAGCGACCTCCTCCAGCACCAGCGCATTGTGCACCGCATCCACCGCATTCTTGCCCCAGCAGAAGGGGGCATGACCGGTGATGACCACGCCAGGCAAGGCCTGCGGATCCAGATCCCGTCGCTGAAATTCTTCGACAATGACCTTGCCGGTATTTTTTTCATAATCAATGCGGATTTCATCTTCAGTCAGCGGACGGGTGCAGGGAATATCGCCATAGAAATAATCGGCATGAGTGGTACCCAAGGCGGGAATATCCATTCCTGCTTGCGCCCAAATAGTGCCATGACGGGAATGGGTGTGCACAATACCGGAAATACCTTTAAACGCTTTATATAAAACCAGATGGGTTGCGGTATCACTGGACGGGGATAAATGCCCATCGACGATCTGGCCTTCCAAATTAACGACCACGATATCGTCAACAGTCATATTGTCGTAAGAGACCCCCGATGGCTTGATGGCCACCACGCCCAGGCTGCGATCAATCTGGGATACATTGCCCCAAGTCAGGGTAACCAGACCGTATCGGGGCAACAGCAGGTTGGCCTCCAATACCGCCTCTTTCAATGAGTTGTACATTTCGTTCTCCTGGGCCCCTTACGGGGCCGCGTTGGGTGCCTCAGACCACTTGCGCCAGCGCCTGATCAATGACGTTGAATACATCTGCTGTGCTCTGGCACGCTCGCAGCTTGTCGAGGTTGATCCCGCTCTCGCTGCATTCATCCTCCAGCACCTGAGTCACCTCCATCAGTCCCTCCATGTGTTCATCCGAGGTACTGCCCGCCAGCGTTACCAGCACGTCCACCGGCTCCTCTTCCCCTTCAAATTTCACCGGCGTAGTCAGGGTGACCAGTGCAAACGCCGTGCGATTGACTCCATCCTCCGGCCTTGCATGGGGCATCGCGAACTGGGGGGCAATCACGATATAGGGCCCCATCTTTTCAATGCTGCCGATGATCGCATCGTGGTAACGCGGCTCCACGGCGCCGGAGCGGATCAGCATGTCAGTACCCAGCTTGATGGCGCTGCGCCAGTCGCTGGCGGCCGAGTTGAGCAATACAGAGTTGTTTTCCATCAGCGATTGTTTGAATTTCATCTTGTTCTCCTTGCCCGCTGCCGAGTGCAGCGAGGATCATCGGCTTAATTTGCAAAGTTGTTCTTGATGATGCCCAGCAGTTCATCACCAAACGAATTGGGGTTGAGCATGTTCTGCACGCCCAGCACGAATTTGCCCTCACCGGGGCTCATCTCGCCGGCCAGATGCTTGGAAGAGACGATGATGTCGGTGGTCTGCAGCTTGGTTTTGTAATCAGCAACGGCGCAGGAGTCCATGACATGGGGCACGCCACGCTGTTCGAGAAACTTGCCGATCTTCATCTTCATCATCATGGAGGAACCCTGACCGTTGCCGCATACCGCCAGGATCCGCACTGCATGCCCCCCTTTGGCACTCTCGACTGGCGAGGCTGGCAGATCGGCCGCGTCTTCTGCCACGGCAGCACTCGGGACAGCCATATCCTCTTCCATCCGCAGGGTGCGGGAAGCGAAGTACATATAAAGCCCGGCACCGGCCAGCAATACCACGAAGAACAGGGAAGAGAAGGAGAGTCCCTGCATGATCACCGGGAACACCAGCGCCCAGTCAGCCATCCCCATCCAGCCATTGAAGCTGGCGCCATTGACCGCGAACAGGTGGATTGCCCAGGCAGAGCCCAGCACCTCGATGATCCCCATCACCAAGCAGATCTTCATCACTGCGCGCCAGCCGCCAAAGTGGTTGGCGAACACCCCTATGGTGGCGTTGGAGAAGAACATGGGAATGAAGCCCGGGATAATCATGATGGGCGCCTGGAATGCCAGCAGGGCAAGCACAGCAAGGAACTGACCGATAGCCCCCCACATGAAGCCAAAGACCATGGCATTCGGCGAGTAGGCGTAGATAGCGGCGCAATCGATTGCCAGGACGGCGTTGGGAATGACCCGTTCGGAGATCCCCTTGAAGGCCTCGGAGAGTTCGGCAACGAACATCCGCACCCCCACCACGATGACCTGAATGGCGACCGCAAACTTGAGACCGGTTTCGAGAATGTAGATGGACCAGTGAGTCTGACCCGCCATCTGTTGCAGATTATCAAGGCCAAACGAGAGCAGGATGATACCGAAGAAGATGGTCATCACGATGGCGGTCGCCGTGATGCTGTCGTGGAAGATGTGCAGCCACTTTGGCAGCTTCAGGTGATCGACGCTCTCTTCTTTATTGCCCAGTTTCGGAGCCACCTTGGTGGCAATCCAGGAAGCAACCTGTTGCTGGTGGCCGATGGAGAACCCCGCCCCACCTGTCACTTCCTGAGTCGGCTTGAACATGATGTTGGAGGAGATCCCCCAATAGAGCGCCATGATGACGGAGGAATAGAGGATGGTTTCCCACATCGAGGCCCCCATCACCATATAGAAGACCGCGATCAGACCTACCTGCTGAAACATGATGTGGCCGGTCAGCATGATGGTGCGGATCCCGGTATAACGCCGCAGCAACACCAGCAGAATATTGAGGGCGAGGGCCAGCAATACCGCATATCCGACCCAGGAGTAGTTCTCTCCCATGGTTTCCATGGTCGCCATCATGGTGGTGTAGGGATCAATCACTGAACCGGTGAGGTGATGATATTCCGCAATCTTGTCCACCACCGGCTTGAAACCGGCCACCAGCGTACTGGCGCCCACCTGCACCAGCATGAAACCGACGATGGTCTTCACGGTGCCCTTGACGACCGTCGTGCCATCCTGCTTGAGCAACAGGTAGCCAATACAGGTCACCAGCCCCAACAGCAGGGGTGCCTTGGTCATCACCTGACTGTAAAAGATGTAAAAAGCGTTGTAGAGGGTTTCCATATTTATGCTCCGTCCAGATGAGGACAACTCATTGCTATTGGATTGGTGCAGACATCTCACCATTCATATGGGCATTGCTTTACCTGACGCCCCGCGAGCAGATTCAACTGCCACCACTCACTATCAAATTCAAAATAATCATACATAATCACATCGTGATTTATTGTGATGAAGATCGAGGTCGGGAGAATCTCTTTTTTCCACCATCTGGATGTAAAACTTCGGTTAAAAGGGCACTCAAAGCTGCATAAAAGGATTCAAAGAATCCCTACAAATAGACAAAAAACAAGTAAACCCAATAAATACAATCACTTAAAAATGTACTCATCTCTTGATTGTGATATGCCGCAATTAATCTCACAAAACAATCACCACAATCATTGATAATCACAAATGCGAGTAATATAGTCATAACCAATCAAAGCAAATCACTGACTCGCAACCATGCAAGTCATGTCATCACCCGATGAATCACCACTGTGTGAACCATCCAAATCAGAAAGGTATGTGAGATGAGCAAGATTGAAGAAATCACCCGTGAATCGTGGATCCTCAGCACCTTCCCCGAGTGGGGCACCTGGCTGAATGAAGAGATTGAGCAGGAAGAGGTCAAACCGAATACCTTCGCCATGTGGTGGCTGGGTTGCACCGGTATCTGGCTGAAGTCTGCCGGCAATACCAACATCTCCATCGACTTCTGGTGCGGCACGGGCAAGCGAACCCATGGTAATCCCTACATGAACAAGCAGCACCAGATGATGCGGATGGGGGGCGTGCGCAAGCTGCAACCCAACCTGAGAACCTCACCTTTCGTGCTCGATCCTTTCGGGATTAAAGATATCGATGCAGTGCTCGCTACCCACGATCATGCCGACCATATCGACGTCAATGTGGCGGCTGCCGTGCTGCAAAACTGTGGTGAGCATGTGAAGTTCATCGGCCCGAAAGCCTGTGTCGACCTCTGGTTGCGCTGGGGGGTGCCTGCCGAGCGTTGCGTAGTGGCCCGCGTAGGTGACGAGATCCTGGTGGGCGATATCGTGATCCAGGTACTCGATGCCTTTGACCGTACCGCGCTGGTCACCCTGCCGGCGGGGGTCTCCTCCACCGACAAGAGCATTCTGGATGGCATGGATGATCGGGCAGTGAACTATCTGGTCAAGACATCCGGGGGCAACCTCTACCACTCGGGTGATTCTCACTACTCCAACTACTACGCCAAGCATGGCAATGACTACCAGATCGATGTGGCGCTGCTCTCTTATGGCGAGAACCCCCGTGGCGTGACCGACAAGATGACCTCATCAGACATCTTGCGGGCCGGGGAGTCCCTCAACACCAAGGTGGTGATCCCGTTCCACCACGATATCTGGGCCAACTTCCAAAGCGATCCCCGCGAGATCGAAGTGCTCTGGAACATGAAAAAGGATCGCCTCGGCTATCGCTTCAGCCCCTTCTTCTGGCAAGTCGGTGGCAAGTACACCTTCCCGACCGACCAGAGCAAGCTGCACTACCAGCACCCGCGCGGGTTCGATGACATCTTCATCGATGAGCCGGAGCTGCCTTACAAATCTTTCCTGTAAGCACGCCCTGTCAGACGTCGGGTAATACGAGGGAGGGTGATGGAGATGGGCCAGCAAGGCGTCATCTCAATCACCCCCTCTATTGCCCCCACCTCACCGGATAACAAGAAGATCAGACGATGCGCTATCACGCCCTGGCCCTCGATCTCGATGGCACCACCCTGACCAGTGCTCACACCATCATGCCGGCCGTCAAAGAGGCCATCATGAGGATCAAGGAGCAGGCCACCGTCATGCTGGTCACCGGCAGACACCACACAGCCGCCCACCCCTATCACCACGAACTGGGGCTGACCACTCCCATCATCTGCTGCAACGGCACCTACGTTTACGACTACGACCGGCGCGCCGTGCTGGCAGAGAACGCCATTCCCCATGAACTGGCACAACGCTTTATCGCGCTGGCAAGGGAGCACCGACTCAACCTCGTCATGTATGTCACTGACCGCATGGTCTACTCCGCTCATCAGCCGGTGCGCTACGTGGCGGCCCTGCAGCAGTGGGCCAGCGGCTTTGCGCCGCCGATCCAGCCGCAGGTAGCCAGTGTTGACTCGTTTGAAGATGAGCTGGCCAACAGCAGCCATGTCTGGAAGTTCGTGGCCGAGGGAGAGATCACCGCCATTCAGGCCTTCTCACATCACCCCTGGGTACGCGAACACTTCAGTGGCGAGCAGTCATGGGCCAATCGGGTTGATTTTGCCCGCCGCGGCAACAGCAAGGGAGCGCGACTGCAGGATTATCTGGACCAGCAAGGGATCAGCCCGGCGCGACTGGTCGCCATCGGCGACAACCACAACGACGCCTCCATGCTCTGCCTCGCAGGGATGGGCATCGCCATGGCCAATGCCGAGCCGGAGATTAAGCAGATGGCCAACCGGGTCACCTGCGAGAGCAACGACGAGGGCGGGATCCTCGAGGTATTGAACCGCTATTTCCCTATCTGAATGCAGGAGCTTGTATGCACCACTTTGACCATGCCTTACGCCTCGGCCTTTATGAAAAAGCCATGCCCTCTGCACTGGAGTGGCAAGAGAAAATTTTGTCGGCCAAGGAGCTTGGCTTTGATTTCATCGAGATATCCATTGATGAATCAGATGAAAAACTGCAACGGCTCGACTGGTCAGATAGCGAAATCTATCGGCTCAGACGCCTGTGCGAGCAGCACAGCTTGCCGTTGCACTCCATGTGCCTGAGCGCCCATCGCCGCTTTCCGTTTGGTTCGCGCAATCCGGCCATCCGCACACAGGCGGCCATCATCATGGAAAAAGCGATCAATCTGGCGTACAAGCTAGGCATTCGCTGCATCCAGCTGGCGGGCTACGACGTCTATTACGAACCGCAAAGCGACGAAACCCACCGCCACTTCATCGAAGGAATGCTGGCAGCCGCCAAGATGGCGGAACGGGCAGGCATCATGCTGGGTGTGGAGATCATGGATACCCCCTATCTCAACTCCCTCAGCAAATTCGAGGTGCTGAAAAAGCAGATCCCCTCCCCCTACTTCATGGCCTATCCGGATGTCGGCAATATCACCGGCTGGAACTACGACACCTGCACCGAGCTGCAATTGAGTGCTGACCATATCGTGCAGATCCACCTCAAAGATACCCGCAAGGTAACGGCCAGTTGCAGCGGGCAGTTCCGTGATCTGGTCATTGGCGAAGGAGAGGTCGACTTTGCCGCCATTTTCCACACTCTGGCAAAAATCGGTTACAACGGCCCCCTGGTGCTGGAGATGTGGGCTAAGGATGAAGAGTGGGCAAGCAACCTGAAAACGGCCAAGGGGCGACTGGTCGAACACGCTCGGCAAGCCGGTCTGGCGATCGCCTGAACGCCCATTATCAGAAGAGTTAACAAGGTTGCTGTCATCGACACCTATGCGCGATATAATCACCACCCAATCAGATTCAATCATCATCAGGCATGATATGACAGAAGCACATCGCCATAACGCCATTTTGGAACTGCTCAATCAGAAACGTCATCTGTCGGTCAACAGCATAATGCAAGCCTTTGATATCTCTCCGGCCACCGCGCGCCGCGATATCAACAAGCTCAATGACTCCGGCAAGCTGCGCAAGGTGCGCAACGGGGCCGAAGCCCTGATGCAGGCCAGAAAGGCCCACTGGTCTCCGCTCGACAGCAATGAAAGCCTCAATCACAGCGAAAAGGTGCGCATCGCCCAGGTGGCAGCAGCCCTGATCAAACCGGGGGAAAGCGCGGTCATCAACTGTGGCTCCACCGCCTTCGTGCTGGGTCAGGAGATCTGCGGGCAGGATGTTCAGGTCATCACCAACTACTTCCCGCTCGCCAACTACCTGATCGAGAATGACCATGACGGCGTGGTGATCATCGGCGGTCAATACAACAAGTCGCAATCCATCACCCTGGCACCGCAGGACGAGATCTCCTCCCTCTATGCCGGGCACTGGATGTTTACCAGCGGCAAGGGTGTCACCGCAGATGGTCTCTACAAGATGGATATGCTGACCGCCATGGCGGAGCAGAAGATGCTCAACCACGTCGGCCGGCTGGTGGTACTGGCTGACAGCAGCAAAGTGGGACAGCGGGCAGGCATGCTGTTTTGCGCCGCCAGCAAGATCGACATTCTGATCACCGGCAAGGATGCGGATAAAGAGGTTATCGAGCAGATCAAAGCCAGAGATGTGCAGGTCATTCTGGTCTAGGACATAAAGTGCCGGGGCGCTTTGTCGGCGCCTTCTTTCAAGACCATTTTCGGCCAGAAACCGTAGATACGAAAAAGCCCAAGCGGGTGACCGCTTGGGCTTTCTCTTTGAATATGGCGGAGGAGGTGGGATTTGAACCCACGGATGGTCGCCCATCGCCGGTTTTCAAGACCGGTGCATTCAGCCGCTCTGCCACCCCTCCGAACGGCGTGCATACTACGCTAAGCCCTTGTTCATATGCAATACATATTTCCTGTGGGATAGTGTGCGGGAGCAAAATGGCAGGTGGCTTGAAATTGTTCCTCGTCATCCCTATTTGTTCTACATACAATGCGTAAACATGCAGTAACAAACAGCGATCACGAGGCGGCTGCTCGCCGTCTCACCCGGACATCAAGAGGACACCCAAGATGGATACCCGTTCTATCTACACTGGCACCCAAAGTGCCGTACGCGATACCAACAAGGTGCTGCGTAACACCTATATGCTGCTCTCCCTCACTCTGGGCTTCTCTGCCGTGGTGGCGGGGGTCGCTACCGTGATGAACATGCCGCCGCTGCACTGGGCCGTGTTCCTGATCGGTGTCTACGGTCTGATGTTCCTGACCGAGAAGAATCGCAACAACGGCATGGGGCTGGTCTTCACCTTCGCCCTGACCGGTCTGCTGGGCTATAGCCTGGGCCCCATCATCAACATGTACATGAACAATGGTGGTGGCGAGATCGTGATGACCGCCCTTGGCGGCACCGCGCTCACCTTCTTCGGTCTGTCGGCCTATGCCCTGACCACCAAGCGTGACCTCTCTTTCATCGGCGGCATGCTGTTCGTCGGTTTCTGGGTACTGCTGGTGGCCATGATTGCCAACATCTTCCTGCAGATGAGCGCCCTGAGCCTGGCTCTGTCCGCCATGTTCATGCTCTTCTCCTCCGGTGCCATCCTGCTGACTACCCAGCAGATCGTGCGCGGCGGCGAGACCAACTACATCTCCGCCACCGTCACCCTGTATGTCTCCATCTACAACATTTTCCTGAGCTTGCTGAGCCTGCTTGGCGGCAACCGCAACTAATCAGAAACCCCGCTTCGGCGGGGTTTTTATTGGCTCCTGTTTCTGTCAGGATAAGTTGTAAATCAAGGATATAAAGCGAAGTGGCCCTGATTTGGATCAGGGCCATTTCGCGCTTGGCGGGTTACTATCTCGCTCTCGTTTCGATCAAGGGTTTCACCTGTCTCATGCCGATGGATCTCTCTGGCCTGCTGCGCCGACTGCTGATTGATAGTCACATCGATTTTGCTTCGCTCAAGGGTGGTGCCTAGCATGCCCATGGAATTCTCCGGTTTGTTACGCCGACTGCTGACCGATAGTCACATCTACTTCGCTCTCAAGGTGCTGCTGGCCATTCTCGGTCTGCTCGCCTTCACCCTGGCCACCGGCAATATCCAGCTCACCGTGCTGCTCTCCCTCGGGGTAGTGGCGGGTGCAATCGCCGAAACCGACGACAGCCTGTGGGGACGACTCAAAAACCTCGCCATGACGCTCATCTGCTTCATGTTTGCGTCCCTGTGCGTGCAGTATCTCTACCCCACCCCCTGGCTGTTTGCCATCGGGCTGGCCAGCTCCACCTTTATCTTCGTGATGGTGGGGGCGCTCGGTGCCCGCTACGCCACCATCAGCTTCGGCTCGCTGCTGATCGCCATCTACACCATGCTGGGGGCCGCCAAGGCACCGGATCTTTTCTACCAGCCGCTGGCCCTCGGCGCTGGCGCCCTCTGGTACGGGCTGGTCTCGTTTATCTGGCTCTGGCTGCTGCCCTACAAGACCCTGCACGAGCAACTGGCCCAGAGCTACTTCGCCCTTGGCCGCTACTTGCTGGAAAAGTCCCGCTTCTTCCCGGCGGACGAGCACGGCGCTCAGGCCATTCGCCACAATCTGGCCCAGCTAAATATCAATCTGGTGAGCGCGCTGACCCTCACCAAGTCGGCCCTCAACGCCCGCCTGAGCCGCCGCCATCCGGCCAGCCCCGAGCTGGCCAGCCTGCTGCGCCTCTACCTGCTGGCGCTGGAGATTCACGAGCGAGCCACCTCCAGCCACTACCCCTACAGCCGGCTGGAAGCGGAGCTCAAGCAGGGCATCGTACTGGAAGGATTTCAGGAGGTGTTCCTGCAACTCTCCGAGGCGTGCCAGCGGCTCGGTTACGCCATTCTGGTGCACAAACCCTACGCCCATAACAAGCGCATCCACTGGACGCTTGAGGCCCTCGGCGATCAGCTGGAGTTCACCAATCTCAAGCAGCACTACCCGAAAACCCTGCTGACGCCGATGAAGTTCCTGCGCCGTAATCTGGCCAGTATCAACCAGCTGCTCGGCAGCGCCGAAGTGCTGCAAAACCCCGAGCAACCAGAGCAGGAGCTGCCCGCGCTGGCGCGGCCGCCCCGCCTGCCGCTGCTGGCCCAGCTCAAGCAGCACCTCACCTTGCACTCCATGGTGTTTCGCCATGCGCTGCGTTTGTCACTCGGGCTGGTGATCGGCTACGGCATACTGCAAGCCTTTGATCTGGAAAAGGGCTACTGGATTTTGCTGACCGTGCTGTTTGTCTGCCAGCCCAGCTACAGCGCCACCCGCCGCCGACTGGTGCAGCGGATGCTCGGCACCTTCGCCGGTATTCTGGTGGGCATTCCGGTACTCTGGCTCTTCCCCGAGCTGCACGTTCAGCTGGTGGTGATGGGGCTGGCGGCCTTCCTGTTTTTCACCCAGGTGCGCAACAACTACAGCGCTGCGGTCTGCTTTATCACCCTCTACGTGCTGATGGCGTTCAACCTGCTCGATGGCATCGGCTTTGCCATTCTCGGGCCGCGGCTGCTCGATACCCTGCTCGGCTGCCTCATCTCCTACGGGCTGGTGGCCTGGCTCTGGCCGGACTGGCAATACAAGCGGCTGCCGACGCTTATCGCCAATTCGCTCTCGGCCAACGCCCGCTACCTCTCGGCGGTGCTGGCGAGCCTCAAGCAGCAGCGGGACGAGTCCATCGACTATCGGGTGGCGCGCAAGAGCGCCCATCTGGCGGACAGCGAACTGGCCACCGCCTGGCAGAGCATGCTGGTGGAGCCGCAAAAGCGCCGCCGCTTCCTCGATCTCTGCTTTACCCTCACCTGGCGCAACCACGCCCTGCTCTCCTACATCTCGGCGCTGGGGGCTCATCGCGACAAACTGGAGGCCATCAGCGGGCTGGATGAGGTGCGCCACCACATCTGCCACACCCTGGAGCAGGCCGCCGGTCATCTGGCGGGCAACCCCTCCAGTTCCATCGGTGGTCAGAGCCCCCTTCTTTGCACGGACAGCAGCCCGGACAGCAGCGAGGAGCAGCTGATGCTGACCCAGCAGCTCAACCTGATCAGCGAGCTGGCGGATCAGCTGCTGCATCTGGCCAACGAGAGCCGGTTGCTCACCGGGGATCAAGGCGCTACCATGCCCGCCCAATCCTGATAGCCCCATTAGCGAGGAGCCCCCATGTCTGCGTCCGAAAAACATCAGCTGGAATTCAACGGCCAACTCATCGAGACCGATGCCAAGGGCTACCTGCTCAACAGCAACGACTGGAGCGAGGAGCTGGCGCTGGTGCTGGCTGCGCAGGAGGGGATCGAGCTGGAGGAGCCGCACTGGGAAGTGGTGCGCTTTGTGCGCGCCTTCTATCTGGAGTTCAACACCTCCCCCGCCATCCGCGCACTGGTCAAGGCGATGGAGAAGCAGTACGGCCCCGAGAAGGGCAACAGCCGCTACCTCTACAAGCTGTTCCCAGAAGGGCCCGCCAAGCAGGCGACCAAGATTGGCGGCCTGCCCAAGCCGGTGAAGTGCATCTGATCCCATGCATCTCATCCCATAACAACGGGGGGCCGCAACTGCGGCCCCCTTTGTTTTTGGTGCGCAACCTTCGCGCACCTCGTATTCATATATCTCAGGCTTCCAGCCAGCCTTAACTCCGCTTGTCAGCCTGCGCCACCAGCTGCTCTGCCAGCCGGTGACCGTGCAGGTAGGAGGCGATCAGCTCGCTATCTGCCTTGCCCAATTCAATCTGCTGATACCAGTGCGCCAGCATGGCGGCAAAGCCGCGCTGGGCCAGCACCGGCTGCCAGTCGTTGGGGGCCAGCATCTGCGCTGCCTTGTCGCGGGCGATGATGCCGCGGGTGCAGTTCTCAAGGTGCAGGGAGAGATTGTCGCCGTAGGCATCGATGCGCTCCTCGGTGATCCCGGCGCTGCGGTTCATGCTGCCGCTGATGGCACGATCGCCACTTTGCCAGCTGACGCTTACCCCTGCCAGCAAACTCTTGTCCTTCGTATCCGGTCGCAATACCGCATGAAAGTTGCCATCCGGCACGCCGCCATAGAAGCAGAGGCTGTCGAGCACATGGATAAAGTCGTCGAACATAAAATCCCGCGCCTTGCCCGGCAGGGCGAAGCGGTGTTTCTGCCAGTTAAGCTCGGTGAGCGGCTGGGCCCGTGCCTCGGCCATGGCGGGCAGATAGCGGCGGTTGAAACCGGTAAAGAGGGCACAATCTTGCGCGATGGCGAGGTTGGCCAGCGCCTCGGCCTCGGCCAGGTTGTCGCACAGGGGCTTGTCGACAAAGGTGGGGATCCCTGCCCGCAGGCACTGCTCGGCCAGCTCGCGGTGAACGGCGGTAGCGGCGTGGATCATCACGGCATCGGGGCGACTGGCCAGCAGGGCCGCCACATCGGTAAAGCACTCGGCGACCCGATACTGGCGGGCCAGCGTCTCCAGCACTGCCGGATTGCGGGTGCAGAGCAGCGGGGTAACCCGCTCATCGCTCGCCAGCAGCGGCAGATAGGCTTTTTGGGCGATATCCCCCAGACCAATCATGGCAATGCGCATCTCAACTCCTTTTCACTCGATAACGGGACAAGCGGATAACTGCCCGCACCATCGCAGGATTTGTCCCGCAGATCCAGCCTGCCGTTAGCGCGCTGGCTGGCGTGTGCAGATCTGTGCAAACGGCGACGTTATCCGGGCATGGCTGGAGCGCAGACCGACTTGATCACCTCGGCCAGCCACTCGATGGCGAGATTGCCCTGACTTTTGCGGTGTCTGCCGACCACCACCTCGAACTGCTGCGGCGCCCCGGCCAGCTCCACGGTGCGAAAATCCCCGAGGGCGGCGATGGCCGACGGAATGCAAGCCGCCACGTCATTGACCGACATAAAGGCTTGCAGCGAGGTGTAACAGGGGAGCGTCGCCACCGCCGCGCTGGCAACCTGCTGCGGGCTCATCTGCCCTTCGAAATTGCCGACGCTGTTGGCAAACTGCACAAAGGGGATGGCAGCCAGATCCTGCGGGGCCTTGTCCGGCAGATATCGGGAGTCGCGGCGCAGCACGCAGCAGTAGTGATCCCGGCGTAGGGTGGCACGCAGCAACCCCGGGGCGAGATAGGCATCAAAGCCAATCACCAGATCGACCTCGCCACTGGCCAGCGCGTCCAGATGATTTTCGGTCTGAAAGTCCACCACATCGAGCCGGATGGAGGGCGCCTGACTGCGCAGAACGCTCGCCAACCTTGGGATAATGGCGAGCTGGGCATACTCATTGGCCATCACCCTGAAAGTGCGCTGGATGCTGGCGGGATCAAAGGGGGCTGCTACAAAGACCCCGTCGATATCGGCCAGGATCTGCTCGAACCTGGCGGCCAGCTCGCAGGCGTAATCGGTCGGCTGCAATCCGGCGCTCTGGCGGATAAACAGCTCGGCGGGAAAGAGATCGCGCAGCTTTTTCAGATGGCTGCTCACCCCCTGTTGGGAGATCTCCAGCAGCTCGGCCACCCGCGACACACTCTTGTATCTCACCAGCAGCACCAGCACCCGCATCTGCCTGATATCGATCTTCTCCACCCTTACCTCACCAATTAAAGTTGTATCACATGCAAACCACCCATGATTTACATTGTATCAGTGGCTCTCTAACCTTGCAGCTCTTCCAGCAAAGCGAGGTTAACGATGAAAACAGTCATTCTGATTGGTGCTCAGGGGAAAATGGGGCAAGCCGCCCTCAGTGGTCTGGGCAAGCACAAGGTCATTACCGCCAGCCGCTCCGGCGAGGGATGTGATTTTCAGGTGGATATCACCAGCAGAGAGTCCATCGAGCGGCTCTACCAAAACGTGGGATCCTTCGATGCGGTGGTCAATACCGCCGGCTATTGCGAATACGCCCCCTTTGGCGAGATGAGCGACGAGCAGTGGCAAACCACCATCCAGAGCAAGCTGATGGGGCAGATAAATCTGGTCAATATCGGCCTCAACTACATCAACCAGGGTGGCTCCTTCACCCTGATCTCCGGCATTCTCAATATCAAGCCGATCCCGCTGGCCATTGCCGATGCCACCACCAGCGGCGCCATCGATACCTTTGTCCAGAGCGTGGCCCACGAGCTGCCCCGCGGCATTCGCATCAATGTGGTCAACCCGACCGTACTGGAAGAGGCGTGGGACGTATATGGCGAGATGATGCCGGGCTTCCAGCCGGTGCCGGGCGCTTTGGTCGGCAAGGCGTTTGAGCGCTCCGTCGATGGCTTTATTAGCGGTCAGGTGCTCTATGTCGATGCCTGATCCGGTTCAGGTGTGACCCCAATGCCTTTGTAATTCCTTGTCGATGTTTTTCCTCTTCCCCGAAAGCTCTGCTCTCGGGGCTTTTTGCATAGAGGAACCGGAGTAGCGACAAAATATGATTTCATTTCGACGGCGGCACACAGATTTATGTCATCCGGGTCACTGTCAGAGCGGCCTCGTTTGGCTTACTATGGCGCTCTTGTCCCTGTTGCCGAGCAAAGGGACTATTTCAGGCCATATGCCGGAATGGATTACCGCTGACCAACGCCCTGTTTGGCCGCAGCTTATTGGCGCGGCCACTATTGCCTGTGCGCTATCGGCACTTATAAAACGCGTTATTTATGGATGTATAACGATGAAATCATCAATTGCACTCAAAGCCTTGTCGCCCTATATATTCGCAATATTGTCAGTTGGACTGATGTCCAGCGGATATCATGCGCTGCCGATCTATTGCGGCCTGGCCATTGTCGTCTATCCGGTGCTGGTTGCCATGCTGGCGGACGAGTGGGAAAAGCAGGGATTGGTCTATCGCGAATCAACCCAGGTCGAGGTTGATGTCAATGTGCGCGGGATCCTTATCAAAGAGCAGAGACGACATCTGGAGAACCTCTACTTTGTCTCGCCGGACGTGATGCAGACCAAACTCACCAGCCTCGCCCGCCTCAAACTGCTGCTCTGCGGCGCCATGTTTGCCGTGTCACTCTATGAACTCGCGCAGCAAGCCGAGGCACAATTTGCCCTGTACGCCGTCAATCTGATGGATATCAATCTGCTGGATATATCCGGCCTGTTGATCGGCCTTGGCGCAGTGCTGTTTCTCGGCCACTGTGCGAGAAAAAGCCTTTCTCTCTATGGAACCTGTCGCCATAAAAACTATCTGGTGCAGAGTCATAACGAACCCGGCGTCCAGCTCTATAGCGCAGCCATTTCTACCAAGGCGGCAAACCTGCAAGTGACCCATACCCGCATGTTCGATGCCTTATTGGCGTGGTATTGAGCAACCCTTAATTGGCAATCTTCAATTGACCTCTCCCTTTGGATCAAGATGACGGGACAGGAGGTAAGACAATAAGCCCCTATCCCAACAGTGCTCACTGACCACTCAGCCGTGACCGGCGCAGTGGTTGGTTGAGCCTCTATTGCCCTCCCTATAGCCATCCTCTCTCCCCTCCCCTTGCTTACTGCTTTATCAGAAGTCATCAGCCTGTCATCTGGCTGACATCCCGCGGTCATTTTCAAGCCATAGAGTTTTTCACTTATTTTTCATATGGATAGATAAGGAACATCATGACTTTCCCGCGCTCTTCTTATGTGGCTTTGGCCGTCTCGCTGGTCTTGCTTGGCGGTTGCCAGTCAGAGAACGAATCGTCTGCCGACAGCCAGGGCAAAACCGCCTATCAATACAGCACCAAAGCGGTCTACAGCCCGCAGCAGCAGGCGGAGAGCTACGAGCCAGCGCCCCAGGGGTTCAGCCCGGTCTTTACCGAGATGGTGGCGCGCCACGGCTCGCGCTCCCTCTCCAGCCCGAAATATGACGTGCTGACCAAGCTGGTATGGGAAGAGGCGCAGCGTCAGGGGGCGCTCACCACCCTCGGGCAGGGGTTGGGAGGCAAGGTCGATCTGGTGACGGCCGCCAACCAGAAACTGGGTTATGGCCTGCTCTCGGCGCTGGGCAAGGAGGAGCACGCCAACCTCGCCACCCGGCTGGCGGCGCGGCTGCCGACCCTGCTCAACAGCAGCGAGCCCCACTGCATCAAGGTGGTCACCTCGGGCAAGGACAGGGCCAACGAAAGCGCCTTCTACTTTATGGAGAGTCTCAAGCGCAACGTGAGCTATGTCAGCGACTCGGCGCAGTGCTACATCACGCAGGATGACCCCTCGAAGATCGACAAAAAGCTGGTCAACAAGTTCGAGCTCTACTTCCACAAGACCACGCCCGAGGGGGATTACGCCCGCTACCTGCCCGCCTATGAGAGCTACCAGCGCTTTATCGGCGACGAAGATGCCGGAATCGCCCCGGCCCCCGAGCTGGCCAGGGCGCTGGATCAGCTTAAAAACCTGAGCAAGACCAAAGAGATGGCTCGCAGCATGCTGGAGCGTATCTACAGCAAGGGGTTTGTCGACTATCTGGCGGGTGGCGTCGAGTTTGTCGCCGTCAACCCGGAAGATGGCGGCATGACCTATGTGCGCGACGAGGTGGATGCCGCCCTGATGCTCTACAACCTCTTTATCATCGGCCCCGGCATGATCCGCGAAGCGCAGGCACAGGGCAGCGAGCCCTGGGCGCTGGAGCAGTTCCTCACCCCGGAAGAGTCTGCCTGGTTCTCCTACCTTTCCGATGCGGAAGATTTCTACGAGAAGGGGCCGAGCTTTGCCAACCAGAGTGCCCCCTACGCCATTGCCCAGCCGCTGCTCGACGGCCTGTTTGGCGAGGTGCAGCGTCAGGTAGTGGAGGGCGAGCAGAGCCGACGGGCCACCCTGCGCTTTGCCCACGCCGAAGCCATTATCCCCCTCGCCGCCCTGATGAAGCTGGAAGGGAGCCGTCAGGGGGCCAGCCCGGATCAGCTGTTCAGCCAGCAGAACAACGAGTGGCGCGGCGGCTGGGTCTCCCCCTATACCGCCAATATTCAGTGGGATATCTACCAGAACGTGCAGCGGCAGGTGCTGGTCAAGATGCTCTACAACGAAAAGGAGATCGCCTTTAAAACAGGCTGCCAGCCCTACCAAAGCGGCAGCCACTACTACGACTTCGAGGAGCTCAAGCGCTGCTACGGCTATAACGGCTAACCCCTAGCGCGCCAAATATGGCAATCACAAGGGGCGGCCAGCAGGTCGCCTCAATTCACTCCCCTTTCCTGTTTGCCCAAGCAGGATATGGCTATCAAGCTGCCTTCCAGTTCCATTTGCTGATCCAGTTCAAAAAACGATATTTTTCTGATGGTTATGTCACTTTAAGGCTCGCCTACACAGTTTCATTTGACTTACCATAGCCATCCAAAACCTGTTGAACTGCGATAGATTACTACCTCCACAGGTCAGAAATGTATCTCGGAAACTGTATGGCATTACAGATTGGCACTAATTTTGTCGAAAATTCGCTTTAAAAATGACTTTAACCCATAAGAAAATAAAAAATGATAATAGAATCAGTTTATATTGAAAATATAAAGAAATTTGGTAGGGATGGCTTTTTGTTGAATTTGAAAAGTGATTCAAATCACAAAATAGCAACCGTTAGTGGTGTTAATGGTTCTGGAAAAACTGCAGCATTCAAAGCAATCCAGTTATTTCAAAAACTTTTCTTTCATGAACAATTGGATGATGATAGTCAAGCACAACTTCATGGGAAAATTATATCATCCGTTGAGCAATTAATTGTTGCAGAAGAGGCAACCATTGATATTCACTTTAATTTAAATGGTGAAACATATGGCATTTCACTTTCAATATCATACAGTGAAAATGAACTAGATTACGTATTTACATCAAAGAATGCCACACCAAATGCAAAGGAAGTAATATCTACTATTTGGGATATAAATTCCCCTCGCTCTCTTGTCGTATTTATTGATGCAGGAAAATCATTTTCTGACTTTGGAGTAAACTTCGATCATATATCACTGAAGTCCAGAGCTAAACATGATGAAGACTTTTTCTTTGATTGTATTTTCTACCCAGAAGAAACTTTGCAGGCTATCTATAGACGGACAGTATTAGATCACATTCAATATAGATTAGATCCCAGCAGAACGTATCCATACTTTCAAGCTGCGAATGAAGCGATAAAGAAAATAAGTGGAAACATTGAAGTAAAGAATGTAAGTGCGACGAAGAAAGATGGACAGCTAATTGTTCAAGGAAAAACATCTGATAATGCACTCCTCTATGATGTCAAAGACTTCAGTTCTGGAGAGCGCGCAATTTATCTTACAACTTTGTTTTTATTTTTCTTTCCCTCTGTTGGAACATTGATTATTGATGAACCAGAAAACCATTTTCATGAATCACTTCTGTCTAACTTTTATTTGTTCTTGAGAGAGGTTACTGAATGTGGAGGAATAGGAAAATGGGCTTCCAAAAATATCACCGTAGAAAAATTTAAAAACATACAAAATCAAAGTTCAGATACTTTGAACCGAGTCTTCTTGATAACACACTCCAAGCCATTGATTTATCAAAACATTAACTTTGGCGATTGTTTTATGCTTACCAAAGAGGGTCTAAATAAAGTCTACAATTATAGTTTGGAGTCTGAACTTAGAAATGCAGGGATCAGTAGTGTATTCTCCAGAACATTATTTGTTGAGGGTGAAAGTGACAAAGATATATTCCTTCCAATATTAAGTCTGCATAGAATAAACGTTGTATCCGTTTCTGACTGTAAAGAAGTTATTGAGCAATTCAAGAAAATAGCAAAAATAAAGAGCCTGATACATGGTGCATCGTTCTGCTTTGCCATGGATAGGGATAATAAGTCAGAACAAGATATTCTTGATATTAAAAGTGCATCGCCTGAATTTTTTGATGAAAGCTTCATTGTATTAGAGCGTCATGAAATTGAAAACTATATGATAGATATCGAACTGATAATGGATGTTCTTAATCCATTATTAGAGCTTTTACATGAACAAAAGATCAATTATAACGATGTAGAAAACATATTTAAACAAGAAGCTGAGTATTTAAAGGAACAGTCTTACTTAAAATTCGCGTCATTTCACCTCAAACAATACATAAAAGAAAACATAGGTGATAAAATCGGAAACATTAAAAACATTAAGGATAATATAGCCAAAACAATTAATGAGACATTACACAGCAAGATATCAAGCCAAGTCACTGAGCACAATGAAAAAATTAGAAAGAATTTTGATTCAGAATGGAATGAAAACTGGAAAAGTTTAATTGATGGCAAGGCATTTATCTCAAGAGCAATGAATGGCTTATCGAAAAGATGTGCAGGCATTAAACCTGATGTAATAAAAAAGAACATGCTTATACGACTGCAAGAAGACCCACAAAAATATGTTTTAGGGCGACTCATAGATGAAATAATTGGAAAATTTAAACACCAAGATAATATACAGTGATATATATCGAAATATAAAGTAAACTTATCTATATTTAAGTGATTATAAAAAAGTATCTTTCAAAAAGGCGACCATCTGGTCGCCTTTTTGTTTTCTATCGCTTTCCAATCAGAGAATATTACCGTGCCGGTCGCTTGGCTCCATTTCCTTTAGCCGCAGGCTTGCCGCCTTGAGTGGCAGGTTTGGTGCCCGGCTTGGCAGAGCCAGCGCGGGTCGGCGCTTTGCCCTTATGGGCAGGTTTTCCGGCAGGTTTGCTCTTACCCGCATTCTGGCCAGCACTCTTGCCTTCGCCCTGTGCGGCCGGTTTGCCGTTAGCCGCGCCTTTGTGCAACTGGGAGCCCACCGGCTTGTTGCCTGTGCCATTGCCACGCTGGTGACTGATGTTGCTGTGACGGGTCAGGGCCGGTTTCAGCCCCTTGCCGCTGGCGGCGCGCTCGTTGCGCCCTTCCGCAGGCACCAGACAGCCGGGGCCGTTGCCAATCAGGTGGCCCTTGCCCATGGCGAGCAGAGCTTCGCGGATCATCGGCCAGCCAGCGGGGTCGTGGTAGCGCAGCAGCGCCTTGTGCAGGCGGCGACGGCGCTCGCCCTTGGCGACAAACACATCGCCACCGGTGCGGCTCACCTTGTTTAACGGGTTTTTCTCCGTGTAATACATGGTGGTGGCGTTGGCGAGCGGCGACGGATAGAAGTTCTGCACCTGATCGAGCTTGAAGCGGTTCTCTTTGACCCAGAGCGCCAGATTGACCATGTCTTCATCCGTGGTGCCCGGGTGGGCAGAGATAAAGTAGGGGATCAGGTACTGCTGCTTGCCCGCCTCTTTGGAGTATTTGTCGAACAGCTCCTTGAACTGGTAGTAGCTGCCCATGCCCGGCTTCATCATCTTGGAGAGTGGCCCCTCCTCGGTGTGTTCCGGCGCAATCTTGAGGTAGCCGCCGACGTGGTACTTGGCCAGCTCCTTGATATAGCGGGGATCTTCCACCGCGATGTCATAACGCACGCCGGAGGCGATAAGGATCTTCTTGATCCCCTTGAGGTCGCGCGCCTTGCGATAGAGGTTGATGGTCGGGCTGTGGTCGGTGTCCATGTGCGGGCAGATGGTGGGCCAGACACAGGAGGCGCGACGGCAGGTCTGCTCGGCCTTGGGGCTCTTGCAGCGCAGTTGGTACATGTTGGCGGTGGGGCCGCCGAGATCCGAGATGACCCCGGTAAAGCCCGGCACCTTGTCGCGGATATCTTCGATTTCTTTGAGGATCGACTCTTCCGAGCGGCTCTGGATGATGCGCCCTTCATGCTCGGTGATGGAGCAGAAGGAGCAACCGCCAAAGCAACCGCGCATGATGTTGACCGAGGTCTTGATCATCTCGAAGGCGGGGATCTTCTCGTTGCCATAGGCCGGGTGCGGCACCCGCTGGTAGGGCAGGCCGAAGACGCCGTCCATCTCCTCGGTTTCCAGCGGGAAGGCGGGCGGATTGACCCAGACGATGCGATCGCCGTGGGCCTGCGACAGGGCGCGGGCGCAGCCGGGGTTGGTCTCGTGGTGCAGAATGCGCGAAGCGTGGGCGTAGAGCACCTTGTCCTCTTTCACCCGCTCGAACGCCGGCAGCTTCACATAGGTTTTTTCCCACGGCTTGGGCTTGGCCGGCTGCACCAGCACGGGTTTCGCCTCTTGCGCGGCAGGGGCCGCGTCGGTGGCATCATCCGAGCACGGAGCCCCTTCCATATAGGGGTTCATGATGGGATCGATGCGGCCAATCTGGTCGAGCTTGCTCGAATCCACCCCTTTCCAGCCCGGCAGCGGCTCCTTGCGGATGACGGCGGTGCCGCGAATATCCTGCATGGTGTCGATGGTCTCCCCCGCTGCGATGCGGTGGGCCACTTCCACCAGCGGCCGCTCGGCGTTGCCGTAGATGAGGATATCGGCCTTGGCATCGAGCAGGATGGAGCGGCGGATGGTCTCGGACCAGTAGTCGTAGTGGGCGATACGGCGTAAAGAAGCCTCGATACCGCCGATGACCACCGGCACCTCTTTGAAGGCTTCTTTACAGCGCTGGGTATAGACCAGGGTGGCGCGATCCGGCCGCTTGCCGCCCACATCCCCCGGGGTGTAGGCGTCGTCGTGGCGCAGCTTTTTGTCGGAGGTGTAGCGGTTGATCATGGAGTCCATGTTGCCCGCGGTGACCCCGAAGAAGAGGTTCGGTTTGCCCAGACGCATAAAGTCATCCTTCGATGACCAGTCCGGCTGGGCGATGATGCCGACCCGAAAGCCCTGCGCCTCCAGCATGCGGCCGATGACCGCCATGCCGAAGCTCGGGTGATCCACGTAGGCATCCCCCGTCACCAGAATGACGTCGCAGCTGTCCCAACCGAGCTTGTCCATCTCTTTACGGGACATGGGCAGGAAGGGCGCCGTGCCGTAGCACTCGGCCCAATAGCGGGGATAGGAGAAAAGGTTGGGTACCGGCTGCATTTTGACCACCTGGAACAATTCGGGTCGCGCATTATACCGGTTGCGGCCAAGGGGAGCGATGGCTTTTTGTCCCTATAGATCCCGCGGAATAGGCCGCCGCCCGCAATAGCAAGGGCGCCCGCAGGCGCCCTTGTGATGATGGAGGCTGATTTACTGGCCTCCGTCAGGATTGAGGTCAGAGCGCCGGAGGGTGTGACTCCCCTGCCCCCTTGGCGGCCAGCGCCTCATCTACCTGCTGATCCCGTGCCCCTGTCATGCCGGCGTGACGGGCGATCAGATGGTAGATGGCGGGCACCACCAGCAGGGTAACCAGGGTTGCCAACGACAGTCCGAAGAAGACCACGGTCCCCACCGCCATCCGGCTCTCGTAGCCTGCCCCCATGGAGAGCATCAGCGGCACAGCGCCGATAATGGCGGTGAGCGAGGTCATCAGGATGGGGCGCAAGCGGCGCACCGAGCCTGCGATGATCGCCTCCTCGAACCCTTCACCCCGCTGGCGCAGCTGGTTGATGAACTCGACGATCAGGATGCCGTTCTTGGTCACCATGCCGATCAGCATGATCATGCCGATCTGGCTGTAGATGCTCATCTCCTGCCCCGTCAGCCAGAGGCCAAGCAGGCCGCCGAAGATGCCGAGCGGCACCGTCACCATCACCACCGCCGGGGTCAGGGTGCTCTCGAACTGGGCCACCAGCACCAGATAGACCACCAGCAGGGCAAGGCCAAAGACCAGCACCATCTCCCCCTGATTGTCGCGGTAATCCTTGGAATCACCGGCGTAATCCACCGTCATGCCGGTGGGCAGGTTGGCGTTGGCCCAGCCATCGAGGAAATCGAGGGCCTCACCCAGGGTGTGGTCGGGGTGGACGTCGGCGGTCAGGGTGATCGCTTTTTGCCGCTGGTAGTGGTTGAGGCGGTTGGCGGTCGCCACCTGCTTGACGGTGGCCAGGGTCGAGAGACTGACCATCTCGCCATTGGCGGCCTTCAGGTAGATGCGACCAAGATCCGAGATGCCGTTGAACTCGGTCTGGTTGCCGCGCAGGTAGACGTCATACTCCTCGCCCCTGTCCACATAGGTGGTCTTGCTCGCCCCGCCCAGCAAGGTCTGCAAGCTGTTGGCCACGGTGGAGACCGGAATGCCAAGCTGGCTGGCGCTGTCGCGATTGATGGTCACCTGCAGCTCGGGGGTCTTCTCGGCATAGTCGAGATCCGGGCTCAGCATCAGGCCGCTGCCCTGCGCCGCCTGTTGCAGCGCCAACCCTTGCTGGTAGAGCTCGGCATAGTCATTACCCTGCAGCACGAACTGCACCGGTGCGGTGGAGCCACCCCGGAAGCCTGGCTGGAAGGTGCGGATCATCACATCGGGAATGCCGGAGAGCTTGGCACCCAGCGAGCGGGAGAACTCGGTGGCGGTGACGTCGCGCTCGGCCCAGTCGGTGAGCTGGATGATCACCATACCGGTCTGATCGCCGCCACGGCCAAAGGCGGGGGTACTGAAGCTCAGCGCCTGCACCACCCCTTTGCCCAGCATCGGCATGATGGCGGACTCCACCTGCTGCATGTTGCGCTTCATCCGCTCGATGCTGGTTCCCTCTGCCCCCTTGACGAAGACATAGATGACGCCGCGATCCTCGGTCGGGGTAAGGCTGGTCGGCAGCTGGGTAAAGAGGGCGCCGATACCGCCCAGACAGAGCAGCAGCACCAGCGGCGTCCAGCGGGAGCGACGCAGCACCCACGCCAGCAGGTGGCGATAGTGCCCCTCCAGCCAGCCCAGCCCGCGATCGAGCCCGGCTGTCAGCCGGTTCGGTTTATCCAGCGGGCGCATCAGCCAGGAGCCCATGGCCGGGGTCAGGGTCAGCGCCACCAGCGAGGAGCAGAGCACCGCCAAGGAGAGCAATATCGCAAATTCGGTAAAGAGCCGCCCCACCATGCCATCCATAAAGGCGATGGGGACAAACACCATCACCAGCACGGCGGTGGTGGCGATGACCGCAAAGCCCACCTCGCGGGTGCCATGCCAGGCGGCCAGCAGCGGCGGTTCGCCCCGCTGCAGATGGTGGTGAATGTTCTCCACCACCACGATGGCGTCATCCACCACCAGGCCGATGGCGAGGATCAGCGCCAGCAAGGTAATGAGGTTGATGGAAAAGCCGAAATACCAGGCGCCGATAAAGGCGGAGATGAGTGACACCGGCACCGTAATGGCCGGAATAAGCGTGGTGCGCCCCTGCCCGAGGAACAGATAGAGCACTGCCACCACCAGCACGGCGCAGATGGCCAGGGTCTCGTACACCTCGTCGATGGCCTGCTTGATAAAGATGGTGGAGTCGTAATCGACCTCGAGCTTGGCCCCCTCAGGCAGGAAGCGCTGCATCTCGCCGAGTTTCTTCTCGATCCCCTGCGCGACAGCCAGCGGGTTGGCGGTGGACTGGGCGACGATGCCGATACCCAGACTCTCCTTACCGTTGCGCTGATAGGCGCTGTCTTCGTTCTTGGCTCCCACTTCCACGTCGGCGATATCGGCCAGATAGACGCTCTGGCCGTTGGCGGCTGTGGTGACTTGCAGTTGCTGGAAATCTTCCGCTGTGTGGTAGAGACGGGCGATCTGCACCGCCATGGTCATGGAGTTGTTGCGGATCTCCCCGCCCGGCAGCTCGATGTTCTCCCGCTTGAGGGCCTCTTCCACATCGCTCACCGTGATGCCGCGGGCCGCCATATCGGCCGGGCGCAGCCGCACATACATCACCTGGGTGAGATCGCCGGAGAGCGCCACTTCGCTCACCCCGTCCACCAAGCTCAGGGGGTCGACCAGCACCCGGTTGGCATAGTCGGTCATGGCGGTGCGATCCATCTGGCTGCTGCTGAAGTTGAGCCAGATAGCCACATCGCCGTTGCCGCTGTCCTTGGTCACCAGCGGCTCGTCCACATCATCGGGCAGCCGTGGCCGGGCGCGGGAGAGGGCATCACGCACATCGGAGATCCCCTCCACCATGTTCCAGCCGAGCTTGAACTCGACGGTGATCATCGAGCGCCCCTTGCGGGTCATGGAGTTGATGTTCTTGATGCCGCTGATGCCGGAGAGCTGATCCTCGATGGGCTTGGTGACCTGACTCTCCATCACCGAGGGGGCCGCCCCCTCATAGGTGGTGGTGATGGAGACCGATGGGATCTGCACATCCGGCATCTCCCGCACCGTCAACTTGCTGAACGTGACCAGACCAAACACGGTGAGCAGGGCGCTGAGCACCACCGCCACCAGCGGGCGGCGAACTGAGATATCGGAGAGCCACATCAGCCGTTCACCTCGGCCAGATCACGCACCTGCACCCCATCACGCAGATTGACCAGCCCCTCGACCACGATGCGATCGCCGACCTTGAGCCCCTCGGTGACCCAGACGGTCTCCCCTTCGGTCTCGCCGAGCACCACAGGCACCCGCTTGACCCGGCCATCGGCCTCGAGACGGTAAACAAAGCGCTGCTCACCGGCGTACTCCACCGACTGGGCGGGGATCAGGGTGAGCTGCTGGGCGGGCAGCGCCAGCTCCACATTGAGCAGCATGCCCGGGCGCAACTGGCCGTTGCCATTGGGGATCATCACCCGCGCCTTGATGTTCTGGGTATCGTTGGAAATGCGGCTGTCGAGGGTGGTGAGGGTGCCGTTGAATTGCTGATCCGGCCAGGCAGTACTGGTGGCGGTAACCGCCATGCCCGGGCGCAGCAGGGAGAGGTAACGCTCCGGCACCGCCAGATCGAGACGCAGTTTGTCGAGTTCATCGAGATGCAGCAGGGTATCGCCGCTGTTGACCAGCGCCCCTTCGCTCAGATCAATCAGGCTCACGGTACCGGCAAAGGGCGCCTGCAGGGTACGCAGGGAGAGCTCGTAGCGGGCGGCATCGAGGCGTGCCTGCACCTGGGCCACGGTGGCCTCCTGCCCCTCCAGCTCGGATTGGGTCACGGCGCCACGGGCCACCAGCTTGCGCATATCACTCAGCTTGCGGTTCTCGTCGCGCAGACTGGCGCTCTGCTCGGCCAGCTCCGCCTGCTGCTTGCCCGCATCCAGCGCGATCAGGGTCTCCCCCTTCGCCACGCTCTGACCAGATTGCACCGCAATCTTGACGATGCGACCGGTCACTTCGGGGCTGATGATGACGGAGCGATTGGCTGCCAGCTTGCCCACCAGCTTGAGGGTCGGCTCGGCCAGACTCTGCTTGACGGTTTGAGTGCGGATATTGACCTGTCTGGTCGGTGCTTTGGCGGCGGGTTCGCTGTGACGCAGCGCCCAGACGCCGGCAACCACGATTAGAAGAAGGCCCAAGCCGAGCCAGATACGCATTTTCATCGAACAGTCCATGAAGAGTGAGAGGATAAATCCAGATTGGGGCCATTTTAGCCCCAGACTATGCCGTGACTATGTATAAATGTGACAAAACGTAACAAGAGCGGGATAAGCTCACTCTGTTTCAGGTCGCGCCGTTTGTTTTCACGCCACATCGCATACACTAACGACAATTTCCTTCGCAACCCGACTGACTGCCTATGCCCAAAATGTCTGACCACCGCTTTCTCACACGCCTGACCTGGCTCCTGTTCGCCGTGGTCATCCTGCTGATTGGTCTGACCTTGCGGCAAAGCCTGAAACAGATAGAACGCCTATACCAGAGCGATACCCTCAACAGCGCCATCTACCTGCGGGATCGGTTCAAACAGACCGAAGTGTTTCTGGAGGCGATGCGCGGTCAGGCCGAAGAGCGACTGCGCAGCGACCCCCAGTCGGTGCTCACCCGCCAGCTCTATCGCCATATCGAGGCGCTGCCAGAGGGGCTGGCCCTCGACAAGCTCCCCGGGGATTTACCGGCCGGACTGGCGGGCAACCTCACCGGTGACGGCCCGCTGCCGCCCCCCGGCAGTGCGCGGGAGGCGCAACTTCATTTGGCCCTGAGCCTCTCCCCCTTGCTGGCCACCGCCAGCCAGCGCCTGGGCAGCGAGATCGCCTGGGCCTACTTCACTGGCGTGGACAACTTTATCTACCTCTATCCCTGGATCCCCTCCAGCCAGTTTCGTTTTGCCCGCAGCATCTATGACAAGCACTACTGGCAGGATGCGCTGATGTCCCCCAACCCAAGCCGGGACACCATTCTCTCCCGCCCCTACGAAGATTTTGCCGGACTGGGCACCATGGTCACCATGGTCACCATGTCCCAGCCTCTCTACAAGGACGGCTCGCTGGTAGGGATGATCAGCATGGACATCCTGCTCTCACGCTTGCAATCGCAGCTCAATCAGCTGGCACCGGCGCTGGGTGAGTATCTGCTGCTCAATCAGTACCATCAGGTGCTGGCCAGCAGCGCGCGCCACCCCGTGGTGCCGCAAGACCCCGAGCCGACCGACGAATACCAGTGGCGGCAAGGGGCATTGCAGCTGACCATGGCCATCCCAGATACCCCGCTGCGACTGGTGCACAACGTCACCCTGCTGCCGCTGGTGTGGGCCATGCTCTGCCAGTCCACGCCGACCCTGCTCGCCATTCTCTTTATGCTGCTGGCCGCCCTCTCCAACCTGAGATCCCATCGCCTCAACCAGCGGCTCAATTATCTCTCCTGCCACGATGCCCTCACCGGCGCCTTCAACCGCCACTATCTGGTGCTGCTGGAACAAGCGGGAGAGCTGTCCCGGTTGCAAGCGGGGATCCTGATGTTCGATGCGGATCACTTCAAACGGGTCAATGACAACTTCGGCCATGCCGTCGGCGATATCGTGCTGATCCGGCTGGTGCAGATCTGCCAGCAGCAGCTTAGACCCACAGATCACCTGATCCGCTGGGGTGGCGAGGAGTTTCTGCTGCTGATTGGCCGCGCTGATGCAACTCAGCTCGGCGAGCTGGCGGAGCGGCTAAGAAAGGCGGTGGCGGATCACGATTGGGCCGCCATCGAGCCCGGGCTGGAGGTCACCATCAGCCTCGGCTATCTGCCCCACCAGGAGAACCTTCCCCTGCACGAAGCGGTGCGCCGCGCCGATATGGCGCTCTATCAGGCCAAGGCCAACGGTCGCAACCGCAGCGAAAGATGGCAGGGTGACGCCTCCTGACTCTCGGAGTAAGCTGAGCCCTCAACCCCTTTTTGGAGGACTGTCGTGCCACGTAAACCCCGCGTAGGGCTCGCTCTCGGGAGCGGCGCCGCCAGAGGATGGGCCCATATCGGCGTCATCCGCGCCCTTGAACGTCTCGGCATCAAACCGGATTTGATCGCAGGCTGCTCCATCGGCAGCTTTGTCGGTGCCGCCTATGCCGCCGGTGAACTGGATCGGCTGGAAACCTGGGTGCGCGGCTTTACCCGCCTGCAGGTGGTCAGCCTGCTCGACCCGGCCCTCTCCGGCGGTCTGTTTCGCGGCGAAAAGGTATTTGGCCTTGCCGCCAGCCATCTGGGGGATCCCGATCTCGAGAATCTGCCCATCCCCTTCGCCTGCATCGCCACCGAACTCGATACCGGCCGCGAGATCTGGCTGCAACAGGGCCCGCTGCGCCAGTCGGTGCGCGCCTCCTGCGGCATGCCGGGGATCCTCACCCCGACCCGGATCAACGACCGCTGGCTGGTCGATGGCGCCGTGGTCAATCCGGTGCCCATCTCGCTGGCCCGCGCCATGGGGGCCGAGGTGGTGATTGCGGTCAACCTCAACACCGATATGCACCAACCCTGGACCGACGAGCCGGATCAACCCGGCAGCGGCGGCCTGCTCAGCCAGTGGCTCAATCGCGGTGAATCGGCGCCAGCCACACCGGGTCTGTGGAGCGTGATGAGTGGCTCCATCAACATCATGCAGGAGCGGATCACCCGTGCCCGGATGGCCGGTGACCCGCCGGAGATCCAGCTCTGCCCGCGCCTTGGCAGCTTCTCCATCATGGATTTTCATCGCGCCAGCGATGCCATCAACGAGGGGGAAGCCTGTGTCGAGCGCAACCTCGATCAGCTCAAGGATGAACTGGGCCGCCTCGGGTTGCTGGGCAATTAGTTGTCGACATGCTGTGGTTTACACATGAAAAAAGCGCCATTCGGCGCTTTTTTCAACTTCCTAACCCGGTTACTCCTTACGGTAGAAGAGCAACCCGAGCAGAATCACCCCCACAGAGACCAGCAGATAAAGTCCCAGACTGGGATTGGTGATACCGCCATACAGAATGATGAGCGCGCCCAGGGTGGCGCAGGTCGGGATCACAAACCGCTTTATCCAGCCCAACTCGCTAAAGGTGCGCATGTACCAGACATAGAGGAACAGATAGAGGCCATAAATCAGTACGATCGGCATCTCGTCCAGGGCGATGTAACGACCGAATGTCTCGTTGATGCTGCAGTACCACAGCACTGAGTAGATCACCGACAACAAGGCTGCCGCGAGGGCCGAGTTGATGGGCATGTGGTGATGCGGTTCGATACGGCTCATCCACTTGGGGGCAGGACCCTGATTGCGGATCGCCAGCGAGTAGGGAATGCGCATGGTCGCCAACACCAGACCATTGAGGGTTCCGAGGCAGGAGATAATCACGAACACGGTCAAAATGGTCGAGGCAGTCCCGCCAAACAGGCTGGTTGTCGCCAGATTTACCGCGTTATCCCCTTGCGCCACTATCTCGTCCGTCGGCAAGACGCTGGCGATCCCCAGAAAATAGGTGACGTAGACCACAAAGACTATCAGGGTGCCAATCACCAGCGCTCTGGGCAGATTCTTCTTGGAATCGCGAATTTCGCTGTTGATGGTCACGGCGGCAATCCACCCCTCATAAGCGAAGGCGGTGGCAACCACGGCCGTGGCCAGCGTGCCTCCGGTGCTTCCTATCCCATCCATTGCCTGCACAAAGTTGGTCACGGTGACACCATTGAGCAAGCCTGAAATGGTGCCCACAATGGCAACCAGGATCAGCGGGATCAACTTGATCAGGGTAGAGCCCACTTGCAGCTTGCCCGCCAGAACCGGGGTATAGAAGTTGATCAGATAGGTGACCGTCATATAGACAGCCGCCAGTATCCAGGTCGCACCAGAGTTCGTCGGATTATCACTGCCGAGCAAGATCATGGTGTACAGAGCGGCGACCCAGGCAAGGATGGCGGAAAGAGGGGCGTAATAGAGTACGCCTTTGAACCACCCCACCAGATAACCAAACATTTTGCCGTATGCCGCTTCGGCATAATCGACGATACCGTTGGACTTTTCGATCCGCTGGGCAAACTCGGCAAACACCAGCGCGCCGAAGATCATCGAAAATGCCCCCAGCGCCCATGCCAGCAGCGCAATGGCCAGATTACCGCCAGTCAGACGCAGTACATCATCGGCCTTGAAGAAGACACCGGAGCCGATCACCACGCCGACCACCATCGCAATGGCAGTCATCAGGCCATAGCGTTTATCCAACTCATTACTGCTCATACCCATACTCCATACGATTGCTCATATCATCCTGAATGTAATAGTGTTCGGGTGGCCAGATACCACCAGGGGCCCACTTTTCGGGGCCGCTTATTCTCGTTGGCCTGCATGGATAATTCAAAGCGTGTTAGATCAAAATATCGATCGGCAACCCAAAAAAAATACCGCCCGAAGGCGGCATTTCTATTCACATCGATGATCACGCCTTGGCGAGGTCATCCGGGCCAATCTGGCCGATTTCGGCGACTTTCTTGTCTGCCAGCAGCCAGAGGGTGAACTTGTGCAGATCCGGGTGGTGCGCCAGGGCAACCAGGAAGGCGCCCCCAACTTCACGGTAACCCAGTTCGTAGTTTTTCAGCGTGGTGGGAGGAACACCCAGCAAATCTGCAAACTTCGGACGGCTCAAACCGACCGCTTCACGGATCTGACGGATCTTCTTGCCAACAGTGACGATATTTGAATTCATAATGTTCCATACTCCGTTTGGCGGATTTACTCCGCCTTTTATTTTTCGCGACGACTCGTAGTCAAGTGTATCAGTTTTGTTCGGACTCGTTATGGTCGAGCCTCTATCTTATGAGCGCCTTTCGGCGACAACCCTTGCCTTCAAGGGGGGATGGTAATCGCTCAGCCGCCTCAGGTAAACAGTCTCGAAAAGAAACCTTTATTGTGGCCCCCCCAATAACTCGTATAATCCGCCGGATACCCATTAAGAGGAATAAGTATGGCGTTTCCCGGCATTATCTCTCGCCTGCACCCCGTATCCAGCACAGAAGAACTGGCACAACAGCGCCTGCAAGGTGAACAATATCGCGCCGAGGCATTCTGGCTTCCGGCCTTGATGTCCAGCCACGCTAGCGAACTGCTGGCCGCCCTGCCGGAGAGCTGCAGCCTGTTTCTTGAACAGGCATGCCCGGACCTGACCTTGCGCAGCCACGACGGCACCCTGCATAGCAATGGGCAGCTCATCACGGTAAATGGTCAGGCGATTGCTCTGGCAACCACTCAAGGTGATGGTGGTCTGGTGCCCGAATCGGGCATGTGCGAAATGGCCGACTGGCTGGAGGCGGGACATCGCCACTTCATCTGTTCAGCTGCGGTTCAGCCTGTGGCTCGCGCCATCCTCAACATCTGGCCCCTTGACCCCTATCTGGCCCGACATTTTTTGATGACATTTACCCCCCTGCTGCAGAGCGCAACCCAGGCAGATTACCTTGCGGTCTTTGCCGCCAGAGCGAATCCTGCCAGCCCGCATAGCGACTGGGTTCAAGCTTATATGAAGCTGGAGAAGAAACTGCACAGGGCCTATCTGGATCACTAATTAATCAAAATAAACAGCCAGTTAAGGGCACGACACAATTTGCCACAAGGCTCATTTGTGAGCTTGATCATGTTTTAAAATCGGCATAGAGTGCGCCTCGTCATCGGAATGACATCAGTTGCCTGGCAGTGGTTTCTCACGCATTGCGTGCCATGCCAGCGCACTCGACACACCAGGAGAGTGTGCAACCCGGTTATACCGGGTCATCTGCCAGACTCGACGCCAGCCGTACGGCGGAGCCTGCAGCTTACATAAATTACAAAGTGTGAAGCACGTGAATAACGTGCGATCTCAACGAGGATTTTTTTATGATGAAAATGGCTCCTTCCATGATCGCCATCGCCATGGCTGCTCTGGGTGCTACCGCTGCTCACGCCGCTGACGACATCTACTTCGGTGCCGGTGTCGGTGCTACTCACTTCAACGGCCTGAACAAGCTGGAAAGCACCAATGTAGGCCAGGAAGACGCGGCTGCCGCCAACGCCTTCATGGGTTACAACTTCACCGAGAACTTCGGTACCGAACTGGGCTACCAGTACACCGGTCGTGGCAACACCGACGGCAACCGTTACGAGAGCCAGGGTGCCACCCTGTCCGGTATCGCCCGTCTGCCGGTTGGCAACGACTTCTCCCTGTTCGCTGAAGGCGGCGCCTACTGGGGTCACACCGATGGTCTGGGCACCAGCGACACTAAAGTTTCTCCGCTGGCCGGTGCTGGTGTGACTTACAAGGTAAATGACGCGCTGGATCTGCAAGCTCGCTACCGCTACATGTGGGACGTGGCTGACCTGCACGCCAACGGTGAGCGTTACAAAGCCAACCAGAGCATCGCTACTCTGGAAGCGGTATACCACCCGTTCCGTACTTCCTACGTAGCTCCGGTAGCTGCTCCGGTAGTTGAAGAAGCTCCGGCTCCTGCTCCGCAAGTTGTAGAGAAGAACTTCGCCCTGAACTCAGACGTGCTGTTTGCCTTCGGCAAAGACACCCTGAAGCCGGAAGGCGTTGCAGCCCTGAACGGTCTGTATCAGCAAATCGTTGAGTTCCAGCCGAAAGATGGCAACGCTGTTGTTGTTGGTTACACCGACCGTATCGGTTCCGACGCTTACAACCAGAAGCTGTCTGAAGCCCGTGCCCGTACCGTTGCCAACTTCCTGGTGAGCAAAGGTATGGCTGCCAGCAAAGTTGCCATCGAAGGTCGTGGCGAAGCCAACCCGGTTACCGGCACCAAGTGCAACGGCGTAACTGCTAAAGCTCAACTGATCTCCTGCCTGGCTCCGGATCGTCGCGTAGAAGTTCGCGTATCTGGCGTACAAGAAGTTCAGCAATAATCTGACCTCGTTCAGATAGTGCGAAAAAAAAGGGATGCTGCGGCATCCCTTTTTGTTTGCCTAGTTCTCGCTTGCATCCCTCACTCCCGCCTCCCTGCCCTTGCCTGCCCCGTCTCGAAAGCATAAAGTAGTTACGCCTGTAAGGTATTGGATAAGCACTAAAAAGCGCTTCTTGTCCGGTCTGTTGTCCATGACGCCAATGCATCATGAGAGTCCAAAGCCTTCGCTATCCACTTTGCTGGCGATTTTTCGCAGCAATAAAAACAAGTGCATTGCCCGACATGGGCTAACACAACGAGGATAAACCGATGAAACTCAAAATGGCTCCTACCCTGATTGCACTGGCGCTCGCCGCCGCAGGCACCACAGCTCAGGCTGCCGATGACTGGTACACCGGTGTTGGTGCAGGTTGGGCATATGCCCACGGTCTGGATGATTTTGGCAAAGACACTGACAAAGATGCCACTGCGCTGAGCCTGTTCGGCGGTTACAACTTCAACGACTACTACGCAGCGGAACTGGGCTACCTCTACGCCGGTAAAGCGGGCGTTGACGGTGCCGATTTCAAAACCCAGGGTGCAACCCTCTCCGGTATCGCCCGCCTGCCGCTGGGCGATATCTTCTCGGTGTTTGCTGAAGGTGGTGCCTACTTCAATCACGTCAACGGCAATGGCAACAGCGACAACGGCACTGCACCGCTGGCGGGTCTGGGTCTGACTGCCAAGCTCTCCGACCTTATCGATGTGCAGGCACGCTACCGCTATCTGTGGAATCTGGGTGACGAGCAGAAAACCTGGGAGAGCGACATGAGCGTCGCGACCCTGGAGCTGGTGATGCACCCGAACCGTACCTCTTATGTTGCCCCGGTTGCCGCCCCTGCGCCTGAGCCGGTTCCCGAGCCGGTACTGGTCGACAAGAACTTCGCCCTGAGCTCTGACGTGCTGTTTGCCTTTGGCAAATCCACCCTCAAGCCAGAAGGTGTCGCAGCGCTGAATACGCTGTATCAGCAGATCGTTGATGTTCAGCCGAAAGATGGCAGCGCCGTGGTCGTTGGTTACACCGACCGTATCGGCTCTGACGCCTACAACCTGAAACTCTCCGAAGCGCGTGCCCGTACCGTAGCCGACTTCCTGGTTGGCAAAGGTCTGCCAGCTGGCAAAGTTGCCATCGAAGGTCGCGGTGAAGCCAATCCGGTCACCGGTACCCAGTGCAACAGCATCAAGGGCAAGGCTCAGCTGATCTCCTGCCTGGCACCGGATCGCCGCGTAGAAGTACGCGTCACCGGCGTGCAGCAAGTACAACAGTAATCCTGCAGTCCGACATAACAAGGAGGCCACCTGGCCTCCTTTTTCTTGCCGCTTATTCGCCCACCTTGTAACCCTCTATTGTCCCCTTCCTCTTCCCGTCTCGCGCCCTAGTTCACGGCGTGTCGCCCCCCCATACCTCTTTGGTGGTTAAAAACAGCCCGTCACCTATACATAAGTGTGGGGTTTGACCAGCAGACAACCCCACTACACCAAACATCGACGAGGATACGCGATGAACATAAGAGTAAAACCTGTGTGGATTGCACTGGCATTGGCGAGCACAGGCGCACAAGCGGAACCGGTTCACGACTGGTATGCCGGGATTGGCGGTGGCTGGGCCATTGCCCACAATCTGACTGATTTCAGTCAGGATGTCGGCAAGGATGCGACTGCGCTCTCCCTGTTTGGCGGCTACAACTTCACGGAAAATCTGGGGGCCGAGATTGGCTATCTCTCCACCGGTGACTGGGATATCAGCGGCCATGACTTCAACAGCAAGGGAGCCACGCTGTCAGTCATTGGCCGCCTGCCGCTCAGCGAGATGTTCTCGCTCTTTGCCGAGGGCGGTGGCTATATCTATCACGTCGAGTCGGTCAATGGCGGGGACGACAACCTGGCGCCGCTGGCAGGCCTGGGAGTGACGGCCCGGCTCCATGACTGGGTCGATCTGCAGGCACGCTACCGTTACATAGTGCGCGTTGGCGATGATCCGGATAACGGCAAAGCCAACAGCGGTACCCAGCGCTGGGTCAGCGACATCAGCACCGCCACGCTGGAGCTGGTGATCCACCCGAACCGCAGCCAACCCAAAGAAGCAGCCCCCACGCCAGCCCCGGTCGTGGTTCCCTCGCCACCGGCCGAACCGGAGGTGGTGGTTCAGACCTTCAACCTCAGTTCCGATGTGTTGTTCGCCTTTGGCAAAGCGGACCTCAAACAGGAGGGGATGAGTGCGCTGGACGATCTCTACCAGCAGATCGTCGACGTGCAGCCCAAGGATGGCAGTGCGGTCGTGATGGGGTATACCGACCGCATCGGCTCGGATGCCAACAATCAGCGGTTGTCAGAAGCTCGGGCCCAAACCGTTGCCGACTTTCTGATCAGCAAGGGATTGCCTGCCGACAAGGTGAGCATCCAGGGCAATGGCGCGAGTAATCCGGTCACCGGCAACCAATGTGATGCCATCAAGGCGAAGGCGGCGCTCATCGACTGCCTTGGGCCGGATCGCCGGGTAGAGGTGCGTGTCACCGGCGTACAGGGCGGCAGCGAGTAATTGATCTTGAGGCGATAACCATGTCAGACGTGCAGTAAAAAGGGATGCCGAGGCATCCCTTTTGCTTTGCCGCTTCCCGCAGAAATCAGAACGAGGTGCGGCGGTAGCGGCGATATTCCGGATGCCAGAAGTTGGCGTCGATGGCCTGATCGATCACCTCGTCCGGGGTCTGCACCGCCTTGCCCTGCAGCATGGCGGTCTTGGCCACCATCTTGGCGATGTAGCGGGAGACCTGATGGATATCCGCCAGATCCGGCAGCAGGGAGCCCTCCTCCCCTTTCACCAGCGGCGAGCACTCCGCCAGCGCGCGACTGGCCGACATCAGCATGGCGTCGGTCACCCGGGTGGCACCAGAGGCGATGACGCCAAGGCCGATCCCCGGGAAGATGAAGGAGTTGTTGCACTGGGCGATGACGTAGCGCTTGCCCTTGTGCTCCACCGGCGCGAACGGGCTGCCGGTGGCCACCAGCGCCTGACCGTCGGTCCAGCGGATCAAATCCGCAGGTGTCGCCTCGACCCGGGAGGTGGGGTTGGAGAGCGGGAAGATGATGGGACGGGCACAGTGCTTGTGCATGGTCTTGACCACCTCTTCGGTGAACAGCCCCGGCTGACCGGAGACCCCGATCAGGATATCCGGGCGACCATGCTCCATCACCTCCAGCAGGGAGATGTTGTCACCCACCGGCCAGTCGGCGATGCGCTCCACCGGTTGGGAGAGACGGCGCTGGAAGTCGAGCTGGTTGGGGATCTTGTCGGTGATAAGACCAAAGCGGTCCACCATAAAGACACGGCTGCGGGCCTGGGCATCGGTCAGCCCCTCGGCCTTCATCTGTGCCACGATCTGCTCGGCGATACCGCAACCGGCGCTGCCCGCACCGAGGAAGGCAACCCGCTTCTCGGAGAGCTTGGCGCCGGAGGCCTTGCAGGCGGCGATCAGGCTGCCCAGCGTCACCGCCGCAGTGCCCTGAATATCGTCGTTGAAGCAGCAGAGCTCGTTCTTGTAGCGGTTGAGCAGCGGCATGGCGTTGTTCTGGGCGAAGTCCTCGAACTGCAGCAGGATGTCGGGCCAACGGCGCTTGACCGCCTGAATGAAGGCATCGACGAACTCGGCATACTCATCCCCCGAGATACGCGGATTGCGCCACCCCATATAGAAGGGGTCATTGAGCAGTTGCTGGTTGTTGGTGCCCACATCCAGCACCACCGGCAGGCAGTAGGCGGGCGAGATACCGCCACAGGCGGTGTAGAGGGAGAGCTTGCCGATGGGAATGCCCATGCCGCCGATCCCCTGATCACCCAGACCCAGGATCCGCTCGCCATCGGTCACCACGATCACCTTGACGTTCTGCTTGGTGGCGTTTTGCAGCATGTCATCGATCCTGTCCTTGTCCGGATAGGAGATAAACAGGCCACGGGCGCGGCGATAGATGTTGGAAAACTCCTCGCACGCCTTGCCCACCGTCGGGGTGTAGATGATGGGCAGCATCTCGGTCAGGTGGTTGTGCAGCAGACGGTAGAAGAGCGTCTCGTTGGTATCCTGGATGTTGCGCAGATAGATGTGCTTATCCATGTCGTTGCCAAACGCCATAAACTGGCGATAGGCGCGCTCGGCCTGCTCTTCGATGGTCTCGATATTCTGGGGCAACAGACCTTCGAGGTTGAAGTTGCTGCGCTCTTCGCTGGTGAAGGCGCTGCCCTTGTTGAGCAAGGGGGTCTCCAGCAGGGCGGGACCGGCGTAGGGAATGTAGAGAGGACGTTTCTGGTTATTATCTTCAAACATGGATCTTGGTACCTAAACGGTTAGCTAGACGCAGGGACCCGCCGATCCTAGGGGCTTGTCTCATTAATTTCAAAGAGTTTGCACATCCGTTGCAAAAGGTTTGCGACCCAGTCGACGAAAGGCGCCGGGGGTCTGACCAGTCAGACGACGAAAGCGGTTGGCAAAGTTGGCCCCATCGCTATAACCGACCCGGGCCGCCAGCTCGCCAAGTGGCCAGTTGGTATAGAGCAGCAGCTGGCGCGCCTTGTTCATTCTGAGCTCGGTCACCCTCGCCATCGGCCCCATACCGAACGCTTGCTGACAAAGCCGGTGCAGATGGGGTACAGAGCAAGCCATCTGTCGGGCCAGCAGGGCGACACTCCAGGGTTCGTCCAGGCGCGCCTCCACCCGGCGAAACAGTGCCTGCAATCTGAGTTCAGGGGTGCCGCGTACCTCCCCTTGCAGGGTGCGCTCAAGCAGCGCCAGCAACAGGCTGAGCAGTTGGGGTTGCAGCGGGGAGCGAACCCCTTCCCCCTGCATCAGGCTGAGCAGATGGTAGAGCTGATCGCCGCCATCCCCTTGCCAGATACGATGACCAAGGCGATGCAGGTGCTGCCAGCGCGGCACGTCATCGAGCAAAATCCAGCTGATCTGCCAGCTTTCGCCAATCAGCTTGAGACCGCCAGGCACGGCGGCGGGCAGGAAAATCAGCGACCCGGCCGGAATGGCTTGCTCCCCCTCGTCGGTGAGCAGCGCGCCCCCCTCATCGTGACTCACCATCAGGATGTGAAACTCGGGGCGATTGCGGCGGATCAGGTAGTGATCCCGAACCCGGGAGAGGCCGGTCAGGAAGATCCCTGCCTCGCCGAGCAGCGGCAGCCCTTCACGTCCCAGCATCTGCTCTTCGCAGGCTGGCGCTATCTCCAGACACTCGCTGGCAAATGGCATAACACCTCAATAGGATAGTTTTACACAAGAAAATCGAGAGCTACTCACAGTGAGAAGGACCTCACCAGCCCCTATTATACCCATGACAAACCTTGCTTTTCTCATACCCGGTTAACAACTATGAATTATTGGCAAGCGATTTTAAAACAAACCACCGATCGCGAGTTCATGACCCGATTGTGGCGGCTGGCCCTGCCTGTCTCGCTGCAATCCATGATGTTCTCCCTGCTCGGCCTCATCGATATCATGATGGTGAGCCAGCTTGGCACCACGGCTGTGGCGGCGGTCGGCTTGGGTAACCGGGTCTTCTTTTTCAATCTGCTGGTGATAGCGGGCCTCGCGGGCGGGGTCTCGGTATTGGCAGCACAATACTTCGGGCGCGGGGAGATGGCCGGGGTGCGCCGCTCCCTGGCGCTGGCCATAGTGGGCGCCTTGCTGGTCACCCTGCCCTTTGCCTTCATCTATGTGTTATCACCGGGCAGCGTACTCGGCTTTGCCAGTCAGGATCCGGCACTGCGCGAGCTGGCGGATCAATTCTTGATGATCACCGGCGCTACCATCCTCTGTACCGCCATCGTGGTGCCGCTGGAGTCAGCCCTGCGCTCGGTCGGCAATGCCGCTGCGCCAACCCGCATCGGCATTATTGCCATCATCGCCAACGTCATCCTCAACTACGCCCTCATCTTCGGTCACTTCGGCTTCGAGGCAATGGGGGTGGCCGGTTCGGCCTGGGGCACCACCATTTCCCGGCTGCTGCAGACAGCCCTGCTACTGCTCTACGTAAAGCGTTATGAAGCGCGCCTGATCCCGCGTGCACCAGACTGGCTGGCCGCCTTCAAGCGCAAGGAGGTGGTGCGCTTTACCCTGATCGCCCTGCCGCTGCTGTTCCATGACGGCCTCTGGGCCTTCGGCATGCTGATTTACGGCTTTCTCTATGCCCATCTTGGCACCGATTCGCTGGCCATCATGACCACCCTCGGCACCCTGGAGAGCATCCTTATCTCCCTCTTCTTCGGACTGGCGGTGGCCTGCTCCACCCTGCTCGGCCACCGGCTCGGGGCCGAGGAGTACGAGGTCGCCTGGCAGCACTCCCAGCTGTTCCTGCTGCTGGCACCGATTGGCGCGCTGCTGGTGGGGATCATCGTCTGGCTGCTGCAAGCCAACCTGCTGCAGTGGGTCGGCAACCTGCCCCCCGAGCTGATGACAGAGGCTGGACAGGTGCTCGGCATCATGTGCCTCGGGATGCTGCTCAAGGTGTTCAACATGGTGGGGATCATCGGGGTGCTGCGCTCTGGCGGTGATGTGAACTACAGCATCTTTATCGACATCGTCGGCATGTGGTGCATCGGCATCCCGCTCGCCTGGGTGGCGGTCACGCTGCTCGGCTGGCCCCTCTCCTGGGTGGTGGCGGTGGTCTTGCTGGAGGAGCTCAGCAAGGTGCTGCTGGTGCAGCGCCGTATTCGCCAGCGCTGCTGGTTGAAGAATCTGGTGATCGGATAAACAGCCACAAATCGGGGTCATATCAATGACAGAAAAACCCTGTTTGCAGTATGCTGGGCACCTCTTCAATCAGAGACAGGGATCCACGGTTTCCCTGTCCAGTAGTCGTTTAAGGAGACGAGCATGCAACTACAGAAAGAGCTGATCACCGAGACGGCCCTGCTTGAGATGGCCAACAAGATCATCAAAGAGCATGAAGACTTCATCCACGGTATGCGCGCCGATTCGGTGGAGCAGAAGGGGGATATTCTGGTGTTCAAGGGGGAGTATTTCCTGGCCGAAGACGGCACCCCGACCGGCAAGACCATGGCAGTCTTCAACATGTTCAAGCTGCTGGCCCAGCAGCTCTCCGGCAAGTACAAGCTGGCCTGATCTCGCCAGCTCATTGCCAACAAGATGCCGCCCTCAGGCGGCATCTGTTTTTGCGCGGTTCTGCCCCTCGACCACCACGCAGTTGCGTCCCGCCATCTTGGCCTGATAGAGGCACTCGTCGGCACGGTTGATCAGAATATCGATGGTGTCATCGGAACGAGCCATGGCAATCCCGATACTCACCGTCACCTCCAGCAATTCGTCCGAGGTGGGGCTCTTCACCAGCCGCGCCTCGACGGCAATGCGCAGCCGCTCGGCCATTTTGCTCGCCAGCGCCGGATCTGCGCAGTTGTGCATCAGGATGGCAAACTCTTCGCCGCCATAACGCCCCAGCACCATGTCAGGCTCCAGCTGCTCCCCCAGGGTGGTAGCCACCTCCTTGAGCACCGCATCCCCCGCCAGATGGCCGTAGATATCGTTGATCCGCTTGAAGCGATCGAGATCCAGCAGCATCACCGCAAAGGGCTTCTTCTTGAGTTGCAGCCGGATTCTGGCCTGCTCCAGCTGCTTCATCAGCAGGCGGCGGTTCATCATGCCGGTCAGCTCATCGGTGGTCGATTCCCGATATAGCCGCAGCAGCATGTTGAGCTGGCCGCACTGCACCCAGCAGCTGGCCATGGTAAACATGCCGAGCACCCACACCTGATTCAGGGTGGCCTGACTCCAGATGCTCTGGCCCACCAGCAGCCAGTGGCCCAGCAGCATGGTCACCAGCACCACACCTGCCAGTTGCAAGCCGAGGGAGAGGGGGATGGGGAAGATGGCAAACAGGGTGATCAGCAGATAGGGAAAGGCCGCATAGCCCGCCTGCAACTCCTGCCCCGCGCCAAAGCTGTTCAGGCAGAAGAGGGAGAAGAGCATCATCACGGCCATCAGGTAGCCAAGGGCCAGCTTCATCCGCTCCCGCTTGAAGTGGATGAGGTACGAGAGCGGAATAAGTGGCGAGAGCGCCAGAGTGCAGAAGATCCTAGCCTGGAACAGCTGCTCGAAATGAACGGCGGGCAAGGTCAACCAATCCACCACGGCCCAGGCGGGCAATCCGAGCATCAGCAAGCAGGTCAGCAGGCGCAAACGCACCGTCATAAAGCCCATGCGAGTACGAGTAAAGTCTTCGGAGTGAACCCTCGCACTCCAGAACTCTGACAACTTGAGCATCCAGAGTCTCCACGATGAATACTGAGGGCTCATTCTACACCTACAAAGTGGTAAAAATGTCATTAGCGGGGAGAATAAAAAGGAGAGGTCGGTCACACAAACCGACAGATGATAATCGCAGCGCGCAAACGTTTCAACCCATCAAAAAATAAACCTTTTTTTGCATAATTAGCGCTGGTCAGCCTCATTTCAATCACTACAATAGCGCCCAATTTTCTCCCCCTCCCCACACAATTCGAGGTACTTATGGAACAGGCTGCTGTCACACGCGCCAATCGAGAGGCACATCCACCCAGGCGAGCCCATAGCGAACTGGTCTATGGCATAGAGGATGTCCCGCCTCTGCCCCAGACGCTGTTCGCCGCCCTGCAGCATATGCTCGCCATGTTTGTCGCCATCATTACCCCGCCCCTGATTATCGCCAATGCCCTCGGCCTCCCTGCCGCCGACACCCGTTATATCGTCTCCATGTCGCTGGTCATGTCCGGCATCGCCTCCTTCATTCAAACCCGCCGCTTCGGCCCCATCGGTTCCGGCCTGCTCTCGGTGCAAGGTACCAGCTTCAACTTCCTCGGCCCCATCATCGCCTCCGGTCTCGCCCTCAAACAGGCGGCCATGCCCACCGAGGATCTGTTGGGCACATTGTTCGGCACCATGATGGTTGCCGCACTCACTATCGTGGTGATGAGCCGCTTCCTCCATCTGGTGAAACGGATCATCACCCCGCTGGTCACCGGCATAGTGGTGCTGCTGATCGGCCTGACCCTGATCAAAGTGGGCCTGATCAGCATGGGCGGCGGCTATGCAGCCCTCTCTGATGGCAGCTTCGCCAGTCACACCAACCTCTTCCTCTCCCTGCTGGTGCTCGGCCTTATCGTGTTGCTGCAACGCAGTCGCAACCCCTGGTTGCGCCTCTCCGCCATCATGATCGCCATGCTGGCGGGCTATGCCGTGGCCCTGCTGTTGGGCAAAGTGAGCGCCCCCACCTTCGATGGCCCGCTGGTGATGGTGCCCATTCCGCTCCACTACGGTCTCGGCTTTGACTGGCAGCTGTTCGTGCCGCTCGCCATCATCTTCGTGGTGACGGCGCTCGAAGCGATCGGCGACATGACCGCCACCTCGGATATCTCCGGCGAGCCACTGGAAGGGCCTGTCTATATGGAGCGGATCAAAGGCGGCGTGCTGGCTGATGGTGCCAACTCCATGCTGGCTGCGGTGTTCTCCACCTTCCCCATGTCCACCTTCGCCCAGAATAACGGCGTCATTCAGCTGACCGGCGTCGCCAGCCGTCATGTCGGGCTCTTTATCGCCGCCATGCTGGCCCTGCTCGGCCTGTTCCCAGCGGTCGCCAGTCTGGTGCAGCAGATCCCGGAACCCGTGCTGGGCGGAGCGACCATCGTCATGTTCGGCACCATCGCCGCCGCTGGCGTGCGCATCATTGCCCGCGAGGAGCTGGATCGCCGCGCCCTGATGATCCTGGCGGTGTCGCTGGCCATGGGGCTGGGAGTCGCGCAGGTGCCGGAAGTGCTGCAACACCTGCCGGAGCTGGCCAAGAGCGTGCTCTCCTACGGCGTCGCCACCGGTGGCATTACCGCCATCGTGCTCAACCTGCTGCTGCCCAAGCGCGAAGCGCGCCACTCCTGAGACATCGTCCACCGATAGCCAACAGCCCCGCACTGCGGGGCTTTACCTTGCCAGTCGCCACGGGTAGTGTGCTGGGCAGCCTTTTTTGAGGATGCCGCCATGCCCTATCGCCTGCTCTCCCCCCTCCACGATACCGCTTCACCCGCACAGATACTGGCGCAAGAGCAGTGCTGGTTGCGCGACTGTGCCCATGACGGCCAGCCCCGCGCTCACCTGTGGCAGGCGCCCCAATGTCTGATTGTCACCCGCAAGGATACCCGCCTCCCCCATTACGAAGCCGCCTGCCAGCAACTTGCAGCTGAAGGTTGGCCAGTGCATGTGCGCGACAGCGGCGGTACCGCCGTGCCCCACGGGGCGGGGATCCTCAACCTATCTCTGCTGCTGCCCCGTACCACCACAGATCTCGCCCACTACTACCGGCTGCTGGGGGCGCCGCTGCTGACCCTGCTGGCGGAATACGGCCTGGAGGGGAGCTATGACTTCGTGCCCGGATCCTTTTGCGATGGTCAGTACAATCTGGTGATCGGGGGGCGCAAGATCACCGGTACCGCCCAGCGCTGGCTGGCGCCAGGGCAGGATCACCAGGGCGCCGTGCTGGCGCAAGCCATGCTGCTGGTGGCGGGTGATGTGGATGAGGGAACCAGGATGGCGAGCCGCTTCTACGAGCTGGCGGGCGGCGAACTGCGTTTTATGACGGGAACCTCCACCACGCTGGCAAGCTGCATCGATTGGCGCGGTAGCGATCAGGCACTGGTGGATAAGGTGCGAGCACGTCTGGATAGCCTGCTGAGCGAGGGGCTATCCTCCTCATCCTGACCTTATCCCGAAGGGAGAGGAAAAGTCCCCATCCAGAGACACGGCGCACAAAAAAGCCACGACCGGAGTCGTGGCTTGTTCTTTTCAATGGGAACGTGAAACGGGCCGAGGCGTTCAGGCCGTCTGCGGCTCCGGTTCAGCTTCGCTATCCAGATCCCGGCTAAAGTAGGCGCGGGTCTCGGCGATCACCACATGGCGCAGACCAATCAGGCCGATGAGGTTGGGCACCGCCATCAGGCCGTTAACTATATCGGCAAGCAGCCAAATCATGTCCAGATGGAGGAAAGCACCGCTCGCCACCAGCGCCAGATAGACCAGACGATAGGGCTTGATTGCCTTCACCCCAAACAGGTACTCGGTGCAGCGCTCGCCGTAGTAGTTCCAGCCAAGGATGGTGGTAAAGGCGAAGAACAGGAGGCCAATGCTCACCAGATACTGGCCGACATGGGCATCGAGCCCCTGGGCAAAGGCCAGACTGGTCATGGCCGCACCGCTTGCGTCGCCGCTCCACACGCCGGTCACCACCAGGGTCAGGCCGGTCATGGTGCAGATGATGATGGTGTCGATGAAGGTACCTGTCATAGAGACCAACCCCTGCTCCACGCACGAATCGGTCTTGGCTGCCGCCGCCGCGATGGGGGCAGAGCCCAGTCCCGATTCGTTGGAGAAGACCCCGCGCGCCACCCCGGACTGAATGGCCAGCATGATGCTGGCACCGACGAAGCCGCCGGTCGCCGCATGGCCGGTGAAGGCACTCTCGATCACCAGCATGACGGCATCGGGCAGGGCGCTGGCGTTGTTCACCAGCACGCCCAGACAGGCGACTATGTAGAAGATGGCCATGAAGGGCACCACCTTGCTCGACACGCTGGAGATGGACTTGATCCCCCCCAGGGTCACCAGCGCCACGATCAGGGTCAGCACCACGGCGGTCGCTTCACGGGGCACCGAGAAGGAGAGACTCATGGCGTCGGAGATGGCATTGACCTGCGGGAAGGTACCGATGCCGAAGAAGGCCACGCCGATACCGAACAGGGCAAACAGCTTGGCGAGTGGCTTGGAACCGAGCCCCTTCTCCAGATAGTACATGGGACCGCCAGCCATCTGGCCGTTGGCATCCTGCTCGCGGTATTTGACCGCCAGCAGGCACTCGGCATACTTGGTGGCCATGCCGAACAGTGCCGCCATCCACATCCAGAACAGGGCACCGGGGCCGCCGAGCTTGATGGCGGTAGCCACCCCGACGATGTTGCCGGTGCCAATGGTGGCAGAGAGAGCGGTGCACAAGGCGCCGAAGCTGGAGACATCCCCCTGCTTGCCCTGCCCCTGATCGCGGCCAAAGACCAGCCGCAGAGCGAGCGGCAAGCGCACGACCTGAAGCAGACCCAGACGCAGGGTGAGATAGATACCGGTCCCGACCAGCAGGATCAGCAGGGGCGGGCCCCAGATAAAGCTATCGATGGCGGTTAACGCCGATTGAATTGATGACATGCATCCTCCTTAAGAAACAGAAATTAAGGAGGAGAAGGATGATCTTCCCATAGGTGTCGCGATCGGCCAGAGGCGATCGGATGCGGGCCAAGCCCAGGTACAACCATCCCATCCCCTCTGTCCTTTTGCCTGAGAGTTTCCGGCGCCAGCCTGCCCTTGCGGGTAGTCATGGTGCCTTGCTCCTTCGGCGCCCGATTTAACGGGTCTCTCCAGAGTATCGTCCAGTAGCAGTCCACACCGGTTGCCCGGTACCTGAAAGATTCACTTCTTCGGTGGATGGTTGCCCATCGCTCTCCTGCTACCTTCATCCGAACTAGTTTGGATTAGGAAGTCGGCATGTTAATCCAAAAAATGTGAGCTGTCTCGCACTTGGCCGCCCCCATTTATATTTTTTTAGTGACCACCAGAATCGCAGCAAGAATGTTAAATGTTAGTTAACTATCAACAAGTTAGGCTTTCACGGATCAAATGTGGCCCAAACGGGAAAAATGGCGGATAGAGAACAGTGATCCCTCTCGTTTCGCCAAGAAAATCTTGCCGACATATCCAATCAAAATGCTTGCACACAGAATCAATAAGCCGATAATCCGCTGCATAACCAAGCACTTTGCTATCAATTTATGCACTGTGTTCGGTTGGTCCCACCGGACCGCTCGCCTGACCCGGCCGTCGCCGGTTCAATCGCATATGGCTTGGGCATATCACGCCCCCTAAGGATGACCAAAAGAGAATGAACGAGACCCTGGTTGCAAAAGATGTGGTCGCACAAGATTACCGTCAGCTGGTTGAACAATTCGGCTCCCCCCTGCTGCTGCTCGACAAGGCAGCCGTCCGCAAACAGTATCGGGCGCTGGCCGCCGCCCTGCCCGATGTACGATTGCACTATGCACTCAAACCCCTGCCCCATGAGGCGGTGGTCTCTGTCTTGAAGGAAGAGGGGGCCTGTTTCGATCTGGCCACCAATGGCGAAGTGGATCTGGTGCGCAGTCAGGGGGTTCGCCCGGGACGTTGCATTCATACCCATCCCATCAAGCGCGACAGCGATATCCGTTATGCGCTGGAGTTCGGCTGCACCGTGTTTGTCTACGACAACCCGCTGGAGCTGGAGAAGTTCATTCCCTACAAGGACGAAGTGAAACTGCTGCTGCGGGTCAGCTTCCCGAACCCCGAGACCAAGGTCGATCTCTCCAAGAAGTTCGGCTGCACTCCGGAGCAGGCGCTGCCGCTGCTGCAACTGGCCCACGCCAAGGGGATCAAGGTGATGGGGCTGTCGTTTCACGTCGGCTCGCAAGTGCCCCATGCCCGTCGCCATGTGCAGGCCATCGACGCCTGCCGCGAGATCATGGAGCAGGCCTGGGCGCTCGGGCTCAAGCCCTGGGTGCTGGATATCGGCGGCGGTTTCCCGGTGGATTATGAAGGGGGCGAGTTCGATATCGACGGCTTCTGCGCGCCGATCCGCGAAGCGCTGGCCAAGTTGCCCGCTACCGTGCAGAAGATTGCCGAACCGGGCCGCTTTATCAGCGCACCGGCCATGACTTCGGTATCCAGCGTGATGGGCAAGGCCCACCGTGGCGACAAGATCTGGTACTACCTGGATGACGGTCTCTACGGCAGCTACAACGGCCAGCTCTATGACCACGTCACCTATCCGGTGAGCACGCCTTATGCCAGTGGCGAGCAGCACAATTCGGTGCTCTCCGGCCCCACCTGCGACAGCGTGGATGTGATCCGTGATGGCATCATGCTGCCGGACCTGGCTATCGGCGAGTTGGTGGTTGGCAAGGTGATGGGCGCCTACACCTGGGCCTCGGCCTCCACCTTCAACTTTTTCCCCAAAGCCAGCATCCTCATTCTGGACAGCAGCCAGAAGGGGCAGAAGCTGGTGGCAGTAGCCTGAGCACACCGCTCGCTCGCCAACAGGTTCACTGGGCAAAACAAGAGGGGGAAGCTTGCGCTTCCCCCTCTCTCATTTCACCAACCCCTATCAGATAAACTGACTGGTCAGCAGCCAGCCGGTGTAGGCGACGAAGCAGGTCAGCAGCACGCCCCCCTCCAACCGGTTGATACGGCCCTGCCCCTTGCGGCCCAGACACATCACCAGCAGCAGCAGGGTCAGCCCCATCATGATGCTCCAGTCACGGGTGAGCACCTCCGGCGCCACATCGAGCGGGTGGATGCCCGCCGCAATCCCCACCACCGCCAGGGTGTTGAACAGGTTGGAGCCGAGCACGTTGCCAAGGGCCAGATCATGCTCGTTCTTGCGAATGGCGATGAGGGACGAGGCCAGCTCCGGCAGGGAGGTACCCACCGCGACTATGGTGAGACCAATCACCAGATCGCTGATACCGAGTGCCTGAGCGATGGTCACCGCCCCCCAGACCAACAGGCGGGAAGCGCCGATCAGCAGCACCAGCCCGACCACCAGCCAGAAGATGGCGCTCTTGAGGGACATCCCCTCGCTCTCGATATCCTCGGCGGTCTCGGTATCCAGCGCATCTCCCTTGCCATTCATGCCAGCCCAGATGGACCAGCCCATCAGGGCAACGAAGACGGCCCCCAGAATGACCGCATCCATCCGGCCCAGATGACCATCGATCAGCAGGGCGCCAGAGAGCAGGGTAATACCGAGCAGAATGGGGATCTCCTTGCGCACTACCTGAGAGGCCACCGCGATAGGGCTGATCAGTGCCGTCAGACCCAGGATCAGCGCGATATTGGTGATGTTGGAGCCATAGGCGTTGCCGAGCGCCAACCCGGGATTGCCCTGGGACGCCGCCAGTGCCGAGACCACCATCTCCGGGGCCGAGGTACCAAAACCGATGATCACCATGCCGATCAGCAGCGGCGGCATCCCCGCATAACGGGCGGTGGCGGCAGCGCCATCGACAAACTTGTCTGCACTCCAGACCAGCAGCGCCAGTCCGGCAATCAGGGCAACAAAAGCCAGGGTCATAGGATCTTCATCTCTTGTTATCTGCAACGAAGCGCCAGCCCAAACGGGCAGGCACCATGGGAAAGTGGCGCCAGTGTAGCTGTGCCACCTCCCATTTCAAGGGGAAATCAAACCGTGATTAACATTTCACAGTGCAGCCAGCAGGCTCGCGGCATCGGAGACCTCGAACTTGCCCGGTGCCTCCACAAACAGCTGCTCGACTACACCATCGTTGGCGATCAACGCAAAGCGCTGGGCACGGATGCCGCCAAAGGCACCGGTATCCTTGGCCAGATCCAGCGCCCGGGTCCAGCTGCCGTCGCCATCCGCCAGCATGGTGATCGCCTCGGCATTCTGGGCCGTCTGCCAGGCCCGCATCACGAAAGCGTCGTTGACCGACAGACAACAGATGGCATCCACCCCTTTGGCCATAAACTGATCGGCCAGCACCACATAGCCGGGCAGATGGGCATTGGAGCAGGTAGGAGTAAAAGCGCCGGGTACCGCAAACAGCACTACTTTTTTACCGGCGAATAGCGTCTGGCTATCCCGCAGCTGCTTACCCTCGGCGGTGATAAAGGTAAAATCGCCCGCAGGCAGGGGTTGTCCTACAGCAATCATGATTTCTCGTCCTGAGTCGTGATGGGAAGTCGCCAGTTTATCCCAGAGTGACGATGCCGCCTAACAGCGGCTCTGAGCCTGACCCTGGATAGCGGCAGGCATTTTCCCCTTGGGCAGACTACTCTTGAGCTGGTTTCACGGCGCCAGGAGGCCCCATGCAACACTATTACGATGGTCTGGAAATTCGTCCCCCCGCCATGCGCGAACAGCAGCAACTGGACCAGCTCAATCATCAGCTTACCCATGTCAGTCAATATTGCGCCGGTTACTCCAGCGCCTATCGCCAGTGCCGCCTCGAGGATCTGGCAGAGCTGGCCACCCTGCCGCTACTCGACAGCAAAGAACTCTTTGCCGCTCAGCAAGCTCATCCCCCCTTTGCCGGTCTCACCGGCCGCCCCGCCAGTCAGGCGCTGCGGGTCTTCTCCTGTCCGGGACAGCTGGCCATCCCCGAGTATGCGGGGGCTGACTGGTGGGGCGCAGCCCGAGCACTGTTTGCCGCCGGCTTCAAGGCGGGGGAAGTGATGCTCAACGGCCACGACTATCATGCTGGCCCCACCGCCTTTATCTTCGATAACGGCGCCCGCCAGCTGGGGGCTCCCGTGGTACCCTGCGGCCCCCACGATACCCAGCGCCAACTGGAGGCACTGCTGCGCTATCAACCCACCGGCTACGTCGGCCCGCTGGTGACCCTGCTCGACCTGCTGGAAGCGGCCGAAGCGGCGGAGATCCCGAGCGACTCGCTGCGCCGCGCCCTATTGTGCGAAGCAACCCATCCTGAAACCGCGCCACTGCGTGCCATTCACGGCATTGCGGCCCTCAACTGTCTGGTGTGGCAGGATGTGGGGGTGGTGGCCTACGAGAGTCAGCCCGGTCAGGGCTTTATCGTCAATGAGAGCTGCATCGTCGAGATCATCGATCCCGCCAGCGGCAATCCCGTGAGTGGCGATGAAACAGGCCAGCTGGTGGTGACCCGACTCGATCTGGAGTATCCCCTACTGCGTCTGGCCACCGACTGGCAGGGGCACTGGCTCGCCAAGCCGAGCGCTTGCGGGCGCACCAACCGGCGCCTCAAGCTGGTGTAGCAGACCAAGTAAATGCACACATGCAGATGGGCAGCCATCAGGCTGCCCGCCTTGTCTCTGGAGAAGATAATATATGAAGTTGGTCAGCGCCTTGCCTGCCAGGTGGCGATGGCGAGCAGGGAGTCGGGGGTAAATTCACTGGCGCGCTCGGCAATCTCGGCCAAGCTCATCCAGTGCACCGCGCTCACCTCTTCGGCCTGCAACTGCAGCGGCCCCTGATAACGGCAACTGAAGAGGCCACCCCAGACCCGATAGCCCTCCCCTTCCGCATAAAAGCAGCCAAAGCCCTGCAGAGGAACATCCATAATCCCCAGCTCTTCGGCCAACTCGCGGCGAGCGGAGCGCTCCATCTCCTCACCGGTGGTGACCACGCCACCGGCGCAGGCATCCAGCATACCGGGGCAGAAATCCTTGCTGAGGGTGCGTCGCTGCACCAGGATCCGATCCGCGTCGTCGAGCACCAGAATATAGCTGGCGCGATGGCAGAGATTCTCCCGCCGCACCTTGGCTCGCTCGGCCACGCCAATCACCCGGTTATCCTCGTCCACCACATCAACCCATTCCACGCACAGGCCCTTTCGTTTGTTCCATTCAAGCCCGCAGTATATCGGTGCAGTGGTTTGCCATGGCACAACTTTTTCGATGATGACGTCAATTTGCCGAGCTCACTGGCAAAATAAGGATTCATGCAAATCTTTATAAACCGTCATATCAGTGTCATCGACCGACACCATAGTGTGCCCTGTCCAGGCAATCAGGGAACCGTGTGATGAAGGTATTCAAGCAGTTATCCCCACGGCAGATCGCTCGCTACATCAAGAGCTTTCATCGAGGCTATTTTGCCATCGAGTCGCTGGGGACATTTGAATTCAACGCGGGCAGGATCAGCCTCCATGGCCTGACCTGCCGCCAGCGGCTAAGACTGGCTCGCCAGATCAATCTGGCTGTCAGACAACTTGGTCACCGCGACCCCTTGCCGGACATGTGAGTCAAAGGGTCTTGCCCTACTGTCTGTTGTGCATCCATGCTTTGCCCGCCGGCTACTGGCCGCGCGGGCCGTTTTCGATGTCAGTCACCTTTCCATTGCGCACCGTCACAAAGCGCATGAACTCGTTCTTGCCGAAGTTGTAGGTCCAGCGTTCGCCATATTTGACCTCAACCACAGTGCCGTGCAGATTCTCCTCGTTACGGGTAATATCTTCCCGCAACATCGGTTCGCCGCACTTGAGCAGCATCTCGGCGGTACTGTCACCCTCGCTGATCAGGGCATTCTTGCAGCGCATGGCATCGGCACTGGCCGGAATACTCAGCAGCAACAGAGCAAGCCCCGCTACATTCTTCATCTTATTGCTCATCGGGTTCTCCTTATCCTCTCTAATGAGTCGCAGTATGCCTGTTCCCGTTTCTGAAAAAACCAGTCAATGGCGCAAAAAAGCCGCCCTTTTCTGCTCTCCAACCTGCTGACCGCGACAAATACTGTCTATCACATAGCCCAAAAACAAACGGCGACCCGAGGGTCGCCGTTTGCATCAAGCCAGCAGGATCACAGGATGTCCAGCAGCTCGACTTCAAATACCAGTGCAGAGTAAGGCGGGATGGAGCCCGCGCCACGGGCACCGTAGGCCAGATCGTGGGGGATGTAGAGCTTCCACTTGGAACCAACCGGCATCAGCTGCAGCGCTTCAACCCAGCCAGCGATCACGCCGGTCACCGGGAATTCAGCCGGCTGGCCGCGAGCGACGGAGCTGTCGAATACACCACCGTGGGTGAAGGTACCGTGGTAGTGCACACGCACGGACTGACCGGCTACCGGAACGGCACCGTTGCCTTCTACCAGCACTTCGTACTGCAGACCGGAGTCGGTCACCTTCACTTCAGCGCGCTTGGCGTTATCAGCCAGGAAGGCTTCGCCGTCAGCAGCGGCGGCCTTGGCGGCGGCTTCCTGCTCTTCTTGCATACGCGCAGTGATCACCTGGAAGGCATCATTGATATCGTCACGGCTGACCGCGAACTCCAGACCATTCAGGGCATCTGCCAGACCTTGTTGCAGGGCCGGGATATCCAGACCGGCGAAAGCTTGCTGCGCCAGCTGATCACCCATGTTGCGGCCGATGCCATAGCTGGCCTTCTGTTCGATAGAGTCGTATTGGGACATTGAGATGTTGCTCCAGATCCATGTAGTAAAGAGGCGGGATAATATCAGACTTTTGGCCGGGGTGCTGCCGGGGGCGCCCCTGATTTCCCCGTCAGTGGGAGGAACTTCACACAAGATGCGGATGAACGCCGCCCAACGGCGGCGATCTGCTTAACGGCGATCCAGCAAGGCTCTGACCGCAGCGACCTTGGCGCCATCGGTGATATTGACCCGACCATCATCCGAAGTGCCCATATTCACTCCGTGCGGCACCATGCCACCGCGCCAGCCCATGCCGGACATATGCACTTCGCTCACCCCGGTGAACTCGATGATGGTACGCACGTTGTCGGCATTGACCCCGGCCCCCGGCATCAGGCTGGCACGCCCCGCCAGCGCCTGCTGCATCTCCTGCAGGGTTTCCAACCCAGCCAACGCAGTCGGCGCATGGCCCGAGCTCAGAATGCGCTCGCAACCGGCCGCGACTATGGTCTCCAGATCGAGGCGCCAGTCGGAGGAGAGGTCGATGGCGCGATGGAAGGTGACTCCCAACGGGCCTGCTGCATCCACCAGCTGTTTGAGTTTGGCGGCAGGCACCCGCCCCTCCTCATCCAGCAAACCGACCACCACCCCTTGCAGACCGGCAGAGCGGGCCGCCGCGATATCTTGCAGCATCATCTCGAACTCGCCGTCGTTAAAGCAAAAATCCCCGGCGCGCGGGCGGATCATGGCATAAACAGGCACGGTGGCGTGGCGGGCTGCCTGCTGCATAAAACCGTAGGAGGGGGTCAGGCCGCCCAGACCCAGCGCAGAGCAGAGCTCGATGCGATCCGCCCCGGATTGCTGGGCGGTGAAGAGGGATTCCAGGTTGTCGATACAGATTTCAAGACGGGTCATGAGGACTCCTTTTTCGGGGAGATCAGACCCCACATCTGATCTCATAGATTGAGCAAGGCTGCGCCGCGCACACCACCGGCACCACCGAAGCGGGCCTGGCGGATCTCGGGCAGGGCGACCCCGGGCAGCAAGTGACCGGGCAGACGCAGCGGCAGCTGTTCATAGAGGGCGGGCAGGCCGCTCAGGCCGCCCCCCAACACCACCACTTCGGGATCAATCACCGAAATGGCGGTGGCAAGCCCGGCGGCCATGATCTCCAGCCAGCATTCGACCGTCTCGACCGCATGGGGTTCATGGGCCTCGAAGCGTCCCACAATCTGGTGACCCGTGGCACGCTGGCCATGGAAATGGTGATAGAGACGCTCCAGACCGGTGCCGGAGGCATAGGTTTCAAAACAGACCAGACGGCCACAGCCGCAACGGGGACGGGGCAACTCGGGATACTTCATCAGCATGGTCGCGGGCAAGGGGTAGTGACCAATCTCGCCAGCCAGCCAGTTGCGCCCCTGAATAAGCTTGCCCGCCAGATAGACGGCGCCGCCGATACCGGTGCCAATGGTGACGCCGAGCGCACTGCCGGCGCCGTCGGCTGCCCCTTGATGCACTTCGGACCAGAGGAAGCAGTTGGCGTCGTTATCCACCTTGACCGGCCGCTCCAGCAGCTCGGCCAGATCGGCGCCCAGATGGCGACCATTGATGGAGGGCAGATTGGCCGCCACTATGCTGTGATCCTGGCTGTTGATGACACCGGGAAAACCGATACCGACCGAGCCCCGAGCGCCGAAGCGGGCATCCGCCTGCTCGACCCGGGAGCGGATCAGCTGCTGCAGCCCCTCATAATCGTTGCCTGGGGTGCTCATGCGCTCCTCGTGGCAGAGGTTCAATGCACCGTCATAGACCGCAAAGGCGATCTTGGTGCCACCGATATCAAAGCCGTAATACATGCCAGCACTCCCTTGTCAGCCCGTGTTTATCCAACTCTGTTTCAAGGGGGACATTGTATTAATTCGCAAAAAAAATAAAGTGACCGAAAGCGAAAAACGGGAGAGTGATCAGAGCAAACGGCTCATTTGTCGCTGTAGGCAGGGCTGCCCGAGGCTTATCAGGGTGCGCTCCTCGCCATCAAAAACGAAGCCACGGCGCAGGTAGAACCCCTCGCCGATGTGGTTGCCATCGAGCAGCCACAATTTGACGCTATGGCAACCGGCGCGGCGCATCTGCATCGCCACCGCCTGCCACAGCCGTTTACCATAACCTTGTCGCCAGTGGTCGGGATGGAGGTAAAAAGCGCGGATCAGGGCATGACTCTGTCCCGCTTCCTGCTGTGGTTGCCAGTAGAGCAGGCCAATCACCACCTCATCGAGACAAAGCAGCATGGGCCTTGGGCCCGGCTCGGCCAGACGGCTCTGCCAAATCTGCAGATGGGCGGTGACGTCCAGCTGCTCCAGCAGGTCGGCACCGAGCACCTGGCCATAGGCAGCGAGCCAGCTGGCTCGCTGCATCACCGTCATGGCGGCGGCATCGTCGCTGCGCGCCATGCGCAGGCTTATGCCTTGCATTGGGGCACCAGACCGTTGGCGCGGGCCTGCTCATAGAGCGGCAGCACTTGCGCCTGTTGCGCCTGCAACTCGGCGATCCGGTTCTCGTTGCTCGGGTGGGTGGAGAGCAGTTGCGGCGGGGTGTTGCCACCGGCGGCGGCACTCATGTTTTGCCACAGGGGGATCGCCTCGGCCGGATTGAACCCGGCGCGCGCCATCAGCTCAAGCCCCAGCCGATCCGCTTCGCTCTCCTGAGTTCGGCCATAGGGCAACATCACCCCCACCTCGACCCCGAGGCCAAGGGCGGCCATGGTGGCGCCGCGGTACTCGCTGGTGCCCATGGCAATGTCGGCGGCCGCCAGACCGATCCCCGCCAGCTGGCTGCGCGAGAGTCGTTCGTTGGAGTGCTGGGCCAGTACGTGAGTCAGCTCGTGACCGATGACGGTCGCCAACTGATCCTGATTCTTGGCCACCTTGAGCAGGCCGCTGTAGACCCCGATCTTGCCGCCGGGCAGGGCGAAGGCGTTGACCTGTTTGGAGTCAAACACCACCACTTCCCAGTTGGTGATGCCATAGCTGGCCGGCACCTGGGCGGTCACCGCCTTGGCGACACAGGAGACATAGGCGTTGAGTTTGGCATCCTTGCTCACTTTTTCCTGCTTCTTCATCTGCTCGAAGGAGTCGGCTCCCAGCTGGTTCATCTGCTGGGGAGAGTAGAGCAGCATCTGGCTGCGGCCGGTCGGCGACTGGGCGCAGGCGACCAGCAGGGAACTACAGAGGGCTACCATGCCAAACTTGGTGAGGGACGCAATCATGAAGAGATCCTTTGCCATAACGTTGCCCTATTCTCGGAAATGCCGCCCGGCTGCGCAAGGGAGCCAGCCCCCGGCTGGCGGAAAAATATCCATCCAGCGCTATTAACAAAACTGACAACCGCCAAAAACAAAACGAGCCCGCTTGGGGCTCGTTTTATCAGGGCATGCTGACTGCAGGCAGTTACATGATACCCAGCTTTTTCAGGTCAGCCTGTACCACCTTGGCCGGCACCGGCACGTAGCCATCTTTGGCAACGATGTTCTGGCCTGCTTTGGAGAGCATCATCTTGACGAACTCTTGCTCCATCGGGGAGAGCGGCTTGTTCGGATGCTTGTTCACGTAAACGTACAGGAAGCGTGACAGCGGATACTTGCCGGTGATGGCGTTATCGGAGGTCGCTTCGATGAAGGTCTTGCCATCTTTGGAGAGCGGTACTGCACGCACGCCGGAGGTGACATAACCGATACCGGAGTAGCCGATGCCGTTCAGGGAGGCAGAGACAGACTGCACCACGGAGGCAGAACCCGGCTGCTCGTTCACGCCGCTCTTGAAGTCGCCGTTACACAGGGCGTGCTCCTTGAAGTAACCGTAGGTACCGGATACGGAGTTGCGACCGAACAGTTGCAGATCCTTGCTGGACCAGTTGCCGTCCAGCCCCAGATCAGACCACTTGGTGGCAGCCTTGGCTTCGCCGCACTTGAGGGTGCTGGAGAAGATGGCGTCAATCTGCGGCATGGTCAGCCCCTTGATGGGGTTGTCCTTGTTGACGAACACCGCCAGGGCATCGACTGCAACGCGGATGGCAGTCGGCTTGTAGCCGTAACGCTTCTCGAAAGCTTCCTCTTCACCGGCCTTCATGGCACGGCTCATCGGACCGAACTGGGCAACACCTTCGGTCAGGGCAGTCGGTGCGGTAGAAGAACCGGCAGCCTGGATCTGCACGTTGACGTTGGGGTACAAGCGCTTAAATTCTTCGGCCCACAGGGTCATCATGTTGGCCAAGGTGTCCGAGCCGACAGAGGACAGGTTGCCCGAAATGCCGCTGGTCGGTGTGTAATCCGGCAGGTCTTTATCCACACCGGCAGCCAGGGCGCTGACAGAAAACAGGGTTGCTGCGGTGAATCCGATTACACCAGCCAGTTTGTTGAGTTTCATCCAATCTCTCCAAAGTTACAGAAGGTCCGTTCTTAAGACGGCGCCAGTATCTGACCTGGCAGTGACAAATTTATGGATTTAATGTGACACTTTAATGACATGGCGACAGATTTGAACAAATGAAAAGAGGGCCCGTTCAAAGGCCCTCTTTTTGCAGCTAACCCATTGCCAGAAAAGACTATTTAATCACCACCATGCGACTCGGAATGAGAAAGCTGAAGCGGCTGCCAAGGCCGACCCGGCTCTCGATATCGAGCTGGCAGTCATGATGACTGAGGGCATGCTTGACGATGGCAAGGCCCAAGCCTGAGCCGCCGGTGTGGCGCGAGCGTGCCTTGTCGACCCGATAGAACCGCTCGGTCAGCCGCGCCAGATGCTCGGGGGCAATCCCCTCCCCTTCATCGCTCACGGCAAACAGCGCCATCGCCCCCTGCTTGCGCCACTCCACCGTAATTTTTCGCCCCGCCGGGGTGTAGTGGATGGCGTTATAGACCAGGTTGGAGACGGCACTGCGCAGCTGCTCCTGATCCCCGCGCACCAGCAGATTGGGCTGCACCACAAATTCGAGCTGGTGGGCCCGATCGCCCGAGAGCGCCCGAGCCTCCTGTTCCAGCAGCCCCAGCATGGCAGGCATGTCCACCAGATGGGAGAGATCCACGGTCGGGGCCGCCTCGATACGGGAGAGGGTGAGTAGCTGATTGACCAGATTATCCATCCGGATGGTCTGCTCCATCATCACCCGATGCGCCTTGGCCCACATGGCGGGCGGGGGCGGCTCCTCGGTCATCTCCAGATAGCCCTTGAGCACGGTCAGCGGGGTGCGCAGCTCGTGAGAGACGTTGGAGACGAAGTGCTTGCGGGTCTTCTCGAGACTGCGCAAGCGGGTGACATCCCGTACCACCAGCATCGCCTGATCCGAGGCGTAGGGCATGATGCGAAACTCGAGAAACTTCTCCTCGTTGACCGGGGAGTGCATCTCGAGGGGCTCGTCATATGCCCCCTTGCCCAGATAGGCGTTAAAGGCAGGATTGCGAATGAGGTTGCCGATATGCTGGCCGGCATCCTCCGGCCAGCGAAAACCGAGCAGTTGCTCCGCCAGCCGGTTGCACCAGAGGATGCTGCCATCGGTACGAAACACCACGGCGGCATCGGGCAGCGCCTCGGCCCCCTCCCGGAAGCGGCGGATCAGCCCCGCCAGCTCGCGGCGCCGGGCTCGGTGACGCTGCTGCAGCTTGTAGATACCGTTGAAGATGTACTCCCAGCTGCCACTGCCGCTGGGGGGCACCAGGCTGCGGTCGTGCCACAGCCAGTCAGAGAGCCGCTTCTGGAAGCGATAGTGCCAGCCCAGATGCAACACGGCCGCCACCAGCAGGCAGAGGGCAAGATGATCAATCAACCAGCCAACCAATGCGAAGGGGGCGTAGAAAAACGCCATTCGCCACAACTGTCGCCGCCAGGCGTAAGGTTGCAACATAACTGCCTCTAGAGACGGGTTGAGAAGCGGTATCCGGCTCCACGCACCGTCTGGATCAATCTGTCGTGCCCTGTCTCTTCAATCGCCTTGCGCAGGCGACGAATATGCACATCCACGGTTCTGTCCTCGACGTACACATTGGTACCCCAGACATTATTAAGCAGCTGTTCACGGCTGTAGACCCGTTCGGGGTGAGTCATGAAGAAGTGAAGCAGCTTGAATTCGGTCGGCCCCATGTCGAGCGCCTTCTCTTCGGCACTGACCCGGTGGGAGACAGGATCGAGTTTCAGCCCCTGCACCTCGATCACCTCATCCACCGAGGTGGGCGACACGCGGCGCATCACCGCATGGAGGCGAGCGGTCAGCTCCTTGGGCGAGAACGGCTTGGTGATGTAGTCGTCGGCACCGGCCTCCAGACCACGCACCTTGTCCTCCTCTTCACCGCGAGCGGTGAGCATCACCACCGGGATCTGGCGCGTCACCTCATCCTGCTTGAGCTGCTTGATAAACTGGATGCCACTGCCGCCCGGCATCATCCAGTCGAGCACGATGAGTTCGGGGTAGGGTTCGCGCACCTTCGCCAGTCCATCGGCGTAATCTTCCGCTTCAATCGTCTCATATCCCTTCTGCTCCAACACGAAGCAGAGCATTTCGCGGATCGGTGCTTCGTCCTCGACCACCAGAATTCGCTTAGCCATTCCCTTCTCTCTCCTCTGTGAAGATGGGTGCGCCAATTATTAGAATTTTCTGTGACACTTTTATGACTTTATGACAGGCGGGATGATAAACGTTTTCAGATTCAGTTGGCAGCAGTACGTTGCAACAAGTCCCATCGGTTGCCGCTGATATCCTCAAACACCACCACGGTGCCATAAGGCTCGTCACGGGGCTGTTCACAAAAATGAACACCGTACGCCTGCATGCGCTGGTAATCCCCCCAGAAATCAGTGGTCTCGAGGAACAGAAATACCCGGCCACCGCCCTGCTCGCCGATGGCGGCCTGCTGCTGCGCATTGGCCGCTTGTGCCAGCAGCAGTGCAGAACCGGAGGCGCCTTTGGGGGCAACCCGCACCCAGCGCTTGCCCGGTTTGCCCGGTTCATCGAGAGGAGTGTCCTCCAGGAGCACAAAGCCAAGTCCCTCGGTAAAAAAGCGAATGGCCTGATCGTAATCAGCCACCAGCAGGGTCAGCGCCCCTATGTGTTGTGACATGGCAGAAAATCCTCAACGGATGAGTCAACGGGCGCAATGCCCCGGCCAGGGCGCATCATAGCGGCTGGATGGGCAGGGCTCCAGCCGTCATGTGCGTCTTGAAAACAACCGGTGAGGGGGAGTGAGCACTCAGGGGGCTTCGCGCAGCGTCCGGTAGAGGGTGGTGCGGCTGATCCCCAGCTGGCGCGCGGCCTCGCTCACATTGCCGCCGCATGCCGCCAGCGTTTGCTGCACCTGCCGCCGGGTTTGTTCACGCAAGCTGGTCGCCTCCCCCATCGGCAAGGCGCCGGGCTCTGTGGCCACACTGGGCAGATGCAGGTGGGCGGGTTCTATCCAGCCCAACCCCTCTGCCAGCACACAGGCCACTTCCAGTGCCTGCTTGAGCTGGCGCACGTTGCCGGGCAGCGGATGGGCCAGCAGCTGTTGCTCCGCATCGCGGGTCAGACGCAGGGTCGGGTCCATCTCCGCCAACAGTCGCTGGATCAGCTCCAGACGCTCAGCGGCAGGCCAACGGCGCAGCGGCATCAGCTGCTGACGCCAGCCGCAGATCCGGTAATAGAGGTCTTCGCGAAATGCGCCACTCTGCACCATGGCCGCCAGATCCCGGTGGCTGGCACTGACCAGCCAGAAATCCACCGCCTCCGGCTTGTGACTGCCAACCGGCGTCACGCTGCGCTCCTGCAATACCCGCAGCAGTCGGGTTTGAGCCTGCAGCGGCAGTTCGCCAATTTCATCGAGCATCAGCATGCCGCCATGGGCTGCACGCAGATAACCCTGACTGCCCTGGCTGCGGGCACCGCTGAAGGCCCCGCCCACATACCCAAACAGCTCGGCTTCCACCAGATCTGCTGGTAACGCGCCACAGTTGACACACACCAGTGGCTGCTCCCGCCGACTGGACGCTCGGTGCAGGGCCCGCACCAGATGCTCTTTACCGCTGCCGGTCTCCCCCTCGATAAGCAGCGAAATGCCGCGCTCCAGCATCTTGAGCGGCACCTGCTGCGGATGTGGCACCGGGCTTGAGTGACCCGGCAGCGCGGTGCAGGAAGAGGTCACGTCCGCTGCTGGCACCAGCCGCAAGCCACGCCCCTCGCGCAGCAGTTGCCTGCCATCGAAAGGGTGCTGGCCGAGCCAGAGTCGGCCTGCCCGGTTGGCGCCGAGCAGTTCCCCCTCCTCTCCCAGCAACAGGCGAGCGGACCAGAGGCTCTGGGGATCGAGATCCACCAGCCAGCCCGGCTGGCGTGCCAACAGCGCGTTTTCGAGGGTCATGGCCAGCAGCCGCACCGTGCCCAGCATGTCACCATCGTGGTGGGCCGCATCGGTGGAGATATCGAGCACCCCCAGCAATTGCCCATCCGGCCCGAGCAGCGGACAAGCGCTGCAACTGAGGAAGCTGTGCTGGGCGAAGAAGTGCTGATTGCCGAGCACCTGCACTTCGCTCTGCTCGGCCAGCGCGGTACCGATGGCGTTGGTACCTTTGCTCGCCTCCCCCCAGCGGGCACCACTGCGCAAAAAGATACGCTCGGCATGGCGGGCGAACCCCTCATCACCACTGGCGGCCAGAATGGCCCCCTCACCGTCACACAACAACAGGCGACAGGGGCGACCCGCCAGCAACTGGGCAAACAGCGGCAGCACAAAGCGCTGGAAGCAGGCGATCAGCGCCCTGTGCTGCTCCTGACGGGCCGACAGCTCCCCTTGGGGCAGCAAGTCCAGATCGGCACTCTGCTGGCGGCTCAGCCCCTGATGCAGGCAACGCTGCCAGGAACGCTGGATCGGACCGGGACCGGGTTGAAGTGACTCACTCATCACGCCTCCTGTTCACAAACAGCACGACTGTCTCGGCCACTGTCCAGAAACGGTACAGTTTTATCGTAATAGCCGTGGTCATTGGTTAACCAAGATACGCTGCCACACCCCATTTGATAACGTTTTTGTAACCTTTTGTCTGCTGGTCAGACCCTTTGGCACGCCCCTTGCGATATCAGCTGGCAACCGGTCTGTCAGCCAGTCCGGTCAGGATCACACACATAAAGGATGATGAGATGATTTATACCGCTCCCGGTCAGGCAGGTGCCCTGGTCAGCTTCAAGTCCCGTTACGACAACTTCATTGGCGGTGAGTGGGTGGCTCCTCGCGCCGGCCGCTACTTTGAAAACATCTCGCCAGTGGACGGCAAAGTATTCTGCGAGGTCGCCCGCTCCGACGCCGCCGATATCGAGCTGGCGCTGGATGCCGCCCACAAGGCATTCACCAGCTGGAGCAAAACCAGCGTCACCGAGCGCAGCAACCTGCTGCTGCGCATCGCCGATCGCATCGAGCAGAACATCGAGCGACTCGCCATCGCCGAAACCTGGGAGAACGGCAAAGCGGTGCGCGAAACCCTGGCGGCAGACCTGCCGCTGGTGGTGGATCACTTCCGCTACTTCGCTGGCTGCATTCGCGCTCAGGAGGGCTCGGCCGCCGAGCTGGATCAGAACACCGTCAGCTACCACTTCAAGGAGCCCATCGGCGTGGTCGGTCAGATCATCCCGTGGAACTTCCCGCTGCTGATGGCGGCCTGGAAGCTTGCCCCTGTGCTGGCGGCGGGTTGCTGCAGCGTGCTCAAGCCCGCCGAGCAGACCCCGGTCACCATCATGCTGATGATGGATCTCATCAAGGACATCCTGCCCCCCGGCGTAGTCAACGTGGTCAACGGCTTCGGCGCAGAGGCAGGTCAGGCTCTGGCCACCAGCAACCGGATCCAGAAACTCGCCTTCACCGGTTCGACCGAAGTGGGCGCCCATATCCTGCGCTGCGCCGCCGACAAGCTGATCCCCTCCACCGTGGAGCTGGGCGGCAAGTCCCCCAATATCTACTTCGCCGACGTGATGCAGCACGAGAGCAGCTACATCGATAAGGCGGTAGAAGGGATGCTGATGACCTTCTTCAACCAGGGGGAAGTGTGTACCTGCCCCTCCCGCGCGCTAGTGCAGGCCAGCATCTATGACGACTTCATGGACCGAGTGCTGGCCCGTGCCCGCACCATAGTGCAGGGCAACCCCCTCGATACCGCCACTCAGGTGGGAGCGCAGGCGTCTCGCGAGCAGTTCGACAAGATCCTGGGCTACATGGAGATCGGCCGCGGCGAAGGGGCCAAGATGCTGATCGGCGGCGGCCCAGCCCAGGTGAGCGGACTGGAGGGGGGGTTCTACATCCAGCCCACCATCTTCTCCGGTCAGAACAAGATGCGGGTGTTCCAGGAGGAGATCTTCGGGCCGGCACTCGGGGTCACTACCTTCAAGGACGAGGCGGATGCTTTGGCCATTGCCAACGACACCCAGTACGGGTTGGGTGCGGGCCTGTGGACCCGCGACAGCAATCTAGCCTGGCGCATGGGGCGTGGCATTCAGGCTGGCCGGGTCTGGGTCAACTGCTACCACGCCTACCCGGCACACGCCGCCTTTGGCGGTTACAAAAAGTCGGGGATCGGCCGCGAGACCCACAAGATGATGCTGGACCACTACCAGAACACCAAGAACCTGCTGGTGAGTCACGACATCAACCCGCTCGGCTTCTTCTAGCGCAAGCAGACGTCATCAGAAAGGGCGCCTGCGGGCGCCCTTCTTGTTTTGCTTCACCAGATGACATGTCCGGCGATTTGTTATCGGCCTGACTGCTGGCGATAACGCTGAGGGGAGCAGCCCAGCTCCCGGTTGAACATGGCGATAAAGGCCGAGGTGGAGCCGTAACCGAGCCGCCAGCTGATCTCCTGAATGGGCATGTCCCCCTTGAGCCAGGCCAGCGCCTTGAGCAGCCGCAGCCGCGCCCGCCACTGACCGAAACTCATCCCCAACTCCCGCAGGCAGCGCCGCGCCAGGGTGCGCTCTGTGGTGTGCAGTTGTCCTGCCCACTGGGCCAGAGTACGGGGATCGGCAGGATCGCTGTGCAACGCCGCCAGCATGGGAGCCAGCAGCTTGTCCTGACTCATCGGCAGGTAGCTCTCCTGACAGCGGGTGCGCGCCAGTCGCTCCACCAGCAACTCGGCCTGACGCTGATCCCACTCATCCGCCATATGGCTCACCCGCCGTTCGCAAAAATCGCTCAGCAGGGCGCGGATCAGCGGGGTGAGCAGCAGCAATCTGGGCTCTGGCGGCAGCTTGGCCGCCAGCTCGTGGCTGACGTAGATGGAGGTGTAGTCGAGGGTCTGCTCGTTGTAGGAGGTGTGCTCGAGATCCGCCGGCACCCAGATAAGATAGTCGGCAGGGGCCACCAGTCGCTGATCCCCCAGCTCTATCTCCATGATCCCCAGACTGATCATGTTGAGCTGGCCCCAGGGGTGGGAGTGCAGCACGGTCGCGCTGTCGGCCTGCATCTGCTGGTAACTGAAATAGAGCGGATTGGGAGCGGGCAGAACGACATCTACCGGCTGAAAGTGGTGAGTGGCCATCAGCGCCCCTTGTCAGCGAGAGAGAGGAGCTGGCGTGATGCAACGCCCTGTTGGCTCGGTCTCCGGCACAGGCCAAAAGCAGCCATCAGTTGCGGGCAGACGCAGCCCGTATGGGCCGGAATAAGGTGCATCCGAAAGAGTTGTCTTTTCCGCTGGGTCATCTGTCTGTTTTACGCTACTTGATAATATAAAGACAAGGGTAGACTTGGCCCCCTGTTAATAAGGAGCCTCTGATGCGAATCTTTTCCCCTCTTCTCTTTCCGCTGATGGCGGTGCTGATCTGGGCTACCAATACCGTGGTGTCCAAGGCAGCCGCCAGTGTGCTCGACCCCGCGGCTATCTCCTTCTATCGCTGGGTGATCGCCGCCCTGGCGCTGACCCCCTTCTGTCTGCCCACCCTCTGGCGGCGACGCAGTGAGGTTCGCCCTTGGCTCGGCAAGCTGCTGGTGCTGGCGGCCCTCGGTATGGTGCTCTACCAGTGTCTGGCCTATTACGCCGCCCACAGCACCTCGGCTACCAATATGGGGGTGATCGGCTCCCTCATTCCACTGCTCACCCTGCTGCAAGGGGCGCTCTTCTTCGGCCAGCGTCCCGGCAAACAGGCACTGCTCGGCATGAGTATCTCCCTGCTCGGAGTGCTCTGGCTGCTTGGCAAGGGCGAACCGCTTGCCCTGCTCCATAACGGCATCAACCCGGGGGATGGCATGATGCTGCTGGGTTCCGCCAGCTACGCCCTTTACGGCCTATTGATCCGCCGCTGGCACCTGCCGTTTGGCCCCTGGCTCAACCTCTACATGCAGATCCTGCTGGCGGTACTGCTGCTGGTGCCGCTCGCTCTCAGCGCAGACTCGATGGCGGTGCCAGCCGAAGGATGGGGACTGGTGCTCTTCGCCGGGCTTGCCTCCTCCCTGCTGGCGGCTTACTGCTGGATGCGCGGCCTCGCCTGCATGGGCGCCGAGCGCACCTCGGTCTTTATGAACCTGATGCCGCTCTGTACGGCGCTGATCGCCGTCGTCGGCCTGGGCGAGCCAATCCACGGCTATCACCTGCTGGGTGGCGGGCTGATCCTGGGCGGGGTGATGGCCTCCCAGCTGAAGGGGCGTGCGCCGGTAGCCGAACGGGAAGCCGCCTGAGAACCACCATCGTCCGGAAACAACAAGGGAGCCCATGGCTCCCTTGTTGTTTCTGCAATACACGCCAGTGAGCATCTCAACCAGCCCGGCGCCAGCGGTAGCGCCGCTCCGGCCGCCCGCGCTGACCATAGTTGAGATCCACATCGACCCGATCTTCCGACTCCAGATACTCCAGATAGCGGCGCGCCGTGGTGCGGCTGAGGGAGAGTCGCAGCGCCACCGTGTCGGTGGAGAAGACGTTCTCCGGCTCACCCGCCAGCAGATCCAGTACCTGACGCAGGGTGATGCTGTCGATCCCCTTGGGGGTGACGCGCATCTCCTTGATCTGGGAGCGCCCTCCCTTGCCCAGCAGCTTGTCGAGATCTTCCTGCTCCAGCCGACCCCGCTCGCACAGACGGCTGTGCAGTTGCAGGATCTCGTCCAGACTCTGCTGGATGCGAAACAGCCGCAATGGTTTGATGACGTAGTCATGAACCCCCAGGTTGAGGGCCTGCTGGATGGTCTCCACATCCCGCGAGGCAGTCACCATGATGACGTAGGCTTCGCGGTTGTGGCTGCGCAGGCGGCTCACCCACTCAAGGCCGGAGCCATCGGGCAGGGAGACATCCACCAGCAGCAGTTGGGGCACCACACCGGCCATCATGGCATCGGCCTGGGCCAGGGTGCCGGCCCGCCCCAGCAGGGAGAAACCGGGTGTCGCCGCTACCAGTTCTGACAAGATGGCACCGATCCGATCGTCATCTTCAATAACAAGCGTGATTATTGGGTCCATGGCTCACATTAATTGGTTTTTATTCAAGTAGATACCAAACAGGGTGGTCTGCTCGGCGGTTCGCCGCCATTCTATCACACCCTCGTGCCGACCCACGGTCTCCTTGACCAGGAACAGTCCCACCCCGTGATCGCCGCTCTGGCGACTCACTCCGTAATCGAACAGATGATCGGCCAGCTCCTCGTCGACCCCCTCGCCGCTATCCTCCACCTCGATCACCAGTCGCCGCCCCACATCGCACAGGGACAGCAGCACCCGCGGCGGTCGCTGCTGGCGGTTGCGCCAGGCCGCCTGCAGGCCGTTGTCCAGCAGGTTGCCAATGAGGGTGATGAGATCGGCCGAAACCGAGGCCGGATACTCCGCCAGCGCCGAATCGGGATCGAGCTCCAAGGTCACCCCCAGCTCGCGAGCCCGGCTGAACTTGCCGAGAATAAGCCCCGCCACCGGCTTGTTGTCGATCAGCCGCAGCAGCTCCTGCAGCATGGTCTGGCACGCCTCATTCTCCTGCTGGATAAGCTCCACCGCCTGATCCACATGGCCCAGCTGCAACAGACCGGAGAGGCTGCTCAGCTTGTTGGCGAACTCGTGGCTCTGCATCCGCAGCATCTCGGCGTACTGGCGCAGGTGGGTCACCTGCACCCCCAGACTGGCGGCCACCTCCGGACGGCTGAAGATCAACAACCGCCCCGGCGCCTTGCCCTGCACCGCCTGCCAGCGACCGACAAAGGACTCCCCCTGAATGGTGAAGCTCACTTCCCCACCCTCCTGCTCCAGACAGGGGGCAAGGGGCGGCACCAGCTCCGCCAGCGACTGCCCCTGCAGGGCATGGCGCCCGGTAACCGGCAGCCGCAGCTGATAGCTGGCGGTGCTGTTGATCATGTTGATGTTGCCGCGGCCATCGAGGGCAATCACCCCTTCGGTGATGTGCTCCAGCACCAGATCCTGCAGGGTGAAGCGGCGCACGATCGCCTCCGGCTCGAGATCGAGCAGGGTCTTGCGCAGCAGATACTGCACCCAGAGCGCCAGCAGCAGGCCGCACCCCAGCACAGCAACGATGGCGCAGATGAGCAGGGCCACCCGCTCCATATAGATGCCCTCCACCTGCTGCATCAGGTAGCCCACCACCACGGCCCCCATGACGCGCCCATCCCCGCCCACCACCGGGGAGAAGCAGCGGATCGCCGGCCCCATGGTGCCCCGATCCTTGGAGCAGTAGCTGCGCCGCTCCTGCAGCGCGGGCCAGATATCCTCGCCGCGGAACTTCTGCCCCACCAGCTCGGGGTTGGGGTGGCTGAGGCGGCGACCATGCTCGTCGGTCACCACCATATAGGTGGCATCGGTGCGGTTGCAGACCGCCTCCACATAGTCGCGCAGGGTAGGATCACTGCCCTGACGCAGAGCCTCGACTACCCGGGTGTCCGCCGCCATCACCCGTGCCAGATCGCTCCCCTTATCCTGCAGGTTGCTCTCCAGCAGATGGCGGATAAAGAGGGCCAGCAGGCTGCCCAGAATGAGGATCAGCAGCAAGGAGAGCCCAAGAGAGAGGGTGACCAACTGGTGGCGAAGTTTCATGCACATACCTTAAAACGTCAGGACGCAGCCCAATAGTGCGGATGCCACCAGGTCTGGTCAATCAAAGGTGCCGGATCGCCGACAAAATCGGCCAATCCTTCCTCGCGGGCACAGAGTGCCACCGCTCTGGCGACGGCGCGGGCCACCTCTCCCACCTGCTCGATGGGGGGCAACAGGCGGCCCGCTACCAGCGGATAGGCGCCGACAGCCCGCACCGCGGCCAGCAACATGCCATCGCTGATGCGGCGCGCCTTGACGGCGCAGGCCCCGAGACCAATCCCCGGGAAGACATAGACGTTGTTGCACTGGGAGACTACCCGCCGCTCCCCCGCCACCGTCACCGGCGCAAAGGGGCTGCCGGTGGCCAGCAGGGCGCGGCCATCTGTGGCAGCCCATACCTGCTCGGGGGTGGCCTCGGCGCTGCGGGTCGGGTTGGAGAGTGGCAGGATCACCGGCTGATCGCACACCTCCCCCATCGCCTGCAACACCTCGCTAGTAAAGAGGCCACCCTGACCGCTCACCCCGATCAGCACAGCCGGGCGCACCTGACGGATGGTCTCCAACAGCGAACTGTTCCCCTCCTCCACGGCGCGGGCAAACGGCTGTTGGGCGCGGGTCAAATTGGGACGATCGGCGCAGACCACCCCATCCTGATCAAACAGCCAGACGCCGTCGTGACTCCCCGCCAGCTGGGCCAGCATGGCGGCGATACCACAACCGGCAGAGCCCGCCCCGACGATCAGCACCGGGGCATCACTGAGGGCGGTCCCCGCCTGTTGCAACCCGGCCAGCACGCAGGCAGAAGCCACTGCCGCCGTGCCCTGAATATCGTCGTTGAACATGCAGAGCTCGTCCCGATAACGGGCCAGCAGATTGGCGGCGTGCTTGCCGGCAAAGTCTTCAAACTGCAGCACCACCTGCGGCCAGCGCTTGCGAATGGCGGCCACCACCTTGTCCATGAAGTGGTAGTAGCTCTCGCCGTCGATACGCGGGGATTGCCAGCCGAGGTAGGAGTCATCCTCCAGCAGCTCGGGGTTGTTGGTGCCCACATCGACACAGAGCGGCAGGGTGCGCGCCGGATTGATGCCGCCAGCAGCGGAGTAGAGCGCCAGCTTGCCGATACAGATCCCCATGCCGCCGATACCGAGATCGCCAAGCCCCAGCACCCGCTCACCGTCGGAGATGACGATCACGTCCACCTCCTGCTCTACCGACTCGAGGATGTCGTCAAGATCATCCCGGTCGTGCCAGGAGAGATAGAGACCGTGGCTGCGCAGATAGAGATCGCTGTGGCGCTGGCACGCCTCTCCCACCACCGGGGTGTAGATGATCGGCAGCAGCTCCGGCAGGTGGTGGCGTACCAGATCGTAGAAGAGCACCGGGTTGTCCTCCTGCAACTGGCGCAGCAGCAGATGCTGGTCAAACGGACTCTGCATGGCGCTGACCAATCGGTAGATCCGCCGCCGCTGCTGGGAGAGGGACTCCTCCTTGTGGGGCATTCGCCCCCGCACGCCCTGACGCTTGCGCTCGGCATAGGGCAGGCTGGTGCCCATCATGATGTCGTTCATTTTGTGTGTTCCTCAATCCGGTATCAGGCGAGCAGGGAGATAAGCGCGGTGGCCAAAATCAGCATCACGGCGCCACCAAGGCGAGAGGAGATCTGGGCAAAGGGCATCAGCTTCATCCGCTGGGCCGCCGAGAGCACGGCTACGTCGCCGGTGCCGCCCATGTTGGCCATGCAAAGCCCGCCGGTGATGGCCGCCTCGATGGGATAGAAACCGATCATCCGGCCCACCAGCGCCGCGCCGAGGGCGCCACCGATTACGGTGACCATGACCAGCACGAAGTAGCTGATGGAGAAGGCGCTGATCAGTTCAGGAATACTGGTGTAGGCGACACCGATCCCCACCAGCAGGGAGGGGGTGAGGTTGCTCACCACAAACTGATACCAGTCGGCCGCCGCCTGTTCATAACGGCGCGGCAGCAGGCCGCTCACCTTGATAAAGGCTACCGCCAAAATCATCAGGGCGAAGGGGTGCATGGGGATAAAGTTGCCAAGCAGGGAACCCAGCACAAACATGCTGGAGCTGATAAAGAGCCCCATACCCAGACTCTGCAAGGTCGGCGCTTCGGCCTGCTCATCGGCAATGCTCTGGCTACTCTCTTTAACCATCAGCTTGCCGTTGCCAGTCAGGGAGGGGTAACGGCGACCGAGCCGCGCCAGCAGGGAGCCCACCAGAATGGCCAGGGTATTGGCGATCACCACCGCTGGCACCATCCGTGACAACAGATCGGCACTGGACATCTGCATCGGGCCGGAGAGGATCTCTACCAACGGCACCGCGCCAGCCCCCATGCCGCCGCCCATGATGGGCAGGCCGATCAGCAGCACCGCATTCTTGAAGCCATACCCCATCAGGGAGCCGACCAGCCCCACGCTCAGCAGTGCTAGTGCGACGCCGCCAAGAATGACCGGCAGGTAGCGCATGGCGGCATTTTTCAGCAAAGCGCCGCTCATACCGAACACCGAACCGGTCACCAGACTGGCGATAAAGAAGTTGAGAAAGCCCCCCTCCTTCATGAAGTTGGTGATGACCTGCCCCGCCTGCACCGGCAGCAGCTGATATTCGAACAGGGCGGCGCCGCCGAAGATGGCGAGGATGGTGCCGCCCCCCAGGTATTCACGGATCGGCATGATCCGCTCACCCAGCTCGGTCAGCAGGGTGCCCAGCACAAACATCAGTGCCAGTGCACCGACCATGCCCAGCGGCAACGAGCCATTCCAGCCGGAAAAGAGAACGCAGGTCGCCAGCCCCAGAAATATAAAGAGCGGCATACCGGCAATTTGTTGGCCGCCCATAAAGGCGGCCTTTTCTTGTGTGGTTTGTAGGGGTGAGAGGTTTTTCATTGTTATGTACTCTGCGTGTGATTGTGGCCGCTACTTTATTGATCCCCCTCTCCCCTGTCGGTTAGCCAGATTGCAAAGCCATATAAAAACATTAAAAACTTAAACATCATGGTGCCGCCAACGTGCGCAGCACAATAGAACACCAGACATCCGATACCCGACCAAGTCAGGAAATAGGGTGATAAAACGAGCGACCATAATGGCGGATATTTTGGTGATCAGCAGTAATAACGATGCGATGATCTCCCCCCTTCGGGGAAATAACAGAGCCAGATGACAAGCTCTGCGACCATTTATCGCCACAGATCCTGTGAGTGATAATCAGCGGGCAATATCATCGCCACGACGCGAGTGCCACGGCATGCCACATCAGGGTTTGTGTCAGCGTACAGGAAGCTCTCACGATGAAAAATGGTGAGAAGAAAGATGCAAAAAGGGGAGATTGAAATAGTGATGAGTCAAGCCAGCGAATACCAGAGCACTGGCTTGAACTCACAAGGATCACACACGGTCAGGTCTATTCTGCCAACAGCAATGGAATATTGGCGGGGTCAAAATCATGACTGATATCGGTACTTCTGATAGCGCCTTCCCGATTCACGCCATGGTGTGACTCTGCACCATATTCCCCATCACTCAACAGCACTTCAATTGCCAGATACACACATCCACTGTCATATCCATCCACAACCCGTTTCCCCCTTTTTTTATAACCCCATCAATATTAGCGGATAAAAAAAGAGCTGCTCGCTGAAGCTGAAAATTTCATGAAAATAACCACCGGATATCCTCCATTCACGGCGAAATATCCGAAGCGGCAAGAGAGCCTCGAGTGGATCAGCCCCGAGAATAATATCAGGGTCTCGAATGCTGCCAACTCGCACCAGCGAAAGATCCGACCAGAAACATGATCCGCATCACACTATTTACTTAGCCTGCTAAACAAGTATGATACTTAGCAGGCTAAGTATATTGAGGATGAGAAGATGACGGATCTGGAAAGGTTGCGCGAGCTGTCGCTCGCCGAGCAGATAGCGCGGATGCACCGGCTATGGCGTACTGCCGCCGACCTGGAGCTGGCTCCCCTTGGCCTCACCCATCCCCGCTGGACCGCGCTGTGGAAGCTCTCCCGCATGGGAAACCATGTCAGCCAGAAGACCCTGGCCGAAGCCCTCGAAATAGAACTGCCATCCCTGATGCGCACCCTGGGCCAGCTGGAAGAGCAGGGTCTGATTGAGCGCCACTGCTGCAGTCAGGACAAGCGGGCCCGCATCGTCTGCGTGACCCCGGCTGGCCAGACCCTGCTCGATCAGATCGCCGACCGCATCATGAATATCCGCCGCGAGCTGCTGGGGGGCATTGACGAGCAGACCCTGCAACTGTTTGAAACCACGGTGCAACGGATCTCGGCCAACGCCCTCAGCAAAATTGAACAACACCACGACCGACAAGCCGGAGGCGATACAAGTCCTCCCGAGACCGACACAGAGAGAGAATAAGATGACCCCGGATCAACAATTTACCCGCTGGATCAAATGGTCCATGGCTGGCTTTGCCACATTGTTTGCCTATTTTCTGATAGCCGACCTGCTGATGCCCCTCACCCCTCAGGCGATGGCGACCCGGGTGGTCACCAAGCTGGCCCCCCAGGTGAGCGGCAAGGTGATCGAGGTCGCCGTTCACAACAACCAGCAGGTCAAGAAGGGGGATCTGCTGTTCAGGCTGGATCCGGCCCCTTTTGAACTGGCGGTGGAGCAGGCCCGCCTTGCGCTGGCGCAGGCAGAGCAGCAGAACAGTGAACTGGATGCCGCCCTGACTGCCGCCGTTGCCGAGATCAACGCCAAAGAGACCCTGGCCAGCCAGAAGTGGCGCGAGGCTGAGCGCATCGATGCGCTCTACCAACGTCACATGGTTTCGCTGCAACAAAAAGATGAAGCTGACAGCGCCCTGCGTAGCGCCCAGGCCAACCTGCGCGCCAGTCAGGCCAAACTGGCCCAGATCAAGGCCAGTCGTGGCGTAACCGGTGAGGATAATCTGTTGCTGCGCCAGGCCCGCAACAAGCTGGCGCAAGCGCAGCTGGCCCTCTCTTACAGCCAGGTTCACGCGGATCAGGATGGCACCATCACCAACCTGCAGCTCAAGCCGGGCAGCATCGCCAGCGCGGGCAGCCCGCTGCTGGCGCTGGTGTCGGAACAGGTGGACGTCATTGCCGATTTTCGGGAGAAGAGCCTGCGCCATGTCGGCGAGACAACCCGCGCACTGGTCGCCTTCGATGGCGAGCCGGGTCAGCTCTATCCTGCTCGGGTGAGCAGTCTGGATGCCGGGGTGAGTGCCGGTCAGTTTGATGCCAACGGTCGACTGGCCGCACCGGTGGAGTCGGATCGCTGGGTACGGGATGCCCAGCGGATGCGGCTGCACCTCGAGCTGGACCAGCTCCCCGATCATCTGCCAGCCGGGGCGCGGGCCACGGTGCAACTGCTGCCGGACAATGCCCTGACCGCCATGCTGGCACGGGGCCAGATCCACCTGCTCAGCCTGCTCCATTATGTCTACTAACCACGCCACTCATCCGTCGGCCAATACCGCCCCAGCACACCCCGCCGGTGGTGCTGCCACCCACCTCTGGTATCGGCCCCTCACCGGCAACGAGCTGCGCCAGTGCCTGCGCATCGCCTTTGGCTGCACCACGGGCTTTCTGCTCTGCAAGCTGTTTGGCTGGGGTTACGGGGTCTTCTATACGGTCACGCCAGTGCTGCTGCTGGGGATGGTGCCGGTGATGAATGGCCATGCCGCGCGCCAGCTGATCGCGGCAGCGGCGGTCTGTGGGGTGGAGGTCGGGCTGCTGGGGGGACTGTTTGGCAGCCACCCGGCGCTGATGACCCCTATCGCCTTCATGCTGTTTCTCTACCGCTTCGCCGCCATGTCGCGGGGCAGCCTGTTTCTGTTCGGGGCCAACGGGGTGCTGAGCCTCAGCATCATGCTGCACTTTGCCAGCTATCCGCAGACCGACCTCAACGACCTGATCCTCAACAATATCTGGGCGAGCGTGCTGTCGGTGCTGATCGCCTACCTGATGACCATGCTGATCCCGGATGTGGAGGCCAGACCCAAGCCCGCCTCGGCCCCCAAGGCGCCGCACCGGATGCGCCATGAAGCTCTGCTGGGGGCCACGGTGGCCACCCTGTCGTTTCTGGTATTTCAGGTGTTTGACCTGCGCGACTCCATGTCTGCCCAGGCCACAACCCTGCTGGTGCTGTTCCCCATGCACTGGAACGGCGCCCTCAGTTATGCCCGCAAACGGGCGATGGGCACCTTGCTGGGGGTCACCTTCGGCTTGCTCGGCCAACTGCTGCTCTATGACTGGTCAGGGCAACTGCTGCTGGTCGCTCCACTGCTGTGGCTCGGCGCCATGCTGTTCAGCCATGCCCACGTCAAGGAGGCAGGCGGCTCCGGGGTCGGCTTTGGCGCCCTCACTACCCTCGGCATCCTGTTTGGCCAGTACCTCACCCCGGGCAACGATCTGGTGTTCAGCGCCCTCTACCGGGTGAGCAGCATCCTGTTTGCCATCGTGGTCACCCTGCTGGCCTGCTACCTCGTCCACCGGTTGCTCAACCGCTTCGAGGCGACCCGCTTCGGTTATTGATTTCCTGTTGTAAGCACTGTTGTCAGCCCATGGATGAGCTCTCTTTCGCCCCGTCGCCTGCCGGGGCGTTTTTTCTCTCCCTCGTGTGCCTCCCTTGTCATCCCCCCACCACCACAGCTCAGCGCAGAAGTACGGCTATGCTTGTAAGGCTGCTGTCGATGAGGTGTACCTATGGTCGCGTTGTTAAAAAAATGGCTGGTTTGTCTGATGCTGTTGGCTACCAGCCCGCTCGGGGCCACCCCGCTTGTCATTGGTGCCGAAGATGACTGGGCCCCCTACTGCGAGCGCGACAAGGACAATGAGGATGACCAGCCCCACGGACTGGCGCCTGAGCTGGTAAAGGCGGTGTTCGCCGCCGAAGGGATCGAGATTGTCTTTCGCACCCTCCCCTTCGCCCGCTGCATGCACGATGCGAAAAGCGGCAAACTCGCGGGGTGCTTCAACGCCACCATCACCGAAGAGAACCGCTACCAATACCACTGGCACGATACCCCGATGTTCGAGGAGGATCTTGCCATCTTCGCCCTTGCCAGCGACCCGCAACGGGATCTCAAGCTCACCTCGCTGGAAGGCAAGCGGGTGGGCATCACCCTCGGCTACACCTACCCTACCGATTTTATGGAGAACCCCAGGATCACCCGCTTTCAGGCCAAATCCGATGCCCAGATCCTCGAGATGCTGGTACGTGGCCGGGTCGACTACATCCTGATGAACGGCATGCCGGGCTACCTCAAGATCCAGCAGAAGCATCTGACCGGCAAGGTGGTCAAGGTTGGCAAGCTCTCCACCGATGGCTTCTGGCTCGCCTTCTCCCGCCACCACCCGCAAGGGGAAGCGCTGGCCAAACAGTTCGAGCAGGGGCTGCAGAAGATCAAAAACAACGGCATCTATGAGACGCTGATCCGCCAGTTTGAAACCAGACTTGGCCTCTACTGATGGCGATGCCTTCCTGATAGCGCCCCTCATACTCGCGCGGTAGGCCGGACAGCCAGCGACGCACCGAATGGCCCCGCTGATTGCACAATAACGGCAACCTGTTAGGCTCACGCCCGTATGACACCAATGGAGCTGTAATCATGAATAAGGTACATATGATGGCCGCTGGTGCGCTGGCCCTCGGCCTGCTCGCTGGCTGCAATCAGGGCAATACCCTCTCAGTCACCGGTGGCGAACCGGTCAGTTACCAGTGCGAGCAGGGCAAGAAGGTGCAGGTGCGCTACTTCTCCCTCTCCGACGAGAGCCTCAACTTTATCAAGCTGTCACTGCCGGATGGCAAGGATTACACCCTGCCCCAAGCCGTCTCGGCCTCCGGCGCCCGCTATACGGACGAACACGAGGCCGTCTGGTGGAACAAGGGGGATGAGGGCTTTGTCGAGCTTCGGGATCAGGATGGCGAGTGGCAGACCGCCTACAACGACTGCAAACAACAATAAACGTGACCCCGGCCTGGCCGGGGTCTCTCTTTCTCTGGCATCAGAGTGATGGGGGATCAGTTGATCTCGATCTCGAAGCGGTTGGTCACCTCGACCGGAATGGCATCCGGGTTGCCCTCTGCCGGGCTGTAGCGGATCCGCGAGAGGGTCGCCAGCGCGCTCTGTTCCAGTTCGCCGGGGGGCTCGGCCGCCACCACTTCCGGCTTGACCGGCGTGCCGCTGGCGTCGATTTGATAGCGAACTTCCACATACCCCTTGACCGGTTTGGCCGGCAGGGCGGGCTCGTCATTGCCAAGCCATGACCACTGCTTCTCCTGAACCCAGTAGCTGGACAACTGCTCGAGAGGGATAGCGATCGGAGCGCGCTCGTGCGCTACCTCCTGACGGGATGAGCACCCCAGCAACAGTGTCACTGCCAGACCTGACCATACTGCGACTTTCCACTTCATGTAACGCTCCTTGTTCTCTGCCGGTGCTTGTTGCCGGACTGCAGGGCGCTCAACGCGGCCCGCTTGGTCAGTCACCCATCCTAACGAAAAAGTATTCGTATGAACATGAACAAAAGGGCCAACCCCGAGAGGTTGGCCCTTTTATCGTCAATAAGCTCACTAACCATACGCTGGCATCAGCCGCGCTTGTCGCTCACCACCAACCAGAGCGCATGGACCATGCCCGGCAGACCGCCCATCAGGGTCAGCACTATGTTGATTAAAAAGTGCAGGCTAAAGCCCACCTGGATAAACGCGCACACAGGGGGCAGGAAAATGGCCAGCAGGATCTTGAGCAGATTGTTCATCTCGGCTCTCCTCTTCAAGAATGTCGTCAGGATTGGAATGGGCTAACCATAAACATCCCGGACTTCAACTGCAAACCAGACAGGGAATTCGCTCACCCGCATCACGCCAGGCGTTGAGGTCGTGGATCTGCTGATTGCTGCTGCCACGCCAGAGCAGGCCCGGATCTGCCAACGCCTTTTCATACTTGCCATCCACCAGCACATCCAGCAGGGCGACCAGCTCGCGCTGGGCCTCTGACAGTTCGCCGAGCAGATAACCGGTCCAGCACCAGATATCCTTGCCCGGACACTCGGCGCGCACCCGTTTCACCAGCGCCAGCACGTGGGGCACGTTGGCCGGGTGGAGCGGATCGCCGCCGGAGAGCGACAGACCTCGCCGTTTGATGCGGCTGTCGTTGAGATCCGCAATGATGCGATGGCTCATCGTCTCATCGAACGGCTTGCCGCCATCGAGCCGCCAGGTGCTCTGGTTGTAGCAACCCGGGCACTGATGCTCACAACCGGAGACAAACAGGGTGGCACGGGTGCCGGGGCCGTTAATCACATCGACCGGGTAGTATTGGTGGTAGTGCATCGCTTGTTTCCTGCCTCGTTCACGGGACAGCGGCATAACTGCCGCCCTCCAATGAAAATGGCCCCTTGAGTCAGGGGCCAGCTCTTCATCATTGCAGCGCTTACATATGTTTGACGCGGCGCTTCACCTCTTCCTGCTTGCCCGCATTGAAGGGGCGCGCATCGGGGCTACCGAGGTAGCCGCAGACACGGCGGGTCACCGACACCTTGGCCGGGTCGTGGTTGCCGCAGCGCGGGCAGGTAAAGCCCTTGGAGGTGCACTCGAACTCGCCGGTAAAGCCGCAGTCGTAGCACTCGTCGATGGGGGTGTTGGTACCGTAGTAGGGCACCTTGTCATAGCTGTAATCCCAGACGTTTTCGAGCGCTTCCAGATTGTGCTGGATATTGGGGTACTCGCCGTAGCAGATGAAGCCGCCACTGGCGATGGGCGGATAGGGCGCCTCGAAGTCCAGCTTGTCGTACGGGTTGACCTGCTTCTCCACATCGAGGTGGAAGCTGTTGGTGTAGTACCCCTTGTCGGTCACGCCGGATACCACGCCAAACTCCTTGGCATCGATGCGGCAGAAACGGGTGCAGAGGTTCTCGCTCGGGGTGGAGTAGAGGCTGAAGCCGTAGCCAGTCTCCTCTTTCCACTCGTCAATGGCTGCCCTGAGACGGGCGATGATGGCGATGGCCTTCTGTTGCAGCTCGGCGCTGTCAAACAGGTGCACCTTGTCACCAAACAGGGCGTTGATGGTCTCGTGAACCCCGATATAACCGAGGGAAATGGAGGCACGGCCGTTCTTGAAGATCTCGCTGACGTTGTCGTCCGCCTTGAGGCGCACGCCGCAAGCCCCTTCCATATAGAGGATCGGTGCAACCCGTGCTTTCACCCCGTCCAGACGGGTGATGCGGTACATCAGCGCCTTCTTGGCGACCCGCAGGGAGGCATCGAGACGATCCCAGAAGTCCGCTTCGTCACGGGATTTCAGGGCAATGCGCGGCAGGTTGAGGCTCACGACACCCAGGTTGTTGCGACCTTCGTGGATCAGCTCGCCATTCTCCTCGTAGGCACCGAGGAAGGAGCGGCAACCCATGGGGGTCTTGAAGGAGCCGGTCACTTTCACGACCTGGTCGTAGTTGAGGATGTCCGGATACATCCGCTTGGAGGCACACTCCAGCGCCAGCTGCTTGATGTCGTAGTTGGGATCGCCCTGCTTGTGGTTGAGGCCATCCTTGATGGCAAACACCAGTTTCGGGAACACGGCGGTCTTCTTGTTCTTGCCAAGGCCAGCGATGCGGTTGCTGAGGATGGCGCGCTGGATCATTCGCGACTCCCAACTGTCCCCCAGACCAAAGCCGAATGTGACGAACGGCGTCTGACCGTTGGCGGTGTGCAGAGTGTTGACTTCGTACTCCAGTGACTGGAAGGCGTCGTAGCACTCTTTCTCGGTGCGGGCCATGGCGTAGGCTTCTACGTCGGCAATGCCCCACTCTTCGGCCACTTCACGGTGTTTCTGCCAACTGATGGTCACATAGGGGGCCAGCACTTCGTCGATGCGGTTGATGGTGGTACCACCATAGATGTGGCTCGCCACCTGGGCGATGATCTGGGCGGTCACGGCAGTGGCGGTGCTGATGGATTTCGGGGTATCGATCTCCGCATTGCCCATCTTGAAGCCGTGGGTCAGCATCCCTTTCAGATCGATCAACATGCAGTTGAACATCGGGAAGAAAGGCGAGTAATCGAGATCGTGGAAATGCAGATCACCGCTCTCATGAGCCTGAACCACATCACGGGGCAGCATGTGGCTGGTGGCATAGTGCTTGGCGACGATACCGGCCAGCAGGTCGCGCTGGGTCGGGATCACCTTGGAGTCTTTGTTGGCATTCTCGTTGAGCAGGGCGGCGTTGGTCTGCTCGACCAGACCGCGGATCTCCTGCGCCAGACGGCCGCGCGCCTCGCGAGCCTGATCCCTGTCGTGGCGATATTCGATATAGGCACGGGCGATGGCCTTGTCGTCGGAAGCCATCAGGTGGTTTTCGACCCGGTTCTGGATCTCGTGGATATCAACTTCACCACGCCCTTCGAGCTCCTGACTCACCGCATTGGCAATGCGGGAGGCGAGTGCCGGATTGGCCTGATTGACCGCTTCCGCCGCACGGCTGACCGCCTCTGCAATCAGCTGGGCATTGAATGGTGCGCGACATCCGTCACGTTTGATCACAACCGGTTTCATGAATTTTCCCCGTTAAAAGGCCAGGCATTTGCCTCTGGCTCACCCTTGTTGGGCCCCCCTCCCGGCATCTCGTCCTGGACGCAAATAAATTCAGCCGAGGCTTGACAAGCCTGGGCTGAAGATAGGAAGGGAACAGCTTATACACAGCTTAATAACACAACATATAGGGATTAAAAACGAATGCGTCCCTATATGTGGTGTCTATTAGGCACCAAAGCGAAGCCTCATTTCTTGATCCAGAACAGGTTTTTCAGCGAGCGGGACAGTTCACGACCAACCCAAAAGAGACCCATTCAAATCCAACCTCAAGCAGGGTGCGGGCTGGCGTCCGATCCACCCACCCGAAAAAAATCGCCCCCCGCCGCACCGGTTTCGAGATGACAGCGTCAACCAAAACCGCCCATACTGAACAAGAACTCTCTCCCCCTCGACAAGGGATAACCCATGCGCACCTCCCTGCTATTGTTACTGCTATCCACCCTCTCTCTGCCGCTCTGGGCCGCCAACATTCTGGTGATCAGCAGCTACCATCCCGAATACTTGTGGGACCAAAGCTACAACAAAGGGCTGCTCGATGGCTTGCAGGGGGAGCACAAGATCACTCACTTCTATATGGATACCAAACGCCATCCACGGGAGAAGTTCGACGAGATCGCCCAGCAAGCCATCGCCTTTTATCTGAAGAGCAAACCGGATCTGGTAGTACTGGGGGATGACAACGCCATCAACTATCTGGCCAACGAGATCGCCTCGCTGGGTACTCCGGTGGTCTTTCTCGGCATGAACGAGAACCCCCGCCTCAAAGGCTTTGTCGGCCACCCCAAGATCACCGGCGTGCTGGAGCGCCCCCTGCTCAAGCGCAACATCAGCGAAATAAGCCAGATGATGGGGGGGCTCGACAAGGCGCTGGTGCTGTTTGATTCCAGCAATGTGGCCCTCACTGCCATTGAGGATGAATTCAAGACCCAGACCGAGCTGCGGGTCGGTCAGACCCGGATCAACAGCCAGCTGATGGGGGATTACAGCCTCTGGCAGGAGGCGGTGCTCAACGCCAAGAAGAACGGCTATCAGGCAATCTTCCTCGGCCTCTACCACACGCTGGTCGATGACAATGGCAAGCATGTGAGCGAAAAGACGGTGCTGGAGTGGACCAGCGCCAACACGCCGGTGCCGCTCTTCTGTTTTTGGGAATTTACCGTCGGCAAGGGGATGGCCATCGGCGGCTGGTGCTGGACGGCCACGATCAGGGGATACAGGCAGCCAGCCTCATCAACACCATACTGGCGGGCACCCTGCCCCGTACCATCTCCCCGCGCGCGGCCCTGCGCGGCGAATATGTCTTCAGCAAGAGCGAGCTGGCCCGCTGGCAGCTCACCGTGCCCGACAAATGGCGCCACAAGATCCTCTGGCGTGAGTAACCGCCGAAACAAAAAAGAGAACCCGGCCATGCCGGGTTCTCTTTTATCAGGAGCTGCGGTTAGCAGGCTTGGTGAGGGCTATCAGCCCTGCAACGCCTGTTGCAGCTCCTCTTCGGTCCAGATGGTAATGCCGAGCTCCTGTGCTTTGGTCAGCTTGGAACCGGCCGCCTCCCCCGCCACCAGCACATCGGTCTTGGCAGATACCGAACCCGCCACCTTGGCCCCCAGCGCCTGCAGCGCTGCCTTGGCGTCGTTGCGCGACAAGGTGGTCAGCGTACCGGTCAGCACGAAGGTCTTGCCGGCAAAGGGTTGCTCCGCGGCCTCTTTCTTCTCGATGGCCGGCCAGTGGATGCCGGCAGCCAGCAAGGCCTCCAACACCTCCACGTTGTGGGGCTGACGCAGGAAGTAGTAGACATGCTTGGCCACCACATCGCCCACATCGGCCACTTCGAGCAGTTGCTCCACCGAGGCTGCGCGCAGTGCATCCAGCGTGAGGAAGTGGTTGGCAAGATTGAGCGCAGTCGCCTCCCCCACTTCGCGGATCCCCAAGGCAAACAGGAAACGCGGCAAGGTGGTACTGCGCGCAGCATCGATGGCGGCTACCAGATTGAGGGCCGATTTTTGCCCCATCCGCTCAAGACCGGCCAGCTGGATGGCGTTGAGGCTGAACAGATCGGCGGGAGTCTTCACCAGCCCCTTGTCTACCAGCTGCTCGACAATCTTGTCGCCAAGGCCGTCCACATCCATGGCGCGACGGGCGGCGAAGTGCTTGATCGCCTCCTTGCGCTGCGCCTCGCAGAACAGGCCACCGGAGCAGCGGGCAACCGCTTCCCCTTCCAGCCGCTCGACCGCAGAGCCACAGACCGGACACTCGGTCGGGAAGAGGATCGCGCGGGCGTCGCTTGGACGCTGCGCCTCCACCACGGCGACGATCTGCGGGATCACATCCCCTGCCCGGCGCACGATCACGGTATCGCCAATCATCACGCCGAGACGCTCGATCTCGTCGGCGTTGTGCAAGGTGGCGTTGGAGACAGTCACGCCGCCGACAAACACAGGTTTGAGCTTAGCGACCGGGGTCACGGCGCCGGTACGGCCGACCTGAAACTCGACGTTCTCAAGCTCCGTCATCTCCTCCTGCGCCGGGAACTTGTGGGCGGTCGCCCAGCGCGGGGCGCGGGCCACAAAGCCCAGCTCCTCTTGCAGAGCGATGGCATCCACCTTGTAGACCACGCCGTCGATCTCGTAAGGGAGCTCGCCACGGCGGGCCAGAATGTCGTCATGGAACGCCTGACAACCGGCGGCCCCCTCTTTGAGCTTCACCTCGGGACTGAGCGGCAGCCCCCACGCTTTGAGCTGATTGAGGCGACCAAAGTGAGAGTCACCGAGCAGCTCGCCGCCAACACCGACACCGTAAGCGTAAAAGCTTAGGGGACGGCTGGCGGTGATGCGTGAATCGAGTTGACGCAGGCTGCCGGCGGCGGCGTTACGAGGGTTGACGAACACCTTCTCGCCTGCTGCCAGTGCCTTGGCATTCATCGCCTCGAAACCGGCCTTGGGCATAAACACTTCGCCACGCACCTCAAGCCGCTCGGGCCAACCAGAGCCCCGCAATGCGAGCGGAATGGCCTTGATGGTACGCACGTTCTCGGTGATCTCCTCACCGGTGGCGCCATCGCCCCGGGTCGCCGCCTGCACCAGCTGACCATCCACATAGAGCAGACTCACCGCCAAGCCGTCGAGCTTGGGCTCGCAGCAGAAGGTGAAACGCACGTCACGCTTGAGACGATCGCTCATGCGTTGTTCGAACGCCTGCAACTCTTCGCTGCTAAAGACGTTATCCAGACTGAGCATGGGGATCTCGTGACGTACCTGACTGAACGCCGTCAGCGGCTGACCGCCGACCCGCACGCTGGGTGACGCCGGTGTTTTCAGCTCGGGATTCTCGGCTTCCAGCGCCATCAGTTCGCGCATCAGGCGATCGTATTCGGCATCCGGTACGGTCGGGTTATCCAGCACATAGTACTGGTGACCATATTCGGTAAGCAGTTCACACAATTGACGGTGGCGGGAGAGGATATCGCTCATGAAAAAGTCTCGAAGTGTGATTGAACATCCGGCCGGGGTAGAAACAAAAATGCGGTACCAGGGTACCGCACTTTTTCTTCACTCGACCCGCATGGCGTATTAGTCGCGGCTGGCCTCGTAGGCAGCCAGCTCGTGACGGTAACGGGCAATGGTCTCGTCGCTCAGCGGGCTGCGATCCATATCTGTCAGCATGGCATCGAGATCGCTGGCCAGCTGATCGGCAGCCTGCAGCATGTCCTCGAAGGCAAACGCGGCATTGCTGCGCAGCGGTAACTGCATGAACAGGGAGACACCCGGTGTGGTGAACTGTTCCATCCGGTACGGGTTAAAGGTGCCCGGCTTGACCATGTTGATCATGGAGAAGAGCACTTCACCCTTGCCGTTGGGATCTTCGTGACGGTGGAAAATATCCATCTCGCCAAACTTGAAGCCCAGCGCCATCAGGGATGAGAGCAGGGTTGCACCTTGCAAGTCGTGACCCGGACGGCCCATCAGGTTGATGACATAGACATCCTGCCAGATCTTCTCGACCGGCTGGGGCGCCATGCGCGGCTCTTCCACCACAGGTGCAGGTGCCACATAGGCCGGCTCTTCATACACAGGCTCGGGAGCCACATGACGGGGCTGCGGCTGATATTCCGGCTCGGGAGCACGCACCGGTTCGGCACGAACGGTGTCGGCGGTACGGACTGTCTCTGCACGGGCACCAAAAGTCGGGGCGGTCGCGTAAGCGGGCTCGACCAGCGGCTCGTCATCCAGCGACTGCATCATGGGCTCGCGCTGGGGACGGGAACGGTAGACCGGGGTACGGCGATTGACCTGAGCAGGTTTGCGCACCGGCGCGGCGGGCGCCTCGTCGGTCTCCTCGGGAAGCGGTTCGTCGAACGCTTCCTCCTCTTCATAGACAGGAGGCGGCGGAACCGGGCGGGCAGCAGGCTTGCGCACTACGGGCGGCGGCAGATCGTCCTCGTCATCTTCATCATCAAAGGTGGGGACTGCAGGGCGACGACCGAGTTCCGGCTGGCGGCTCTCTTCACTGCGCAGCTTGGGCTCGGCACGACGGCCACCACTGACCACGCGTACCTGGCCGATGCCATCGCTGTCGAAGGCGTCGTTATCACGATCCCGCGACTTGGAGTCCATCCGTCCAATCGGTTTCTCTTTGATCGGTGCCTGACGATTCTTTTTGTTGCTCCACAACCCGTGAATGAGCAATGCCGCAATAGCAATACCGCCCAGGGCAACCAAGATGTAACGCAATTCCTGCATTAGCTGCTTCTCTTTCTAGTTTTGCTCAGCCAAAGCGACGGCTTCACCGATATCGACCGACACAATGCGAGAAACCCCGGGCTCTTGCATCGTGACGCCAACCAGCTGCTCAGCCATCTCCATGGAGACCTTATTATGACTGATGTAAACGAACTGTACTGTGCTCGACATCTCTTTGACAAGAGAACAGAAGCGACCGACGTTCACTTCATCGAGCGGTGCATCCACCTCATCCAGCAGACAAAAAGGTGCTGGGTTGAGTCTGAAGATGGCAAAAACCAGCGCAAGCGCAGTTAACGCCTTCTCCCCCCCGGAAAGCAGGGCAATGGTAGCATTCTTCTTACCCGGAGGTCTCGCCATGATGCTCACTCCGGCCTCCAAAAGATCATCGGAGGTAAGCTCAAGCCAGGCACTGCCCCCACCGAACACTTTTGGAAACAGGGATTTTAAATCTTCGTTGACCTTATCGAAAGTGTCCCGGAACCGTATTTGTGTCTCTTTATCAATTCTTTTAATGGCTTGGCTCAAGGTTTCCAGCGCTTGCTCGAGATCCTGACACTGATTTTCAAGATAGGTTGCCCGGGTTTTCGCCTCTTCGTACTCCTCCAGCGCCGCCAGGTTGATGGCGCCGAGCGCCTCCACTTGCCCCTCCAGGGTCTGGATCTCCTGTCGCAGCTTGCTGCGATCTGCGGCGATCAACACCGCCTGATCGAGATCTACCAGTCGGACACCCAGTTCTTCGAACTGCTCGTGCAACCCCTGTCGACGGGTGAGGTTGCGTTCGCGCTCAAGGCGCAGGGTTGCCAGCTTCTCCTGCAACGTCACCAGCTGCTTGTGATCGGCACTTCTGGCCTGCTCCAGCTCACCGAGCTGGCGCTCCAGCTCCGCAAGCCGTTGATGGCAGGCGAGTTGCTGCGCCTCCAGATTGCGCTGCTCGGCCAGCAGTGGCGCCAGATCCGGCACGGCCTCGCTATCCGGCCCTTTCAGCCCGGCCAGCTCCAGCCCGAGCCTCGCCAACTCCTCTTCGCCCAGGGTAATGAGTTGGCGCAGATTACCCAACTCCAGTTGCAAACGCTGGCAGGTCGCTTGTTGCTGCTCGCGGCGTGCACGGGCCTCGTCGACCGCTCGCTCGCAGCGGGTCAGCAGCTCCTGAGCGAGCTGCAACCCTTGTGTCAGCGGCTCCCCCTGCTCCTGCAACTCGGCAAGGCGTGCCTCATCGAGTTCCAGTTGTTCACGGGCGCTGGCCAGTCGCTCTGCCTCTTCGGCCTGCTCCTGATCTAGCCGGATCAGCTCTTCGCCGAGCTGACCGAGCCGCTGCAACCGCTCCTGCCGCTGACCCTGTTGCAGACTCCAGGCTTCGCGCAGTTGTTGCCATTTCTGCTCTTGCTCGCGCAAGGTTCGCTGCGACAACTCCTGCGCACTGGCAAGCTGGGCACGCCGGGCATCGGCAGCCACAAGTTGCTCGCTCAGCTGTGCCAGCCCAGCGGCACCCTTCTCCTGCTCGGTATGCAACCGCTCACGCTCACCCAGCAGCGCCATGGTGCCGAGCGCCGCGCCCTGTCCCAAATCGGCCCAGTTTGGCCCCAGCCAGTCGCCAGCAGGAGTCAGTACCGACTCACCGGCCGCAAGGCTTGGCTGGCGGGCCAATGCGGCCTCCCGGCTCTCCACCAGCCAGATGGCGTTGAGGAAGGCGGGAATGTGCTCGCCGCCCAGTTGCGCCGCCAGCGTACCGGCAACCGCCGGTTGCGCCGGGCCAATCCAGAGCCCCTCTTGCGCCAGATTGCACTCGTCCGCCGGCATTGCGGTGAGCCAGCGACCCAGCACTTTATCGAGCGCCTGTGCCCACTCGGGGGCAACCTGCAACCGGTCGGCCAGGGTTGCACCCTCCATCTGCTCCCCGAGGATCTGATCCAGGGTCGCCAGCCGCGCCTCCAGCTCCCGCTGCAGGCTCAACTGCTGGCCATGCTGCTGCTTGAGTTGTTCATGGGCGTCGACCGCCTGCGCCAGCTGCTCGGTCAGCTCGCCAGTGGCAGCCCGCGTCAGCTCCAGCTCGCTACTCAGGGCATCGAGGGCCGGTTGCAGGTCATCGGCCTCTGTACCGAGGGGGCCAGCGCGTTCATCTTCCAGCTTGAGGCGGGCAAGCCGGGTCTTGGCCTGCAGCTCCTGCAGGCCACCCAACCGGGTACGAGTCTGGTTGAGCTGCCCCTGCAACCCGGCCAACTGTTGCTGCCACTGCTGCTGGCGCAAGCGGGCTTGTTCCAGTTGCTCGCTGGCGTGCTGGCGAGCCTCCTGCTGCTCGGTGAGCAACTGCTCACACTGCTCCAGCCGAGCGCTCTCCTGCTCGGCGCGCAATACCCCTTCGGTCAGTTGATCCTGCTGGCTGGCAAGCTGCGCCTTGCGGGTGGCGATCCGCTCACCGAGCGCCTCTGCACGGGCCTGCCAGTCGCGCCCCAGTTCACTCTGGTGCAGTTGCTGTTGCTCGAGACGGGCGATGGCCTGCCCGCCAAGAAAAATCTGTTGCTGACGGCTCGCCTGCTCGGCTTGCGCCTCTTGTCTGGCGACCGACAGGGTGACGTGGCGCCCCTCATCGGCGGTGCGCTTGGCATCGAGCGCCGCCAGCGCCTGCTCGGCCTGCGCCAGTTCGGTTTTGGCCTCGCCAAGGCGCGTCTCCAGCGCCCACAACTCGGAGCCAATCAACTCGGCACGAGCAGCGCGCGAACGACTCTTGAGCTGTTTGTAGCGCTCGGCCGTTTCGGCCTGGGCTTTGAGGTGCTCAAGGCGCGAACCCAGCTCGCCACGAATATCGCCGAGGCGCTCCAGATTTTCCTGAGTGTGGCGAATGCGCTGCTCGGTCTCGCGGCGCCGCTCCTTGTAGCGGGAGACCCCGGCGGCCTCTTCCATAAAGAGCTTGAGATCGGCCGGACGCGACTCCACCAGTCGGCTGACGGTGCCCTGTTCGATGATGGCGTAGCTGCGGGGGCCAAGACCGGTGCCGAGGAAGAGGTCGGTCACATCCTTGCGGCGGCACTTCTGGCCGTTGATCTGATAGTGGTTGGAGCCGTCGCGCAGCACTTCGCGGCGCACCGAGATCTCGGTAAAGCGGCCGAACTCGCCGGGCACCCGGTTATGGGGATTGTCGAACACCAGCTCGACCGAGGCGCGCCCGTGCGCACTGCGATTGATAGAACCGTTGAAGATGACATCGGTCATGTTCTCGCCGCGCAGATGTCGGGCTGAGCTCTCCCCCAACACCCAGCGCACCGCGTCGATGACGTTGGATTTGCCACAGCCATTGGGGCCCACCACGGCGGTCATGTCTGCCGACAGTTCGATGCGGGTCGGCTCGACGAACGACTTGAAGCCGGCGAGTTTGATCAGTTTCAGACGCATGGCGACCTGTATCAGTGGCTAAATAAAGAGGATGCGGGCAGGTGACTTTACCAAATCCAGACCCGGCTTTGTTTGTAATATGCAGGCATCATCCCCATTCATGCCCGATTTTTGGTCGCCACGGCACGAAATAAGGAATAGTCGGCGACTTTACCAAATCAAAGGCTTGTTTGTAATATGCTGGCAGTTCTCCCATGCATAGATGGAGCTCACATGAGCCAATCACCCCATATGGTCAAAGATTCAATCAGCGGTGCAGACTACTTTCTGCGCGGTTTTTCCCTCATTCGCCAACCGGGCATCCGCACCTTTGTGCTGATCCCCCTGCTGGTCAACTTCGTGCTGTTTGCCGGGGCCTTCTATGCCCTGCTGCTGCAACTGGACGGCCTGTTCGCCTGGCTCCATCAGCAGATCCCCGCCTGGCTCGACTGGCTGGACTACCTGCTCTGGCCCATCGCCCTCATCACCATACTGGTGGTCTTCTCCTTTATCTTCAGCTCGGTTGCCAACTGGGTAGCCGCTCCCTTCAACGGCCTGCTGGCGGAGAAGGTGGAGCAAATCCTCACCGGCCAGCCCGCCAATGACAGCGGTATGCTGGATATCGTCAAGGATGTGCCACGCACCTTCGGCCGCGAATGGACCAAGCTGAAGTATTACCTGCCCAAGGCCATCGGCTGCCTGATCCTGTTTCTGATCCCGGTGGTGGGCCAGACCCTGGCGCCGGTACTCTGGTTCCTGTTCAGCGCCTGGATGATGGCGATCCAGTATGTGGATTATCCGTTCGACAACCACAAGATCGACTTCATCACCATGCGTGACGCCTTGAAGCAACGCCGTGGCAAGTGCCTCAGCTTCGGCGCTTTGGTGACCCTCTTCTCCGCCATTCCGGTGGTGAACCTCTTCGTGATGCCGGTCGCCATCTGTGGCGCCACCGCTATGTGGGTCGATCACTACCGGCAGGAGCAGTTGGGGCGCTAACCCTTGAACATTGATTAGAAAAAGGCACCCGAAACGGTGCCTTTTTCGTATTTAGCATGAATTAAATTAATGCATGCACTCGATAGCTTGTCCCATATGACACGAGTTGGTAGGATTCTGGCCTTTCTCGTTCCCTGGGATATCTCATGTTACATGCACTCTTCTTGGTTGGCTTGGTGGCCGAAGGGATGACCGGCGCGCTGGCCGCGGGTCGGCGACGGATGGATCTGTTTGGTGTGGTGATCATCGCCTCGGCGACGGCCATCGGTGGTGGCACCATCCGCGATGTGCTGCTCGGCCACTATCCGCTGCTCTGGATTGAGCATCCGGAATACGTGCTGCTGGTTGCCGCAGCCGCGATGGCGGGTGTGGTCTCCGCCCCCCTGATGCGCTACCTCGGCAAGCTGTTCATGGCCCTTGATGCCCTGGGACTGGTGGTCTTCTCCATCTTCGGTGCGGCTCGAGCGCTGGATATGGGCCACGGCGCCGGTATTGCCTGCATCATGGCGGTAGTGACCGGGGTCTTTGGCGGGGTGCTGCGGGACCTGCTCTGCCAGCGGATTCCACTGGTATTTCGTCGCGAGCTCTATGCAGCCATTTCGCTGATCACCGCAGCGCTTTACTGTCTGGCGCTGGACCAGGGCTTGCCGACCAACTGGGCCGCGTTCGGTTCCATCGGGATCGGCTTTGTACTGCGGCTGCTGGCGGTTCGCTTCAAGTGGGGTCTGCCCACCTTCAACTACCAGTACGCGACCCACTGAGTACGCCAGCTTCTGGCGAAGCGGGTTGGATTACGAGCAACAAAAAAGCGCCCGAGTGGCGCTTTTTTCATGGACGCTCTGCGACTCAGTTAATCCCTTCCGAGCTGAAAAAGGTCGCCTTGTCGGCGATAAAGCGGATCTTGATGTTCTTCCCTTCCCCGCCCCAGAGGCAGCTGGTAGTGCCCAAGGCATCATCACAACGCTCCGCCTTGCCCAGAATGGTGCTGGCCTCGGCGTAGCTCATACCCATCTTCAACTGGTTGTAATTTTCACGGTTGAGCTTGCTGCAACCGGTCAACAACAGGGCGATCAGGCCGCAAATCACTATCTTTTTCATCGCTATCTCCTCTCTGGTGGGAAGAGCTTGGCAGCTTGCCAACCCCTTTACCAGCTGCGCACCGGGCCGGTATCGAGGTGAACGAAGTTGTCACGGGGATAGTAACCAACCCCACCCACCTTGAGCTGGAGCGCCGCCTTGCGCAGATGGGCCAGCTGTACGCCGGGGATCCGCACATCCACCGCCTGCCCCAGGGTGTGGTAGCTGTGCTTGGCCACGCCGCGGCTCTTGTGGCGCTTCTGGCGATTGGTGGCCGGAGCGCGATAGCCGGAGATCAGCTGAATTTCGCTGCGCCGACCCAGCTTGTGCTGCAACAGGAACAGCTGATCAAACAGCTTCTTGTCGATGTTGAACACTTCATTGCGCCGGTAATCGCGGAAGATGTGGTTAAGCTCGGCCAACCCGTCGCTCAGATAGTGGCCATTTTCCCAATAGCTGGCGCGCACCCGCTCGCCGGTATTGAGATTGAAGAAACTGAGTTCACGCCCGGTGGTACTGCGGCTGGCCAGTGCAGGGAAGGAGAGCAGCGAGCTGCCCAGCAGGCAACCGGCTCCCAGCAACAGGCGACGTCGACTTATCTCTTGTTCCAGCATAAGGGGTTCGTCCATCGCAGATTCAAGCGAAAATAGTTGAATAAGATCACTGATTGAATGTGATACAGGCGCTTGAAACTACCCTCCGGCGGGGGGCCCTGTCAAACCTCAATCGCCCATAGAAAAGCCCGGCACAGGCCGGGCTTTTCACTCTGTGGCTGGGATCACAGCAGGCGGCTCTGGAAGCTGACCCGATCAAATCCGTAGATGTCGTTACGCAGTTGCTGGCGACCATTTTCGTCGATCCAACTGCTCCAGTAGACGGTAAAGACCGGAATAGGCGTGGTGAGCGGCAACCATTTGGTCTGGCTCTCCTTGAGGATATTGGCCACCTTGTCCGGCTGATAGCGGGAGTCCGCCAACAACAGCTCGGCCAGATCGTCCGCATGTTCCACCCGGATGCAGCCCGAACTGAAGGCGCGCGCCCCCTGTTCGAACAACGCCTTGCGCGGGGTGGAGTGCAGATAGATGGCATCATTGTTGGGCAGGTAGAACTTGTAGCGCCCCAGGGCATTGTGATCCCCCGGCTTTTGCCGCAGGCGATAGGGGAAACCGGCGGCCAGCGCCTGATGCCACCCCTCTTCGGTGAACTGGACCGGATTGCCCTCGCTGTCGATCACCTCGAACTGCTCGCGACTCAGGTACGCGGGATCCCGACCCAGCTTGGGCAGGATGTCCTTGCTCAGGATGGAGCGCGGCACATGCCAGGAAGGATTGAGCACGATGGAGCGAATTTCGCTGGCAAGAATGGGGGTGGCCCGCTGCTCCTTGCCGACGATGACCCGGCTGGTGAATACCTCGTTGCCGGACTCCACCACGCTCAGGCGGTAGTCGGGAATATTGACCAACACGTAGCGGCCACCGGCGAGTTGATCTACCAGATCGCGACGCCACAGGTTACGCAACAACAGACTGGCGCGCACTTGCGGGCCGGTATTGAGCCAGGAGCGGGTCTGACGGCCGATGATGCCGTCTGCGGTGAGACCGTGACGACGCTGGAACTGTTTGATGGCCTGCTCGGTATCACCATCGTAAATCTGATCACCATGGCTCGGGGCGCTGTCGCCCAGCTCGTTGAGCATGGCGCGGATTTGGCCAAGCTCGGCTGAGCTCTCTCCGGCACGCAGGGTCGGCATATCGAGGGTTGGCCACTTGCTGGCCATCGGCATTGCCAGCAGTTTGTGCACTTTGGCCCGCACCGCCTCGTATTCCGCCACCTGGGGGCGCAGGGATTTCACCTGGGTGAGCAGGTCATCATCGCTGGGTTGGGTCACTACAGGGCGGTTCAAATCGAGCTTGAGGGTCTTCATCTGCTCGCGCGAGACCAGATCCATCCCCCGCCAGGCGTGCTGGAAACGGCTCAGCTTGGTAAAAATGTCGTCATAGATGGCACCACGCTTGTCTGCAGGGGTGGCCTGCAGACGCTTCCACTGCGTGAAAAAATCGGGGTGCAGCTGGGCTAGCACAGCCTCTTGCAACTGCTGCTCCAGCTCGACACGGGCCTGTTCGGCCTGACTGCCCTGATACCAGTCGTGTCCGGTTTCACTGGCCGCCACCACGACTTGTGCTTCGGTCGCATGTACCGCGCCAGCGGGCAAACATCCCAGCCACACCAGATTGGCAAGGGCCAGCCAATACTTCATCCCCATGGGTACCTCAAAACGGTTTGTTCACTCTGTCAGGCCTGACAAGCAGACCCGATGCTCAGGCCGCTCATGATGCGTGAACGGCCAATACTTTGCTAGCGCCCGGGGGCATAACGCTGCCAGATAATGTCATACGCATCTGTCTCCTTGAACCGCGCCAACGCCTGATTGAATTGTTGCAAGAACTGCGGCGAAAAGCTGCGCTTGCCCAACATAAAGAAGCTCGGCGATTCAGATACCACCATGGGGTGGCTGGTGAACAGACCGTTCATCCCCTCCTTGTTAAGGGCGCTGGGGGTAGCCAGCATGTCACCAAGGAAACCGTCGATCCGCCCGCGGGCCAGCTTCTCAAAATTTTGCTGGTCGCTCACCGCACTCACCTGTTTGGCATAGCGAGCGAGCAGCGACATCACTTCCTCACCATAGAAGTACTCTTTGGTAACGCCGAGGGAGTAACCACTGGCCAGCCAGCTCGTCAGATCCTGTTCGGGATAGTGGCTGCCCTTGCGGATCCACAGCAAGGTGCGCCCCGGGTTGTAGGAGTCGGAAAACCAGGCATAACGAGCGCGCTCATCATTGATATTCGCCTCCATCGCCATGTCTATCTCGCCATGCTCCATCTCGTGCAGTACCCGCTTCCAGGGCAGCTCCACATAGTTGACCTTGCAGTGCATGGAAGTGAGCACAGCCGTCAGCACCTCGGCGGCATAACCGCGCACCTCTTGCGGTGAATCGGCTTCGTAATAATGGTAAGGGGGCCAGTTATCGTAACCGACCTGAATAGGCTCGGGACACAGGGCCCTGGCCAATGCCATTGGCGCCCATAATCCAAGCAACAGACAGCAAGAGATCCACTTCATATGTCATCCTTGACGAATAAGTGAGTCATCATAAATCGCCCCCTGCAAAATGGCGATAGAGGCCAGATGCCTATCGCATCCGCTAGAAAATGACGCAGCAAAGCGCCTCTATTTGCCAAATGCCCTGCCGGAGCGCCACTGGCAACCTGTGCCCCGCCAGGCCTGTTTAACCGGGAAACAGCAACGTTTGGAACAGGGGTAAAAAGGGGTTAATATGTGACCAAATATTTTTTTGTGATCCACTATGCTTTTTTTGCAATTGGATTAGCATATGCGCGACATCGGCCTACCCATTCTGTCAGGCATAGAGAGTGATATGACGTACAAAAAGTTCGGTTTTTTGACTGCCATTCTGGCGTTAAGCGGTTTTTATCTTTACACCCTCTATCTGGCTGCTCACCCCAACGTGAGCCTGGCCTACAAACTCTATTATCTGGAAGGCAAAACCCGCTTCTGGGAACACAACTCCAGCATGACCTATCAGCCTGGTAACGAGCTCAATCTGACCAAGCCGAGCCGCTTCCTCTCCAGCGAAGGCTGGGCCAAGAAGCCGAGCGACGAAGGTACCCTGCTCAGCGGTCAGGGCGGTCTCTACTTTGTGCTGCCCAAGCAGGCAGCCAATCCGGATCAGCTTACCGTACAGGCCCGCATCAATAGTCCGGAAGCCGGTGCCCTGTTGAAAGTGGCGCTGGGTCACGACTTCACCACCACGGTGAAACTGGCCAAAGCGGGTATCAACGAAATCCGCCTCAGTCTGCCCGGCGACTCGCTCACGGCAGATCCCAAGCGCCCCAATTTTCTGGCGCTCTCGGCACCTACTCCCATCAATGTGCAGTCGGTACGTTTGACCGTAGCCCAGTGATCCTTGCCCCGAATACCATTTTATAAAAACAACTATCCCAAATAAGGACGTTCTTATGTCGCATCCAGATTTTCGACTCTCTCTGGTCGTTCCCGTTTACAACGAGGAAGAGAGCATCGATGCCTTCATCAACGCGATAGACAACGAACTGGCCCCGCTGAAAGACCAGCTTGAAATTGTATTCGTCAACGATGGCAGCCGTGACCGCACCCGTGAAGTGGTCGAGCAGGCCATCGCCCGCGATCCGCGCGTAACCCTTGTCAACCTGGCACGCAACTTCGGTAAAGAAGCGGCCCTGACCGCCGGTCTGCATCAGGCCAAAGGGGATGCCATCGTGCCAATGGACGTGGATCTGCAAGACCCGCCCGCCCTGATCCTGGAGTTCGTCAAACTGTGGCAGACCGGTGACTATGACACCGTCTACGGCATCCGCGTCGATCGCAGTGCCGATACCCCGATGAAGCGCCTGACTGCCGGTGGCTTCTACCGCTTCTTCAACGCCCTCTCCACCAGCACCAAGCTGCCGGAGAACGCCGGTGACTTCCGCCTGATCGACCGTCGCGTGGTCGAGGCGATCAAGCTGCTGCCCGAGCGCAACCGCTTTATGAAGGGGCTGTTTGCCTGGGCCGGTTTCCGTGCCGTTGGCGTCCCCTACGAGCGCCCGGCCCGTCACGCCGGTGAAACCAAATTCAACTACTGGAAACTGTGGAACTTCGCCCTCGACGGCCTGCTCAGCTTCTCCAGCTGGCCGCTGCGGGTCTGGAGCTATGTGGGTGTCGGCGTCTCCTTCGTCGCCTTCCTCTACATCCTCAAGATCGTGACCCAGGTGGTCTTCTTCGGCATCGACGTGCCCGGTTACGCCTCCCTGATGTCTGTAGTGCTGTTCCTCGGCGGTATCCAGCTGCTGTCGCTCGGCATCATCGGCGAGTACATCGGCCGCATGTTCGTGGAAGTGAAACAGCGCCCGGTCTACCTCATTGAAGGGGTCTATGGCCAGTATGCCAAGCAGGATGCGGCCAAACCGCAGAGCGCTGACAGCAACCCGCAAGAGCAGCAGGAGCAAGCGCCTCAATGATCTCCCGCGAGGAATTCTGGCGGCTGGTACGTTTCGGTTTTGTCGGCGGGGGGGCTACCCTCGTCGACCTTGGCACCTCCATCGCACTGTTTCATACCTGGCCCACCATCTCGGAGCACCTGGTTACCACGCTGGCTTTTGCCATCGCGTTCTGGTTCTCCTTCTTTGGTCACCGCTACATCACCTTCCAGAAGCAGGGAGCCGCCAGCAAGTTTCTGCTGGTCGCCCTTTTCTCGCTGGCGGTGCGTAACCTGATCCTGAGCGGCCTGCTGTTTGCGGGGCTCTCCGGTCTGCTGCCGGTGGTCATCGCCACCCTGACCGTTACCGTCCTCACTTACGTTCTCTCTCGCGTCTGGGTTTTTGCCTGATGAATGATATGACCAATACTGCCCCGCGAACCGGGGCTGCACTCCCCTATCGCCCGTCACTGCGCATCAGCGGTCGTGACTGGCTGATGATCATCGCCGCCTTCATGCTGAGCCGGGTGGCCCTGTATGGCATGGGCTACTTCGGTGTCCAGCTCTATGGCTCCCCCGACATAGGCCCGCTGCAGGCCTATTGTCAGTTCGACTGCGTCTGGTTCCAGCGCATCATCGAAAATGGATACGACCTCTACCCGCGCTGGCTGAGCAAGGGCAATGCGGCCAACTGGGCCTTTATGCCGCTCTATCCGATGGTCTCCGGTGCCATCTCCAACCTGTTCAATGTCGAGAGCCTGATCGGCCTCATCATTGTTACCAACCTCTCCTTCTTCGCCAGTTTGCCGCTGATGCTGCTGGTGTTGCGTCAGCTCAAGCTGGGGGACGATACCGCCCGCTTCGGCGTCTGGCTGCTCGCCTTCTCCCCCTTCTCCGCCTACTTCGTCTCCGGCTATACCGAGTCGACCTTTATGGCGCTGATGCTGGGGATGTTCCTGTTCGCCTATCGGGAGCAGTGGCTGATGGTGGCCGTGCTGGGGGTCTGTATCTCCGCTACCCGCAACCTGGGGGTGATGATGGTCTTCCCGGTGCTGATCCTGGCGCTGCAGGCCTACGGCTGGCGGGAATTTTTCCGCTTCACCGAGCGCGCCTTCAAGGTGGTCTTCACCCTCTGGATGATCCCGTTTGGCCTGTTCGCCTACATGGTCTACCTCTATCATCTGACCGGCGATGCCTTTGCCTTCAAGCACATTCAGGTGGCCTGGGGTCGCTATATGGACAGCCCGCTGGACTGGTGGCTGAGCGGTTTCGAGCTGGGCGGCCGCAAGGCTTACCTCTCCATCATGGTGATCTTCGGCTGGTGTCTGAACGGCTACCTGTTCAGCCAAAAGCGCTGGGCGGAAGCGACCCTGATGTTCATCTGCTGCACCATTCCGCTGATGACCGGCCTCAACGCCATGCCGCGCTATATGTTCGGGCTCTACCCGACCCTGCTGGCCATCATTCTGCTGACCCATCGCTGGCCCGCTATCCGCCCGGCAGTGCTCTGCCTCAGCGGCATGGTCGCCTCCTTCATCGCGGTGGCCTTCGTCAACTTCAAGTTCTTCACCGTCTGATGTGACGACAATGCCTGATACACCAAATGCCGGTCACCTGACCGGCATTTTTTTATGGCCGCTATTTTTATCGACAGAGCATCCCTCTCCTCTCCGTCACACTTTCCTCGGCTTGAAAACGTAACCATTTGAACTGATGTCACAAATCGGCATTTTGCCGATCCAAGGCGCGCTTTGCTGCTCCTAGAATGGGCCCTTGTCCGAACTGCCCTGCTCAAGGAATGGCTTATGCGTCGTGCTCATCACTTATCCCCTCTCTGGCTCGCCCTGCTGGCTGCCCCTCTGTTCATCCAACAGGCGATGGCCGCCCCCGAGGTTCGCCTCTATGTAGATGGTCAACCGGTGGCGGCCCCGCTCGCACTGGACAAGGGCACTGTGGAGTTGACCCATCCCCTTGCCAAGGGGAGCCACCAGATCCGCATAAGCGACGCAGGAAACAGTTGCGGCACCAGCTTTGGCCCGAGCGAGAGCAAGCCGCTCCCCTTCGGCACCGCCCAGCCCATGGACAAATGCAGCAAGGATCAGAGCTTTACCCTGCGGGTGATGCTGGCCGGGGAGTATCAGTTCACCTTCAACCCGGATACCCCCAGCCTCAAGGTGCTACGGGCGACCAAGAAGAGCGAGTTCAAGCGCCAGCCACCAGAAGAGCCCTGCATCAGCTGGGATGGCGGCCCGGTCACGGTATCCCTAAAAGGGGTTTGGCCCGAGGGTACCCGACTGAGGGATGCCTACTCGAAACAGGAGGCGGTGGTCAAACAGGGCAAACTGACTCTGACCCCGAGCAAAGAGAGCGGCGGCCTGCTGCTGCTCGAGCCGGTCAAGGCAGCCAAGTCAGCACCGTTCAGCTGGGATCATGCGAGCGTCTATTTCCTGCTGACCGATCGTTTCCACAATGGTGACCACGCCAACGACCACAGCTTCGGCCGCCAGAAGGATGGACAGGATGAGGTGGCCACCTGGCACGGCGGCGACTTCAAGGGGCTGACTGAGAAGCTCGACTACATCAAGAGCCTCGGCATGAACGCAATCTGGATCACCCCCATGGTGGAGCAGGTTCACGGCTTTATCGGCGGTGGCGAGCAGGGCAATTTTCCTTTTTACGCCTACCACGGCTACTGGGCGCTCGACTTCACCAAAATCGACCCCAACTACGGTGATGAAGAGAGTCTGAAAACCCTGGTGGATGAGGCCCACAAGCGCGGCATGCGGATGATCCTCGACGTGGTGATGAACCACGCCGGTTACGCTACCCTCGCCGACTTGCAGGATTTGGGGCTCACCGAACTGGCCCAGAACACAGCCAAGCTGCCGACCGTCTGGAACCAGTGGCGCCCGAGCGGCGGCCTCAACTGGCATGGCTACAACCAGTTCATCGACTATCAATCACCCGCGTGGAACAAGTGGTGGAGTGGTGACTGGGTGCGCGCCGGCCTGCCCGGCTACCCGCAGCCAGGCACCGACGATGTCACCGGCTCGGTGGCGGGGCTACCGGACTTTCTGACCGAATCGACCAAACCGGTAGGGCTGCCGCCGTTGCTGGCCGCGAAAAAGGATACCCTCGCCAAGGCGCTGCCCGACGCTACCGTGAGCGACTACCTGATCGCCTGGCACACCGACTGGGTGCGTCGCTTTGGCATCGACGGTTTTCGCGCCGACACCGTCAAGCATCTGGAGCCCGAAGTGTGGGCCAAGCTCAAGCATGCAGGCACCGCTGCGCTCAAGGAGTGGAAAGCCGCCAACCCGGACAAGGCCCTCGACGATCTGCCCTTCTACATGGTGGGCGAGGTGTGGGATCACGGGGTGGCCAAGGATTTCTGGTATCAGAACGGTTTCGATTCCCTGATCAACTTCGACTATCAGCGCGAGTTTGCCCTGTCACAGGCCCAGTGCATGGCCAGCGCCGAGCCCACCTATGCCAGCTACGCCAGCCGCATCAATCAGGATCCCGAGTTCAACGTGTTGAGCTACATCAGCTCCCACGACACCAAGCTGTTCTTTGGCGACTATCAGGATGTGCCGCTACAGCGCCGGGTCGCCAACAGCTTTATGCTGCTGCCGGGCGGCATCCAGCTCTACTACGGCGACGAGTCCGGCCGCGGGCTCGCCAAGGATGGCGGGGTGTTCGATCAAGGCTTGCGCTCGGACATGAACTGGCAGGATCTGGCTAGCGGAGACAAGGCTGAGCTGGTCAAGCACTGGCAGCAACTGGGCCAGTTCCGCGCCGCCCATCCGGCCATTGCGGCAGGCAGTCACCAGAAACTCTCGGATGCCCCCTACGCCTTCGTGCGGGAGAAGGGGGATGACAAGGTGGTGGTGGTCTTTGCCGGTCGGCAGAAGTAACCCTTGAGCCACATTGACCAGCAACAGAGAGGGGAGCCACTGACTCCCCTCTCTCGTATATCTATCTGCCAAGGCTCACTGTGACAGGCGCGCCGCCACCGGCCACTGCAACCGCGCCTTGACCAACATCTCTTGCCACAGAGGCCAAGAGAGCAGCGCCTGCTGATAGGCTCCGGCCTGACCGGGCAACAGGATGCCGTAGCTGGCCAGCCGATAGGCCATCACCGCATAGAAGGCATCGACAATGCCCGCCTCGCCAAAGTAGAAGGGGCCCCGCGCCTGCGACCAGATCTCCTGCAAGCGAGCCAGCTCACCGACCGCCTCCACCGGGGGATCGATACGGGTTGGCGCCCCAAGAAAGAAGGGGAGCAGAGAACGGATCTGCCGAAATCCCGCGTGCAACTCGGCGCAGAGGCTGCGAGCCAGTGCCCGCTCGGCCAGCGAAACCGGATAGAGCTGACGGTCGGGACAGAGCTCGTGAATATATTCGGCGATGGCCAGCGAGTCGTGAACCCGCACGCCATCGTGTTCGAGCCAAGGCACCAGACCGGCCGGTGCCAGCCGCTTGAGCCGGGCCAGCGACTTGGCATCCTCCAGATCGAACACCTGCTCCTGCCACGTCAGCCCGCTCATGGCGAGCACCAGTGCCGCTCGCATAGCCCAGGTGGAGCCGGTGCCCACCGCCAATACCAAGGATCCCATCTGTTGCCTCCTGCATGAGTTGCCTGCGACCGGCCGATCTGCCTTGATGGCAAAACATCCGATGGTCGCTTCACATTTGCACACCGGCGGGTTTGACCCTCTTGGTGAGCGATGCTAGTTTGATTTTTCAAAACAATCAGTTAGCAACAATGTGAGCCATTAACCGAAATATGGACAGCCAATTTACCATCGTCATCGCAGATGACCACCCCCTGTTTCGGGGCGCCCTTTACCAAGCGGTGCACATGGCCATCAACGACGCTCAATTGCTGGAAGCGGACTCCATCGACAGCCTGACCAACCTGCTCGGCGAGCACCCCGAAGTTGACCTGTTGCTGCTCGATCTCAAGATGCCGGGGGCCAACGGCTTCGAGGGGCTGGCCCACCTGCGCGGCCAGTATCCCGACCTGCCTATCGTGGTGGTCTCCGCTTCGGAAGATGCGGCCATCATCCAGCAGGTGTTGCGGCTCGGGGCGCTCGGCTTTATTCCCAAATCGGTACCGATGAAGGAGCTGGTCAACGCCCTCAATACGGTGATCGGGGGGGATAACTGGGTGCCGGAAGGCATCTCGCTCCATCCCGAATCGGAAGATGGCCCCGATTTCGCCAGCAAGCTGGCCAGCCTCACTCCCCAGCAATACAAGGTGCTGATCATGCTGCGCGATGGCAGCCTCAACAAACAGATCGCCTGGGAGCTCAATGTCTCCGAAGCCACCATCAAGGCCCATATCACCGCCATCTTCAGAAAATTGGGTGTCAAAAACCGCACTCAGGCGGTTATCGCCCTGCAACAGCTCGATATCAAGGAGAGCTGAAACCTGCGCGCAGTGACACGCACGAGACGACATAGCCAGCCATGCTGGCTATTTGTTGCTCGACAATTAGCACGATCGTACTTTATGCTGCCAGCGCCAACGAGGAGAGAGTGATGAGCAAGGGGCGCCTGACCCGGGAAACCATTTTGCAGACCGCCTTTGAGCAGGCGAGCCAGCAAGGGCTGGAGAGCCTGACCATCGGCTCGCTGGCCAGCGCCTGCGAAATGTCCAAAAGCGGCCTGTTTGCCCACTTTCAATCCCGCGACAATCTGCAGATCGCCGTGCTGGAGTACGCCGCCGAGGTGTTCCGGCTGCGGGTGATCCAGCCGGTACGCCAGCAGGAGCACCAAAGCCAGCACGACAAGCTGATCGCCCTGCTGCGCGCCTGGCAGGCGTGGAACCACTGCTTTGCCGGACGCTGCATGTTTCTCGACGCCTGGACCTCGGTGCAGGATGGCCATGAGCAAGAGAGCCCTGTGCAGCAAGCCGCCCGGCAACTGGTGCGCTTCTGGCTCGACTATCTGGCCCGTCAGGTGGTGCAGGGGCAGGCCGCTGGTGAGTGGCGACAGGAGATGGATCCCTGGCGCGCCGTTTATCGCCTCTATGGCCTCTATCTGGCGGATCAGGTGTTCAACGATCTCGAACTGTGTCAGGATCCGGCCCGCCACTTCTGGCCCGAGGTGGACGCTCTGCTGAGCAGCTGGCGCTGATGTTTTGGCATCCGTTCAACACGAATTTTTAAAAACCGATAAAAAAGCACGACCGTTCGCACATAAAAACCACAGGATGACCATGAGCAGCAAGATCTACTTCAACACCCGCCGCTTCAGCCCGAGCAAATGGCTGCTGGGGATCGGCACCCGGTTGCACCACAGACTCGCCCCCACCCATGCCAAGCGCACCGCCAGCAAGTTGCTGCTCACCCCCCAGCGCAACCAGCGGGATGGCAGCGAACCCGACGGTCTGGTGAAGCAGGCCGTCCATACCAGCGAAGGGGTATTGATGAGCTATCGGCTCGGTCAGGGGCCGCTGTGGCTACTGATGCACGGCTGGTCCGGCAGCGCCAGCCAGTTCTATCCGCTGATGAGCCATATCGCCGCGCAGGGTTTCACCGCCATTGCCTACGATCATCCGGCCCACGGCCAGAGCGCGGGCAACACTGGCCATCTGCCCCGCTTCGTGCGCGCCTTCGACGAGCTGGCAGCCAAATTGGCCAGCGAAGCAGGTCCGCTGCACGGGGTCATCGCCCACAGCATGGGGGGCGCCGTCACCCTCTCCAGCCGTCAGGCGGGTATCGATACCCTGCCGCTGCTGTTGATTTCGCCGGTGCTCGACTATGTGCCCCAGCTCTACGGCATGGTGGCGCGCTCCGGCTACTCCATCCGGTTGTTCGATGCGGTGGTCAAGGAGATTGAGCAGGAGTACCAGCACCCCTTGAGCACGGTTGATCCGCTGGGTCGCCTCGCCAGTCGCAGCGGCGCGGCGATGATAGTGCACGACGAGGAGGACAGATTTGCCCCGCACGGCGATTCCTTGCGGGCCAGTCAGGATGGTCATACCCGGCTGGTGAGCACCCGGGGTCTGGGCCACGGTCGCATCCTCGCCAGCGCCCCGGTATTCGCCGCCTTCGATCAGCTGGCGCGGCCGGAAAATCCTCACCGAGCCCTTTGACACGGGGCCATGAAAAAAACGGGCAAGCGCCCGTTTTTATATTTGATACAGCGCCTTATAGTTAACTTGTCAGTGGGAACATTCTTGTCAGAACACGATAAGGCGCCAGCATATGGCCAGACCCAATACAGCGTTGTTGCTCACCGGTGGCGGTGCTCGCGCCGCCTATCAGGTCGGAGCCCTCAAAGCGATTGCGGAGCTCTACCCGCGCAATCTCGGCATCCCTTTTCCCATCCTGTGTGGCACCTCGGCGGGGGCCATCAATGTCACCGCGCTCGCCTGCTACGCCTCCTGCTTCCATCTGGGGGTGCGCAAGCTGGAGTGGGTCTGGCGCCGCTTCGAGACTCACCACATCTTCGATTTTCACCCGGGGCGCCTGCTGTGGCGGTTGATGTATGAAGGGTCGGCAGGGCTGATCAATCCCCACACCAACCACGCCTTTCACCTCTTTGACAACGCGCCGCTGCACCGCCTGCTGGATCAGCTCATCGACTATCACCGCATCGATGACAACATCCTCTACGGCAGTCTGGAGGCACTGGCCATCACTGCGTCCGATTACGATGACGGCCTCTCCACCACCTTCTTTCAGGGGCGGGCCGACCACCATCCGTGGGAGCGGGCCAGACGGCGCGGGGTGCGCACGGTGCTTACATCGGAGCACCTGCTCGCCTCCTCGGCGCTCCCCTTCGTCTTTCCAGCCACCCGGATCGGTGAGAAGTTCTACGGCGACGGATCCATCCACCAGCTGAGCCCGCTCAGCCCCGCCATCCATCTGGGTGCGGAGCGGATCCTGCTGATCACCCTGGATCCGCCGGCGCACTCGGCGCCGACCCATCATCACGGCCATCTCACCAGCTCCAATATCGCCAGCCATCTGCTCGATACGGTCTTTACCGACACCCTCAACTCCGATCTGGAGCGGCTGTGGCGCATCAACCAGACTCTGGATCTTATCCCTGAGCGGGAACGCAATCGCCTCAAGCTGAAACGGGTGGAGACCTGTGTGCTGAAACCGAGTCAGGATCTCGATACCATCGCACTGGCCTACCTGCGCAAACTGCCGCTAAAGTTGCGCCGCCTGTTGCGGGTGCTGGGCGTGAAGGGGGATGAGACCAGCAGTCTGGCCAGCTTTTTGATGTTCTATCCGGGTTATTGCCAGCAGCTGATCAAGCTGGGCTATCAGGACACCCTGAGGGAGCGGGAGCGGGTCGTCGCCTTCCTCGATATCGAAGGGTTGCCAAAAGAGCGGGAATAAAGGGTGCGGCCGATGAGTACGAGGGGACTCAGCGTCCCTCCAGCAAACGCTGCTCCGCCTGCTCCATCGCCACCACGGTACCAAACAGGATCAGCCGATCGCCAGCCGCCAGCACCAGTTCGGGCCTGGGCTCCAGGCTCTGATCCCCGCGCTGCACCTCCTTGATCCGCACCTCATCAAGCGGCAACTCGCGCACTTCACGGCCTACCGCCCACGCCTGATCGTGCAGCAAAAGCGGATGGAGACGTTCGAGCAGCTGATCTGCCTCCAGATTGCTGGCACTCTGATCCCCCCAGTAGAAGCCGTGCAGGAAGCGATACTGGCTGCTACGCTCCAGCTCCATCCGGCGGATCACCCGGCCAATTGGGATATCGCAGTTGAGCAGCAGGTGGGAGACCAGCATCAGGGCACCCTCCTGGGATTCAGGGATCACCTCAAACGCCCCCGCCTGCTTGTACTGCTCCAGAAAGCTGTCATCCCGGGTACGCACCAGCACCTTGAGATCCCCCGCCAGTTCGCGGATCAGTGCCAGCATCGCCTCCACCCGCTTGCGATCATCGAAGGTGATGATCACCAGCCGTGCCCGCAACAGCCCGGCGGCCAGCAGAATATCGCGGCGGCTGGCATCGCCGAAGGCCACCTGCTCCCCCGCCAGCTTGGCCTCACTCACCCGCTCCGGGTCAAGATCGAGGGCCAGAAAGGGGATCTCCTCGATCTTGAGAAAGCGGGCACAGGTCTGCCCCGCCCGGCCAAACCCGGCAATGATGACGTGCTGGTTTTTGCTCAGTCCCGACTGGGCGACTTCGGAGCGGGTCAGCAGCGCCGGATCGGTGAGGCTGCGGGCAAGCGAATGGGCCTGGGTCACCAGCCAGGGAGTCATGGCGATGGAGATGATGCCGATGCCGATGAGCAGGGAGACCAGTTGCTGATCCAGCAAGCCGTGGTGCAGTGCCAGTGCCAGCAGCACGAAGCCAAACTCTCCCACCTGACTGAGCATGATGCCGGCGGCCATGCTGTCGCGCTTTCGCTCCCCCATCAGCCGCCCGGCCAGCAGCACCAGCAAGGATTTGCACAGCACCAGCAGCACCACGCAGATCAGTACCTGCCACCATGCCCGCGCTACCAGCTCCCACTCCATGGCCATGCCGATGGTGATAAAGAAGAGCCCCATCAGCACGTCGCGAAAGGGCTTGATGTCCACCTCCAGCTGATGACGGTAGTGAGACTCCCCCAGCATCATCCCCGCCAGAAACGCCCCCAGCGCCATCGACAACCCCAGCGAATGGGTCATGTAGGCGGCCAGCAGCGCCACCAGCAGGGCGCTCAGCACGAACAACTCGTCGGAGCGGGCCCGCGCCACCTCGTGAAACAGCAGCGGCAGCAACCACTTGCCCACTGCCAGCAGAGTGAAGAGAGCAAACAGCCCCTTGAGGGTGGCCCAGGCGATCTCGGCGGCAAGGGCGCTCCCCTGCACTTCCGGCTGGGCGAGGATGGGGATCATCACCAGCAGGGGCACCACCGCCAGATCCTGAAACAGCAGCACGCTCACCCCCAGCTGGGCGCGGCGGGTATGGAGCTGCTTCTGCTCGCCGAGCTGCTTGATCACCACAGCCGTCGAGGAGAGTGCCAACGTCCCCGCCACCACCAGCGACTGGGCCAGACCCAGCCCCCACCACCAGCCGATGGCGAAGAAAAGCAGTGACGTGAGCAGCACCTGCAACATCCCGACCCCCAACACCAATCGCCGCATCGCCAGCAATTTCGGCAGGGAAAACTCCAGCCCCAGCGAGAACATCAGAAAGACGATCCCCAGCTCGGCAATGGTCTGCATGATCGACTGGCCGGTGATCACCGCCAGCCCGTGGGGGCCGAGCAAGACGCCGGCAATAAGGTAGGCAAGGATCACCGGCAAGCCGAGGCGCCGGAAAGTTGCCACCAGCAGGACGGCGGCGAACAGCAGGATCAACAGGTCGGTGTACAAATTTTCCTCTCCTTTTATCGACTTAAGCTTAGTCAGCCGATCTGGCGGGCAGGAAAGATATATTGGGCATGCCAATTGCAGGGAGGAGACAGTAGTCAGGTGTTACAGGTGGAAGACCATGGAAAATACGTCGTCACTTAATGGCTTTAGCCATGGCATCGAGCAGTGGGTTCGCCAGATGGAGCGGCTCACGCCGTTGCCCAGCGTTGAACGCAACCAGTTGCTCGAGCAGTTGTTGGGGCAGAGCGATCTCGGCGGTCTGCTGACAACTTTTGCCGATCGTGCGGCAAGAATTGTCAGGATCCACGGTCTCTACCTCGATTGTGGCCAGCCCCATGTGCTGATCCAGCACCCGCCGCTGGCCACCCTCAACCTGCACAACTATCCGTTCGAGCTGCGCGGTCAGCATGGCCAGCTGCTCGGCCAGCTCCACTACGAGCTGGAACATCCGCTGAGCGGCAGCCAGCAACGGGTACTGATGCAATACCATCAGCTGCTCTGCCTGCTGCTGCCCCTCTATCTGCGGCTGGAAAAACTGGATCAGCTGGTCCGGCTCGATCACCTGACCGGCCTTGGCAACCGCTCCTACTTTGACGAGGCCATCGGTCGCGCCATCGAGCAGCATAGCCGCGAGCCTCACGGTCTGGTGCTGGTGCTGCTGGATCTCGATCGCTTCAAGCAGATCAATGACACCTGGGGCCATCCGGTGGGGGATCTGGTGCTGAGCCGCTTCGCCCAGCTGCTCAAGGGGTGCATCCGCAGCACGGATCAAGCCTTCCGGCTCGGGGGGGATGAATTTGCCCTGCTGCTGCAACCGGCCGAACCCGAGGCGTGGCGCCCGGTCTGGCTGCGACTGCAGCACATGTTGATGACCAACAAGGAGCTCAGCACCTTCTCGGTCGGATGCAGCCTTGGCGCCGCCAGCTGGCAATCCGGGGTCGATGTGCCGAGCCTCTACGAGGCGGCCGACAGCCACCTCTACGCCCGCAAAAAAGCCGGCAAGGCCAGCCCTAACGAATAATCCCGAACTCTTCTTTGCTCCGGCACATGCGCGCCATGTGACCGGAGCTTCTTTTTTTGGGGAGTTAACCCCCGCTCAAGTCAGGGGAGATCCAGCTCAGGCAGGATGGGGGCGGCACCGCTCTCCTGCCAGTGACAGACCAGCCCGGCCCCCTGCGCCATAAAACCGTCGCAGATAAAAAGCCCCACCACCGCCGCCACCTGCTCGCCATAGTAGAGGATGGGGATGCGTCCACGCTGCCACGAAGGCACGCCATACTCCTGCAAAAGCTTTTTCATCCGCCGACTGCCGCTCCGCCCAACCGGTTTGAGGGGGATCCCGGGCGCCACCTGAAAACGCACCGAGAGGGGTTCATCAGCTCGGGGGGAACGCAGCCGCTCCTCGCCGCACTCCGCCATGCGCACCACCAGCTCGCCCAACCCGTCCGGCAGGCTCAGCGGCTCACCCACGGTCAGCGGCAACACCTGATGACAGGGTTGCAGGTCAGGGCTCACCAGGTAGAGCCGCTCCTGATAACGGCGGCAGCTCTGGCGCCCCCAGTTGAGCCGGGGATTGGCATCGCCGCGCGCCAGCGCTACCTCCTGCCACAGCCGGGCAAGCTGCTCACGGGATGGCATCTCCCCCCCCTGACGGCGGATCCAGTAGCGCAGCAGGTTGTTGCGCCGGGTCGGTGAAAGGGCGTGTAAGGGGCCGATATGGAGCGCCTCCCCCTCGCCCGCCAGCTGCCAGTCACTCTCGGCCAGCTCATCCAGCAGCGCCTCCTGCTCGGCGCACAGGGCCATGCTGCGCGCCGCGGTCTGGGCCATGGCGGGCCAGCGCGCCTTGAGCCGGGGGATAAGCGTCTGGCGCAAAAAGTTGCGGTCATAGCTCACGTCCTGATTGCTCTCATCCTCCACCCAGCCAAAGGGGAGGCTCGACGCCGCCTCGGCCAGCTCGGCGCGACTCATATCGAGCAGCGGCCGAAGCAACAGGCCACCGGCAAAGGGCTGACTTGGCAAAATCCCCGCCAGACCGCGCAGACCGGCGCCGCGCTTGAGGGCCAGCAGCAGGGTCTCCAGCTGATCGTCCTGATGGTGGGCGGTGAGCAGCCACTCCCCCTCCTGCATCCGGGCGGTCAGCCGCTGGTAACGGGCTGTGCGGGCCTGCGCCTCCAGACTCTCGCCATTGCCACGGGCCAGTGTTACCCGCTCGACCAGCAGCTCCACCGCCAATTGCTGACACACGGCTTCACAATGAGCGACCCACTCATCGGCACGGGGACTGAGGCCGTGGTGCACGTGCAGGGCGCGAAGTGGCAGGCTGTGCTCGCGGGCATACTGCGCCGCCAGTACCAGCAGCAGGGTGGAGTCGAGGCCGCCACTGAAGGCCACCAGCAGACCGGTGGAACCTTCTGGCGCTGGCATAGTCAGACAAAAACGAGAATAAAGATGAGAAATCATAGGCTTCCCCAAAACGGACCGGCCGATCTTAGCAGAGTCGGGCTTATCAAGCTGCAACCCTGCTGCTAGAGTGAGGCTCGCCCGCCCTCTCCACCAGGCTGGCTGCAAGGCGGTCGCACAACCGGTTGGAGCAAGGAAGATGGGCAGGGAAGCAAACAACCCGAATTGGAATCAAACAAGATGAACAATAAGAAAAGCTTACTGGCCGGCCTGATTGGACTGGCACTGCTGGCTGGCTGCAGTCAGGCACCGCAAGACTCCCCCAAACACTCCGGGCTGGCGCTGGCCAATATGGACACCCAGGTCAAACCCGGCGATGACTTCTTCCGCTACGTCAATGGCAAGTGGCTCGCCACCGCCAAGATCCCCGACGATCGCCCCGCCGATGGCGCCTTCTACATGCTGCGGGACAAATCCCTCGCCGATGTGCGGGTGCTGGTCGAGGGGCTGGCCAAGCAGGAGGCCGCCACCGGCACGCCGACCCAGCAGATCCGCGATCTCTACGCCAGCTATCTGGATCAGGCTGGCCGTGACGCCAAGGGGCTCACCCCGCTGGCACCGACGCTGGCCGACATCGATCGGATCGGTGATCAGGCCGCGCTGGCCCGTGCCTTTGCCCAGTCGGGCCGCATGGGCGGCGGCGCGCCGTTTGGCATCTGGATCGACGCCGATGCCAAGTCCCCCGACCGCTATGCGGTCTACCTCTATCAAGGTGGACTGGGGCTGCCGGATCGGGACTACTACCTCAAGCAGGATCCCGACAGTCAGGCCCTGCGCCAGAAGTACCAGCAGCATATCGCCGCCATGCTGAGCCGCCTCGGTGAGTCTGATCCGAGCGGCAAGGCCAAACGGATTCTGGCCCTCGAAACCCGGCTCGCCACCATCCAGTGGGACAACGTGGCCCTGCGGGATCGGGAGAAGAACTACAACAAGCGCCCCGCCAGCGAACTGGCACGGCTCGCCCCCCATCTCGACTGGCAGGCTTATCTCAATGCCGCGGGCATTGCTGGCCAGCCTGATCTCATCATCGGTCAGCCAACCTATCTGAGCGCGCTGGATCAGGTGATGGCCCAGACCCCCATCGCCGACTGGCAGGCCTACCTCAAGTGGCAACTGCTGACCGACTACGCCCCCTATCTCGACAGCGAGACCGACCGCGCCAACTTCGCCTTCTACGGCACCACATTGAGCGGCACGCCCAAGCAGCGGGCCAGCTGGGAGCGGGCACTCGGGGTGCTGAACGATCATCTGGGTGAAGCGGTCGGCCAGCTCTATGTGGCCCGCTACTTCCCGCCAGCAGCAAAGGAGCGGATGGAGCAGCTGGTGGAGAACCTGCGCACCGCCTACGGCCAGAGCATCAAGGAGCTCGACTGGATGTCGCCCGAGACCAAGGCGCAGGCCCTCGAGAAGCTGGCCAAGTTCCGCCCCAAGATCGGCTACCCCGACAAGTGGAAGGATTACAGCGCCATCACCATCAAACCGGATGATCTGGTGGGCAACCTGCAACGCTCACAAGCCTTTGAATACGCAGACAGTCTGGCGCGCCTCGGCAAGCCGGTCGACCGGGACGAGTGGCACATGTCGCCGCAAACGGTGAACGCCTACTACAACCCGAGCAACAACGAGATCGTCTTCCCGGCGGCCATTTTGCAGCCCCCCTTCTTCGACATGACGGCGGATGATGCGGTCAACTACGGCGCCATCGGCGGGGTCATTGGCCACGAGATGGGCCACGGTTTTGATGATCAGGGGGCCAAATCCGACGGTGACGGCATGATGCGCGACTGGTGGACACCGCAAGATCTCAAGGAGTTCCGCTTCCGCACCAGCCGTCTGGTGGCCCAGTACAACCGCTTCGAGCCCATCAACGGCCAGTTCGTCAACGGCCAGTTTACCCTGGGTGAGAACATCGGCGATCTGGGCGGTCTCACCATCGCCCACAAAGCCTACGAGCTGTCGCTGGATGGCAAGGAGGCACCGGTGCTGGATGGCTTCACCGGCGAACAGCGCTTCTTCCTCGGCTGGGCGCAGGTGTGGAAGGGGATGTATCGCCCCGAGCTGATGCAGATGTTGCTGCGCTCCGACCCCCACTCGCCCCCCGAGTACCGGGTCAATGGCGTGGTGCCGAACATTCCCGCCTTCTATGAGGCATTCAACATCCAGCCGGGGGACAAACTCTATCTGCCGCCCCAGAAGCGGGTGAAGATCTGGTAACAGCATCACGGCGGGCTTCCCGGGAGCCCGCACTCAAGAGACAGCAAGAGGTTGCAAGATGAACAGAGCATTGATGATGGCAGGGCTGCTGACCCTGCCGCTGGCGGCACAGGCCGAAGAGGGATTTAGCAAGCAACTGACCCTCCCCTCCGGGCAGGTGATCCGGGTGGCGCAGGGGGCCGGTGAGCCCGCCTCCATCGGCAGCTATGACGTGCGGCTCTATTCGGGTCAGAACGCCCAATTTCCACTGGATGAGTTTCAGGATGGCAAGGTGATGGCCCGCAACGGCTTTATCCGGGAGCTGAAACTGGTCGACTTGAATGGCGACAAGCAGCCCGAGCTGGTGGTCATCATCGAGAGCGCCGGTAGCGGCAGCTATCAGGATGCCGATGCCTACACCGTCAGCCCGCAAGGGGAGCTGGAGATCTTTAATCAGGTCAAGGAGCTGGAGCCCAAAGAGGATGTGGTCAAGGCGCTCAAAAGCCCGCAGGACTAAGCCCTCTCCCGACACCTGACATATAAAAAGCCCTGATGATCAGGGCTTTGTTGTTTCTGCTGTTGGCGCAAACAGCTCAGAGGCGGGTCGCCCGGATGGAGACCTGCGGCAGCGCCATCTCGTGCTGGGCCGCCACCAGTTGCAGCTCGTAAGCCCCCGCCAGCCAGGTGCGAGCCAGCACGGCATCAACGCTGGCATTGGTAAGCTCGAACGCCGCCACCGGGGTGCAACCGGCCAGCAGATTGGCCAGCATGGTGGCGCTTAGCAGATCCCCCACCCCGATGGGGTGGCGAGCAAAAGGGTAGAGTGGGCGGGAGAGATGAAAGGTTCCCTCCTCGCACACCAGCAACATTTCGAAGCGGTCCATGGCAAAACCTGCCTTGCCCAGATGCTTGACCATCACCAGCTTGACCCCTTGCGCGCGCAGCTGCTGGCACGCCTCGATGGCCTCCGGCACATTGCGGATATCACGGCCGGTGAGCTGTTCCAGCTCCAGCAGATTGGGGGCCAGCATATCGGCACAGGCCAGTGCCCGGTGTTTCAGAAAATCGGCGACGCCGGGTGCCACTATGCACCCCTTGTCGGGGTGACCCATCACGGGGTCACAAAAATAGAGGGCGGCCGTATTGAGCGCCTTGAGCCGGGCCACCGCCGCCAGGATCTCCTCCCCCTGTTCGGCCGAGCCGAGGTAGCCGCTCAGCAGCGCATCGCACTCGGCCAGCACGCCGATCTCCGCCAGGCCGTTTACCAGCTGACGGATATGGCCGCCGGGCATCACCATCCCCTGCCAGCCTTCGCGGTATTGGGTGTGGTTGGAGAACTGCACCGTGTTCATCGGCCACACCTCGATCCCGAGGCGACGCATGGGAAAAACGGCGGCGCTGTTGCCGGCACAGCCAAAGACTACGTGGGATTGAATGGAGAGCACTCGCTTCATGATTGGCGACTCACGCAATAAGAACAGGAATTCCGGAGGGAAAAACGGGCCTTGCGGCCCGTTGTTGTCACTTTCGACTGTTGTCACTGTCGATTAACGCAGCACCTTGACGGTGTAGCTGCCATCGGCTTGACGATAGAGGCCGTGGATGTCGGTCTCGAAACCTGGGTAGTGGGCACCGATCTCGCACAGCATCTCGAGGAACTCGAGCACCGGCAGAGAATCCTGGGTCACCATCTCGCCCGGCAGTACCAACGGAACTCCCGGCGGGTACGGCAGGATCATGTTGGCGCTGATGCGGTCAACCATGTCACGCAACGGCACCTCTTCCAGATTGCCCGCCAGCTCTTGCTGCCATGCAGCATGCGGGGTCATTTTCATCTCCGGCAGCACGTCGAACGCCTTGAACATCAGCTCCGGCAGACGGTATTTGCAGGTCAGATCGTGGATGCTCTGGGCCAGCTCCTGAATGCGCATCCCTTCGTAGAAGCTCGGATCTTCACGATAGAGGCTCGGCAGTATGTTCTTGATGGTCAGGTTCAGGTCATAGCCACGCTTGAACTCGGTCAGGGCGCGCAGCAGCTGCATCGCCTTGGACTGATCGATACCGATGGAGAAGAGGAACAGCATGTTGTAAGGGCCGGTCTTCTCGACCACGATGCCGCGCTCGTCCAGGAACTTGGAGACCAGAGAGGCAGGGATGCCCTTCTCCAGCAACTGGCCATCACGACCCATACCCGGGGTCAGCAGAGTGACCTTGATCGGATCCAGGTACATGTGGTTGTCATCGATGTCCTTGAAACCGTGCCAGTCATCTTTCGGATCCAGCTTCCAGCACTCGACGGTGTCGATGTTGTCCGGCTGCCATACGTCGAAGAACCAGCCTTCGCTCTGATCACGCAGACGCTTGATCTCTTTGCGGAAGGAGATGGCGCGATCGATGGAGTCCTTGATCAGACGCTTGCCGGTGTTGCCACGCATCATGGCAGCGGAGATCTCGGTCGATGCCACGATGCCGTACTGCGGCGAGGTGGAGGTGTGCATCATGAAGGCTTCGTTGAAGGTCTCTTCCTCCACGTCACCCTTGATGTGGATCATCGAGGCCTGGGAGAAGGCCGCCAGCAGCTTGTGGGTGGACTGGGTTTCGTAGAACACCTTGCCCGGCATCGCTTCGCCGCTCATGCCGCACTTGCCTTCATAGATCGGGCTGAAGTTGGTGTAAGGCACCCAGGCACTGTCGAAGTGGATGTAAGGGGTATCCAGACTCTCCTTGATGAAGCCGGTGTTGTAGAGCAGGCCATCATAGGTGGAGTTGGTGACGACGGCGTAACGGGGAGCCTGAGCACCCGGTGTCGCGGCGACCTTGGCTGCGATGGTGTCGCGGCTGAATTCGCTCTGCGGGATACCACCCAGAATGCCGTAGGCGTTGCGGGTCGGACGGAAGTAGATCGGGGTCACGTCGTTCATCATCATCAGGTGAGTGAGCGACTTGTGGCAGTTGCGGTCAACCAGCACAGTGCTGCCTGCCGGCGCGGAGAACATGCCGACGATCTTGTTGGCAGTGGAGGTGCCGTTGGTAACGATATAGGAGCGATCGGCGTTGAAGGTACGGGCGATGTACTCTTCGGCTTCCTTGTGCGGACCGGAGTGATCCAGCAGGGAGCCCAGCTCCGGCATGGAGATGGATACGTCAGCCTTGAACGCGTTCGCGCCGTAGAAGTCATAGAAGATGCTGCCGGCCGGGCTCATCTGGAAGGCGGTACCGCCCATGTGACCCGGAGTACAGAAGGTATATTTACCCTCTTCCACGTACTTGAACAGAGCCTTGGTGAACGGCGGCAGGATGGCGTCCTGATACTCCTGAGTGGCCTGACCCATCTTGAGGGCGATGTCGTCGGCCATGCCGAGACGGTACTCGAAGAAGTGCACGTTCAGACGCAGGTCGGTCAGGTGAATATCCAGGGTGGACTGGTCGTTGGCGAAGGCGAAGATCGGCAGCTTCTCGTTGCGATCGTGGATCTCCTTGCACAGACCCAGGGAGTATTTGTCCCAGTCGAAGATGGCGCCGCAAACGCGGGGGTTCTTCTCGATCAGTTTCAGCAGGTCGGCGACGTCGACCGGATAAACAACCTCGAAACCCTTGCGCTCGAGGGAGGCTTGCAGCTGGCGAATGGGTTCTTCTTTAAAGAAAACGCCCAGGTGGTTGAGGATGGCAATGATATTCATCGTAATGCTCCACACGTAATGGGGCGCTCTCCATCATGGATGGTGAGTGAAGAGCGCTCGGAAGATAAAAGGGGGAATTAGTTGCTGGGTTGCTCGTTGAGCAGGGCGTCGTGCTGACGCAGACCCTGTTTTTTGGCGTAGAACATCAGGATGATGAGCGACACCACGAAGGTAGCGGTGAGGTTGGAACCCTTGGCACCCATCAGGGCCACCAGACAGAAGACACAGGCCACACCGGAGAAGATCATCGCGCCGATGCTGCGGGAGGTCATGCCCTCGAAGCGGATCAGGTTAATGCTGGAGTAGAAGTAGGGCAGCATGGTCAGCAGCACTGCATCTGTGGTCAGCACATTGAAGAGGTCGGCAGCGTGGGCAGACTGGGAGGTGAAGGCGGTCAGGCCAATCATCAGGGCAGTCATCTTCAGGGAGCCCAGGATCAGACCCTTCTTGGCCACGCCGTTCTTGTCCACTTCGCCATAGATTTTCGGGAAGTTGCCGTCGTTGGCGGCACGCTTGCCCGCCTCGCCTACCAGCATCATCCAGGAACCGAGCGAGGTGAAGCAGGCCAGGGCGGTGAAGGCAGAGACGAATGGTGCAGACCAGCTACCGAAGATGGCGGAAGAGGCCATGGCAAACGGGGCGCCGGAGGCAGCCACTTCACCGGCCGGGAACATGCCGCTGATCACCTGGGTAGAGAGGATGTAGATAACACCCGCGATACCGGTACCCAGCATGGTGGCGAGCGGTACGGTGCGCTTGGGATTCTTCACCATGCCGGAAGAGACGGCGGCAGATTCAACACCGACGAAGGACCAGAGGCAGATCAGCACGGCGCTGATGACCGCATGCAGGTCGCTGCCGCTGGTGGTGTTCCAGTTCTGGCTGTAGACGGTGGCATCAAAATGACCCCAGCCCATCACCGCAGTACCGACAACCGGCAGCAGGATCAGTACCAAACCCAGAGTACAGAGTCGGCTCACCCAGCTACCGCCAAGCAGGTTGACGAAGGTGAAGATCCAGACGGCAGCGATGGTGGCTGCGGCGGCCGGAATTGGGCTGTTGAGAATGGGGAAGAAGACCGAGAGGTAGGAGACGCCGGTAATGGCGATAGCCAGGTTACCGATCCAGTTGGCGTGGTAATAGAGCACACCGGTCTGGAAACCGAACACCGGAGAGATCTCGCCAGCGTAAGCAATGGGGCCACCCTCTTGCGGGTTCTTGGTAGCAAGGCGGGCGAAGACAAAGGCGAGGCCCATGGCGCCTACCAGACAGATTGCCCAGCTAAAGACAGAGATGGAGCCGATGGTGGCCAGTGCCGAAGGCAGCAGCGCAATACCACTCCCCATCATGTTGCCGGCCACCACACCTGTACAGGCGATAAGGCCAATCTTCTTGCTCGTATCTAGGGACATAAGATCTCCGGTTCTATAAAAGGTCGGGTCGTCACATACACATTTGGCGGAACGCCCCGCCAAAGAATGCGCACAGACTAGGCCTCTCATCCCCGGAAAACATAAAGACCAGCTAACGGATAAAAATATGAGGCAACTTTTTTTGCCGCCTCATTATTTTTGATAAAAATCATTTAAAAACAGCACCTTGACATCATAGCGCACCGCCATCTTGATAAAACCTTGATATCCGGCCAACCCGTTTTTGCCCCTTGATAACCCCCTTATCTCGCCGTCTTGATATTTTTGGCCAGATAAACCCGGGATAAAGCAGCTCCCAATGCGCCCCCCTGCCCTTGCGGCCATTTGGAAGCCCTGCGGATCATCACCCTGAGTGGCCACTCACCTCCTGCTTTCCCCTTCGCTCGGCTCATCACAATCCAAACTCAGAGGTAAAGCGCAACGGCGATAACCGGTCAGCAATGAGAAATGGGTCGTGACGGACAGCTTATCCCGCCGCCAACCATGAGCAGATGTCACAAGCTGCGTGCGCGGCGTGAAGCCGAACAAACGCGAGTGCCGCGAATGCCGCGGGCAAGACAAAGGCAGATGTAGATAGTGGGGAACTGCGGGGGATAAATCGGGCCGCACCAGAGCGACCATCCCCAATGGCAAACATGCAGGATTGAGACGAGCAGAAACCGCACAGGCCGCCCGAAGGCAGCCTGTGGATGAGGTCGGCAACCGCACCGACCGGGGGAAAACCAAACTGCGGTGTTAAAAGAGCTTCACCTTGCTCTGACCCAATGCATTGAACAGAGCCGGAGTGAGGCTCTCCATATTGCTGTAGAAACCGAGCTGCTGGCAGAGCAGATAGGTCTGCTCGGTCGCCTCCATCAGAAAGGCCTGACTGTAGGCATCACCCGCCGCCTCGGGGCGACCGTCCAGCTCCGCCAGCTTGCCCTGCAGTATGTAGTAGAGCACCGAGCGGCCGCGACTCGCCGCCTTCTCCAGCAGATAGTTGGCCTGCTGTTGCTGGCCGTTGAGGATCGCCTGCAGGGTCAACGCCTCCCACACCCGGGCTGGTAGGGCGCCGCTGTTTTGCACCACGCTGGCGAGATGGGTGCCAATCCCCTGCAACCGCTCGCTCTCGGATTTGCCCGCCAGGGTGGCCAGCGCCTCGCCCGCCAGATAGCGCTCCGCCAGCAGCAGCGGCTGATCCGGATGGGCAATCAGCGCCTGCTCCAGCAGATCGATGCCGCGCTTGAGGGCGACCGGATCCCGGCTGTTGATGTAGTACTGCGCCTCCATCATCGCCATCAGGGAGGCATCATCGGTCGGCCAGCCCATCCCCGGCTCGGCATCGGGTTGGTCGAGGGCGCGCAGCAAATCCTGGCTGCTGGCCTGCAACACGCCGTGCACACTGTGGCGACTGAGCTGGTACTGATGGCTGAACAGCACCCGGTTGGTGTTGATATTGCGATACTCCAGATCGAGATAGGTGCCGCGGGGCTGGCGGGTGACCCGCACACTCAGCTCCTTGCCGGGCATGATGCCCCCCATCAGAGTGGTGGCGCCGTACTGCACCCGTAGCGGCGTAGCCACCGCCACCTCCCCCATCAGGGCTCGGGTAATGCCATCGGCGAGGCGCACGTTCTCGTTGTTGTCATCCATGCCGGAGTGAAAGCGGAACACCAGCAGATTGGGATCCAGCATGGAGTGTACCTGGGGGCTGGTGTGCTGGTAGCTGAGCATGCTGACAATGGCGATCAGCACGATGGCAACGAAGATATCGAAACTCACCATCTTCCAGCGGCTGCGGGCATCCTTGGCATGGGTGGAGATGGCGCGGGTCAGGGGCCCGGCGGGAAAAGGGGCGACATTGGGCTGTGCATCATCATCCTGCTCAGCCGCGGGCGGGCTCAGATCGGAGAGCGTCGGGTTGCCTGAGAGAGCGGTATTGACCGCGGGCGCGGGCTGCTCGTCCGCCATCACCACGGAAACCACCTGCAGCGGCCTTACCGGTGCCACCAGCTTGTAGCCGCGCTTGGGCACGGTGACGATATAGTCGGTCGCATCGGTGCGACCATCTTTGAGGATCTTGCGCAGTTCGAAGATGGACTGGGTCACCACCTGATCGGTCACCTCGGCGCCATCCCACACCTCGTTGATCAGGGCATCGCGGCCAAACACAGTGCCGGCATTATGGGCCAGAAACCGCAACAGGTTGACCAGTCTGGGTTCGAGGTAGACCTCGCGGTCGGGTCGACACAACATGTTGTCGTCAACGCTCAGGGTCCAGTCGTGGATCTCAAAAACCGATTCGCTCATGATTCACTCGCTGCAGATGGTGACAATGCACGATGAGAGAGACGCAAAACCCGGGCTGGCTGAACGGAACAAGGCGCTATCACCACAGGTGACAGATAAAAAGAGAACCGAAGCAATCACATCTCTGAGAGTCAGTCTGGCCAGGCCATCCTGTTTACGTCTGAAGGGCATCCTTGCGGGCATTCCGACCACCGGGATCGGAAGGGATCACTTTAAGCAAAACGGGAGCTGGATCCCACTTTTTTTGGCTATAAATCGCCGTTGAGTTGATCCGACACCGCACTTTTCGGCAAATAGCGAGCCAACTAGTATTCATATGAACATCCCATATGCCGAAATCAAAAAGCCCTGAACATCAGGGCTTTCTCATTTCTTCGACCATCGGGGAGACGTTACTTCGCTACCGGGAGCGCATCCTGCTGACGACTGCGGCGCAGATGACGCCGCCACAACGAGAAGCCGCCGTAGCCAAGACTGAGCACCACCGCATAGAGCACCTGAGTGGCGAGCGCCACCAGCACCAGAGCGCAGAGCAGCACGCTCATCCCCGCCAGCCCCTTGCCCACCCCGCCGAGCAGGCGCCAGCCCGCCGCCATGCAGAGCAGGTAGACCAGCACGAAGTTGCCGTTGGCGTAGCGGATCAACTCATCGAGCGGCAGTCGCAGCCAGATGATGAGGGTGATGCAGAGCAGACAGATAGCGAGCACCAGAGTGAGCGCCCGCAGCGGTGCGCCGCGCGCGGTGAGCACGGCCAGCGAGGGGGGCAACTTGCCTTCCCGCGCCATGCTCCAGATCAGCCGGGCAAAGCCCTGAATGTAGATATTGATGCTGGCAAAGCAGGAGAGGTAGCCGAGCACCGCCACCAGCCACTTGGCGGTGGGGCCGAACAGCAGCGCCAGCAGGGAGGGGATGGCGGTGGCGTTTTTCGCCTCATCGCCGTAGAGGCCATATTTGAGCACCACCAGCGAGTGTACCCAGTAGATTAGCCCCGCCAGCAGCACCCCGCCGAGCAGGGCGATGGGGTAGTCCCGCTCCGGCCGCTTGAACTCCTCCCCCATATGGGCGAAGGCTTCCAGCCCGACGAAACACCAGAACATCACCGCCAGCGCGGTGGCCATAGGGGGCCACTCATCCGCGCTAGGCAATGGCCGGGCCGCATCGCGCCAGCTCACCTCTCCCTTGAACCAGATCAGCAGGGTGAGCCCCAGAATAGCCAGAGCTATCAACAGTTGCAGGTTGCCGGAGGAGCGCGCCCCGCGCAGCCCCAGCAGGAATACCCCGAGCAGAGTCAGCAGCTGGATGGCCCAGAGGGTCCACTCCCCCATCTCGAACAGGGCATGCCAGAAGCCGGCGGCAATCATCAGGGCGGCAGGCAGCCCCACCGGCAGCACCGCCAGAAACAGGAAGGCGGAGAAGCGCTCGGCGCCGTTGCCAAAGGCGAGGCCAATCAGGTGCGGCGCGCCGCCGGCATGGGGATAGCGACGGCCGAGGCGAGCGAAGGTAAAGGCGATGGGCAGCACCAGCGCAATCAGCAGCAACCAGGCCCAGAGCGAGGCCTCACCCGCCAGCGAGGCGGCGGTCGCCGGTACCACGAAGATCCCGGTGCCGAGCAGCGAGGTGGCGAGCAGCCCCATTCCCTGCCAGAGCCCGAGATCCTTTTTCAACCCAGACATATCCTTTTGTCCCGACTAGAAAAACATCCCGCCATGTTAGGCCTGCTCCGCCCCTTTGTTAAGCACGATGGTTAAGCGCGGCTGCGAGAATATGCAGCCTTTTATTCGGGCTCGGGCCCAACTTGCAGGGATTCGGCCAGAAAATCCCCCAGCAGGGTGATCTTGAGCACCTGCCGCCGCGCCGCCGGATAGATGAAGTAGAGGGTCTTGGCCGGGCTCTGATAGCGACCAAGCAGCGGCAGCAAACGCCCCGCAGCGATATGGTCACTCACCTGTTCGGCTGGCTGCAAGGTGATGCCAGCCCCGGAAAGTGCCGCCGTCAGCAGCGCCGGCCAGTGGTTGATGCGCAAGCGCGAGGCGACCCGCACCTCCTCGCTCTGACCATCCTCGCCAACAAATTGCCAACGCTCATGCTCGCCCCAGTTGCCGTGCAGACACTGGTGGCGGGCGAGATCGGCCGGATGACGGGGCACGCCGTGGCGATTGAGGTAGTCGGGGGCAGCGCAGAGGCGGTAGTGCTGGGTCAGCAACGGACGGGCGATCAGCGCCTCATCCTGCGGGCGCAGGGTGCGGATGGCGGCGTCGAACCCCTCCTCCACCAGATCGACCCAGCGCGGAGTGAGCTGCAGATCCAGATCCAGCTTGGGGTAGCGGTCGATAAAAGCGGGCAGCAGCGGCACCAGCCGATGGTGGCCAAAACTGAGGGGGGCGGCGATGCGCAGCCGGCCGGCCGGCTCAGCCAACAGATTCTGGGTGAGCGACTCGGTCAATGCCAGCTCCTCCAGCACCCGCTGACAGCGAGCGAGAAAAAGCTGGCCCAGCTCGGTGAGGGTCTGCTGGCGGGTGGTCTTGTGAAACAGCTTTCCCCCCAGCCACTGCTCCAGCCCCAGCACATGCTTGCCCACCATCTGGGCGCTGATCCCCTCTTCGCTCGCCACCGCGCTGTAGGAGCCGAGATCCACCACCCGGGTGAAGATACGCATGCTGGTCAATCGGTCCACAACCGCTCCTTTGTTCGTTCCTGAATAACACGACCCGCTACCGAGCCCTGATTCACAACCAAAAGTTTAGTAAGAAATGGATTTTAGCCAATTTATTCAACTTTTAGTTACCAATACAGTGATACCGTCCCTTCCCCACAGGATAAATTCCCATGAAAAGCACCTATCTGGCCGCATTACTGGTCGGTCTGCTGGCCAGCGGCGCCAGTCAGGCCGCCGAGAGCAGCTTTATCAGCAACCACGATCAAGCCCCTGCCTCAGCAACTCAAGCCCGGCACGATATCTTTCGGGTCAGCCTGCTCGGCACCGGCACTCCGGTGCCCCAGATCAGCCGGGGCGGTTACAGCACCCTGGTCGAAGCGGGCAACCAGAAGCTGGTGTTCGATTTTGGCCGCAACTCCGCCACTCGCCTGTGGCAGCTGCATATCCCCATCGGCCGGGTCAAAGCCTTCTTCCTCACCCACTTTCACTCCGACCACACCAACGGGCTGGCGGATCTCTGGCTGACCGGCTGGCTGCAACCGGCCTATGGCCAGCGCCACGCGCCGATGGAGCTCTACGGCCCCAAAGGCACCACAGCTCTCGCCCGTGGCTTGCAGCAGGCCTACGCCACCGACATCGCCACCCGGGTCAAGGATGAGGGAACGCCGCTGGACGGGGTGGAGATCAACAGCCACGAGGTCACCGCCGGGGTGGTCTACAACCATGACGGGGTCAAGGTGACTGCCTTTGACAACGACCACGGGGTCAACATCAAGCCGTCATTCGGCTATCGCATCGACTACCACGGCCACAGCGTGGTGCTCTCCGGCGATACCCGCTACAGCCCCGAAGTAGTGAAGCAGGCCAAAGGGGCCGATCTGCTGGTGCACTGCGTCTCCATGACCTCTGCCGAGCAGATGAAGGCCAACCCCGGCTACAAGGCGATCGCCGGTCACCTCGCCTCCCCTGAGCAGGCGGCCCGGGTAATGAACGAAGCCAAACCGGCGCTGACCGTGTTCAGCCATATCGGCCTCAACGGCAAGATCAGGGTGAAGGATCTGGCGCAGGATCTGCGCGCCCGCTACTCGGGCCCCTTTGTCATCGGCAACGACCTGATGCAGATTGATCTGCCTACCACGGCCTCCGGCAAGGGCTATGCCCTCTGGCAGTCGGAGAATATCGACAACAAATAGAGGCACGGATGCCGGTCAGCCATGGCCGGCATCCGCAATCGACACCGGGGGCTATCTTTAAGGGGTGTTTGACCACAAGGAGTTATCCCTATGAGCCTGAAATGGAAGCACCTCGCCCTGGCCACTCTTCCCTTGTTCGGCATGTCGGCCGCTCAGGCGGCAGTGTTGACCAGCCTTGAATGGCCCCCTTACACCAGCGCCAACCTCCCTGAGCAGGGCAAGAGCAGTCGGGTGGTGACCGCAGCCTTTGCCCTGGCTGGCGACCCGCTGACCATCAAGTTCTATCCCTGGCAACGGGCCGTGGACGAGGCGACCAACAACCCCGAGGTACTGGGTTATTTCCCCGAGTATCTCGACCCCAAGAGCAGCTGCCTCTTCTCCGACCCCATAGGTAACGGCCCTCTCGGCTTTGCCCAGCGAGCCGATCAGCCGGTCACCTGGCAGACCCTTGATGACCTCAAGGGCAAGAAAATTGGTGTCGTCACCGGCTATGTGAATACCACCGAGTTTGACGAAAAAGTGGCCAGCAAGGCACTCTCGGCCGATGCCACCAGCTCGGACAGCCAGAACCTGCTCAAGCTCGGCAACGGTCGGCTCGATCTGGCGGTTATCGACCAGAATGTGATGACCTATCTGCTGGAGAGCGATCCCCAACTCAAGGATGTTACCGCCAACCTCGGCTTCAACGGCAAGATCCTCGAGGACAAGTCCCTCCACGTCTGCTTTACCAACTCCGCCAAGGGGAAAGAGGCGCGGGACAAATTCAACGAGGCGCTGGCCAGCGACGAGGTGAAGAAGCTGATGAAGTAGCGATACCGCATCCGCTCACCACCCCAAACAGCCATAAAAAAAGCCGCCTCTTGCGAGGCGGCTTCTTCATTCAACTTGGTAACCGGCGTTATCAGGCAATCAGCTTGTAGATGATACCGGACATGGCGATCAGGCCGATGATGGTCACGAAGCCGTTGCTGATGTTGCCAGCGTATTTGCGCATGGCCGGAACCTTGGTGATGGCGTACATCGGCATCAGGAACAGCAGCATTGCGATGATCGGGCCGCCCAGGTCTTCAATCATGCCGAGGATGCTCGGGTTGATGGTAGCGATGGCCCAGGTGGTCAGGATCATGAACACGGCAGTGACTTTGTTCAGTTGCTTGGTGTCAACGTTCTTGCCCTTCTCGCGCAGCGCCTTGGCCATCAGGCCGTTCATGCCCTCTTGCGCACCCAGGTAGTGACCCAGGAAGGATTTGCTGATGGCAACCATGGCGATCAGCGGAGCCACAGTACCGATAACCGGGTTATCGAAGTGGTTGGCCAAGTAGGACAGGATGGAGATGTTCTGTTCTTTGGCAGCAGCCAGGTCAGCCGGGGAGAGGCTCAGTACGCAGCTGAATACGAAGAACATAACGGTCATCACCATCATGACGTGGGCGCCCAGCAGGATGTTGCTGCACTTCTTCTCGGCACCTTCACCGTAACGACCTTTGTTGTCCACCGCGAAGGAGGAGATGATCGGGGAGTGGTTGAAGGAGAACACCATTACCGGGATAGCCAGCCACAGGGTCTTGATAAAGTCACCGTTGAAGGCGTCGGACAGGGCCGGAGCTTCAGTGATGATGGCACCGTTCCAGTGCGGGATCAGGTAGAACGCCAGACCCATCAGGGTGAGCACGAACGGGAATACCAGCACGCTCATCGCTTTGACGATAACCTGGCCGCCCAGACGAACAACCGCCATCAGACCGAGGATCAGGGCCAGTGACAGAACGGCACGGGGAGGTGCAGACATGCCCAGCTGGTGAACAATCACACTCTCGACGGTGTTGGTGATGGCGACTGAATACATCAGCACGATCGGGTAGATGGCAAAGAAGTAGAGCAGGGTGATGAATTTGCCTGCGGTCTTGCCGAAGTGCTCTTCTACTACTTCAGTGATGTCGCCATCACGGGTAGAGCCGGACAGCACGAAGCGGGTCAGACCACGGTGAGCAAAGAAAGTCAGCGGCAGCGCCAGGATCAACATGGCAACCAGCGGCCACAGGCCACCTACACCGGCGTTGATTGGCAGGAAGAGCACACCGGCACCGATCGCGGTACCGTACAGACCCAACATCCAGACCACATCGGCCTTGTTGACGCCGCGGGAGGTGTTGCTGGCTAAACGACCATCAGCTGCAATATTCATGTCAGACATACGTTGTTCCTGTCATCTAGGAAAATGGGATTCTTGTTTGGTCGGGCCTTGGCCCGGTTCCATCTCCCTGGAACGCCTGCTGTCCGTCCTTGATATTAACCTCTCGCCCCCCGGCAACCTGGCCATCACTCCTTGTGACAACAGGATTGCAACAAACAACAGTGCGAGATTTTGACCCTGAGGGTCGGCGCCCGTCTCACTTAACAACCGATTAACGTGCGCCACTCTTGATGGGCTGACTTTAATTAAATGCCCTTATTAATCACAGCGTTTTTTTGAATTAATCAACCAAAGTTTGATTTTGGTCGCCTTTCGGACGACCAAGATCACACTCAAAGCGCCTTATTGTGAGTTTTTTTTAACAATTCAACTTAGTTTCACTGGAATCAATGGCCTGCGAGCAGCTACATATTTGCAACAAACCACCCGTTTAGCGCGGATTGTGTGCAGCACGGCCTTGACGTACCCTTGTGACTCACGCCTTTTTGTTGATTGATGATGACCATTACCCGTACCGATCTCGCCGAACTGGCGGTATTTGCCGCCGTCGCCCGTCACCGCAGTTTCAGCAAGGCCGCCCTCGAACTCGGGGTCTCCGCCTCCGCCCTCAGCCACAGCCTGAAGGGGTTGGAAGCAAGGCTGGGGGTGCGGCTGCTCAACCGCAGTACCCGCGCCGTGGTGCCGACCGAAGCGGGCCAGCGGCTGCTCAAGCAGCTGCTCCCCACCCTCAATACCCTGGAAGAGGCGCTTTGCGAGCTGGCCCGCAACAGCGATGAACCGGTGGGAAGGCTCAAGCTCTGCGCCCCCCGCGGCGCCATCGACAGCCTGCTGGCACCTGTACTCATCGACTATCTGGCCCGTTATCCGCGGATGCAGGTGGAGGTAGTGGAGCAGGAGCTGATGCCTCGGCTGATTGAGGATGGTTACGATGCCGCGCTCTTTTATGGCGATCTGCTGCCCAAGGAGATGATCGGCATCCCCCTCGGCCCGCCCCAGCGTTATCTGGTGGTGGGCTCCCCGGCCTATCTGGCGGAGCACGGTACGCCGGAGCACCCGAGCGAGCTGAGTCGCCACGCTTGTATCGGCTATCGCCTCACTCCGCACCATCACTATCGCTGGGCCTTTGCCGCCGATGGCACCATGCTGGAGATCGAAGTGACCGGGCCGCTCACCACCAGCACCCCGGCCCTCTATCTGGGCGCCGCCGAGGCGGGGCTGGGGCTCGCCTACTGTCTGGAAGAGGAGGTGAGCCAAAAGGTCGCGGAGGGGAAACTGCTCACCGTGCTGGAGCCCTGGTGCCCTACCTTTGCCGGCTTCTATCTCTTCTATCCCAGTCGGCATCAACTGGGCAGCGGCCTGCGCATCCTGATCGACATGCTCAAGGCGCACTACCAAAACCCCGGATTAGTGAGTAATACTCAGCAATTCATCAAGTGAAACCCTGATTATCACCAAATAAGTATTAATCTAGACTAGCTGTTCGATAATCGAACTCCCCGAGAGAACAGATATGTCTGCCTATTTAACACTGCGGCAACGGGCCATGACCCGTCGCTTCTGGGCTTACGCCCTCCCCTCCATTCTTGCCATGCTGGTCTCGGGGGCCTACTACCTCATCGACGGCATCTTCGTCGGCCACTATGTCGGCGCCGCTGGCCTCGCCGGGATCAACCTGGTCTATCCGGTCATCATGGTGCTGATTGGTCTGGCCGCCATGATCAGCATGGGGGCGGCCACCGCCATCTCCTTCCAGCAAGGGGCGAAAAACGACACGCTGGCCCGCCAAGCGCTGGTCAACGCCCTCTGGCTGCTGGCCGGACTCGGGGGCGTTGCGCCGGTGCTGCTCTATTACACCCACACCGATATCCTGCTGGGGCTGGGGATTGAACAGGGCACCGAGACCTGGAAGCAGGCGAGCGACTACCTCACCTGGATTGGCGGCGGTACCCTGCTGCTGGCCAGCAATCTGGCAGTGCCCTATCTGCTGCGCAACGATGGCCGCCCGAAGCTGGCCATGGTGCTGGTGAGCAGCGGCGCCGTGCTCAATATCATCCTCAACTACATCATGGTGGGTCGGTTGGGGCTGGGACTGATCGGTACTGCGCAAGCCACCCTGATGGCAGAGGGTGCGGTGAGCCTGATCGGTCTTGGCTACTTCTTTACCCCCTGGGCGCGGCTGCGCCTCAGCTGGCGGGATCTGGTACCCAACCTCCCCGCCATGCCGCACCTGCTCTTTACCGGCCTGCCGAGCCTGATTGCCCAGTTCAACCTCGGCCTGCTGCTGATGCTGCACAACAGCCAGCTGATGGTGTATGGCAATGTGAAGGATCTGGCGGGCTTTACCGTAGCCGGTTACACCGAAGCGGTCTTTATCGTCATTCTGCAGGGGCTGGCGTTCGGCATTCAGCCGCTCATCAGCAAGGCGGCGGGGGCCAAGCGCCATCGCAACCTCAAGTACCTGATGGAGATGGGGCTCAAGTTCACCTTTATCTACGGCATGCTGGTGTGGCTCACCATCCAGCTGCTGCCGGGACAGGTCGCCATGCTCTATACCGGCGACAAGGATCCCGAACTGCTGGCCGCCGCCATCAGCAGCCTGACCCTCAACCTCGGCGCTATTCCGCTGGAGGGGATCATCATGTTCGGCATCGTGCTGCTGCAATCCATGGCGCGTACCCGTCAGGCGCTGGTCATCTCCATCGCCAAAACCGTGTTGCTGCTGCCGCTCATCTTCCTGCTGCCGCAACTGTGGGGCCGTGATGGGGTGCTGATGGCCCAGCCCGCGACCGTGCTGCTGCTCACCCTGCCGCTCTGCTGGCTGCTGTGGCGCGAGTGGCTGCGCCTGAAGATGGCCTGCGCGCCAAAAAACAAGCGTCGCCCGCAACCGGCCCGCGCACGCGCCGCCGTCCAGCTGGCCCGTTAAGGCCACCCATCCCGCGTAGCAATAAAAACCGGCATACATTGATGCCGGTTTCTGCTATATAGGCGGGTCTGCCTGCTCTTACACAGGGATTCAGGCCAGCACTGCTGCCCACACTTATGCCAATACTTCTGGCCTGAGCTGGGCCATCAGTCCCGGGTTGTCGGAGTAATCCACCGGAATGGCCACCACAGCAGGCCCCTCCACCGCCAGCGCGGCCCGCAGGGTGGCACGCAGCTCGTCGGCCGAGCGCACCGCGAAACCGGCCGCCCCGAACGATTCGGCATAGCGTTTGAAGTCGATGGGGCCAAAAGAGACGCCGGAGGTGCGGCAATACTTCTGCTGCTCCTGCATCGCGACCATGTTGTAGCCGTTATCGACCCAGATGATGTGAACGATATTGCTCTTGAGCCGCACCGCCGTCTCCAGCTCCATGCTCGACTGCATGAAGCTGCCATCCCCCGATACCGAGATCACCTTCTCACCCGGCCGCACCAGCGCCGCGCCGATGGCCCACGGCAGGGCGACCCCCATGGTCTGCTGACCATTGGAGATCAACACCTGACGGGCACGGAAGCTGTAGAGGTAGCGGGCAATCCAGATATGGAAGCTGCCCATGTCGACACAGAGGGTCATGTCGTCGCGCACCAGATCCTGCAGCTCGCGCACGATACGCAAGGGGTGAACCGGATTGCCGTGCAGATCGTCGGCCCGCATCGCCAGTCGCAGCCGCTGCTGGCGTACCCCTTGCAGCAGCCGATCCACCTCGGGGGGACGGGTTTTCGGATTGCCCATGATGCGGGTCAGCTGCAACAGGTTGGCGCGGATCGACCCCACCAGCTCGGCGGTCGGGCAGTAGCTGCTGTCGATATCGGCAGGCAGCACGTCGATATGGAGGATGCGCCGCTCCCTGTCACCATTCCACAGCACGGGGTCGTACTCGATGGGGCTGTAGCCGATGCAGATCACCAGATCGGCCCCTGCCAGCAGCTGATCCCCCGGCTGGTTGTTAAAGAGCCCCACCCGTCCGGCAAAATCATCGAAGTGGCAGCTGTCCACCACCCCGGCAGCCTGATAGGTACCGGTCACCGGCAACCGCGCCTTGTCGAGGAAGGCGCGCACTGCCTCGGCATTCTCCGGCCGGCTCGCCATCAGGCCGAGCAGCACCACCGGATTCTGGGCGTTGCGCAGCAGGGTCAATGCCTGCTCCATATTCTGTTCGTCGGCGCAGCCCGGCTCCGGCACTTCACGGGGCACCAGCACATTGCCCTGCACCGGCTTGTTGATGATATCCATCGGCAGGCTGACAAACGCCGCCCCCGGCCGTCCCAGCTCGGCGGCGCGAAAGGCGTTGGCCATCACTTCCGAGATTGCCGCCCCGCTGTTGACCTGGGCGCTGAACTTGGTGACCGGACGGCAGAGGTTGACCGTATCCATGCTCTGATGAGTGAGCTTGAGGCCATCGGCACGGCGCACCGCACCGCCCAGCGCCACCATGGGGTCCCCCTCTGAGGTGGCGGTCGCCAACCCGGTAATAAGGTTGGAGCAGCCGGGGCCCGAGGTGACCAGCGCCACCCCCGCCTTGCCGGTGAGGCGCCCCACGGCGGCCGCCATAAAGGCGGCGTTCGCCTCGTGGCGCACCACTATGGTCTCGATGGGGGAGTCCTCCAGCGCATCGAACACCCGGTCAATCTTGGCGCCGGGAATACCGAACACCTGCTTGACCCCTTGCGCCTCCAGATGACGAACCACCAGCTCGGCACCGCACTTCCACTGTCTGTTTTCCATGATATTGCTCCTTGTCTATCAGCCTTCGGCGGCCTGAATGGCGCGATCGAGATCGGCGGGGTTGAGGTCGGCCTGCCGGAAAGCGGGATCCGAGGGCAGGGCCAGATTGAGGTGACGCACCACAGAAAGCCGCAGGGTGCCGTGGGCCATGGTGTAGTCGAGCAGATGGCCGCCCCCCTTGCGATCGGCGGTGATCATGTGTTCGTGAAAGCCCGCCACATTGATCCCCTGCACGAACGGCGGGCAGCGAAAACCCACCAGGGTTCCCGCCACCGCGGCAAAGCGGAACAGCGGCTGCTGTTCGATGGCTTCCAGCATGGGGCGATAGGGGGGCTCCTGGCGCGGCACGGTGCGCACCTTGGCCGTTTCAAACTGGCCGTCGAGACGCAGGGCGACAAAGACGTTGTCGGATCCCACCAGCCGATCCACCCACTGGTGGATCTCGTCACGGCTGAGGGGGTGATCGAAGCGACGCTCCAGACAGGGGCGAAAATGGGTCATCACCGCGAAGGGGGTCTTCTGATCGGCGCGGGCGGGCCGGGCCGAGCCATCGGAGCGCAACTGGTGGATCTGGCGCTCGAAGGCGATCAGCTCACCATCGAGGTGATTGAAGGTGCCGAGGCCAAAGTCGCCGTGGCGCAGCAGCTCGCTCATGGTGGTCTCCCCTTCGTAGACCCCTGCCAGCAGGGCGCTCATCAGGGAACTCTGGTAGATCTCGCCACCGTCATGCTGCCTGCGCCAGCGGGAAAACTGCTGGCTCACTTCGAGGGCACAGCTGCACCCGGCACTGTCAGATGTTGCAATATGTTCCATTCGGGTTTCACCTCCACCGTGAATCCTGTTAGCGTTCGGATCCAATGGTGACTTGGTTCACATTTCAACACCAATACGCTGATCCCATGACTTTGAGACTCAATCGATATGGAACTTCGTACGCTCCGCTACTTCATGGCCGTTGTTGAAAAGCAGAATTTCACCCGCGCAGCCGAATCACTCAACATGGCCCAGCCGCCCCTGAGCCAGCAAATCCGCAAGCTGGAGGAGACCCTGGGCACCCCGCTGCTGCGCCGTTTGACCCGCAGTGTCGAGCTGACCGAGGCGGGCGAGAGCCTCTATCAGGATGCGGCGCAGATCCTGGCGCTGGCCGATGCGGCAAAGCAGAAGGTAAAGCGGATTGCCCGGGGCGAGCAGGGGGCACTGCGGATCGGCTTTGCTGGTTCCACCGTGCTCCACCCCGCAGTGCTGACCCTGCTGCACGACTATCGGGAGCGCTACCCCGAGGTAGCCCTCAGCCCGCAGGAGGGCACCATGCCGGCACTGGTGGAGGCGCTGCGCAACGATCGGCTGGATGCCGCCATCTTGCGGCTCCCCTGCCGCGGTAGCGAGGGCTTTGCCCACCACCTTATCGAGCAGGAGCCGCTGCTGATCGCCCTGCCGACCAGCCATCCCAAGGCCAAGCCGGGCCCCTTGCCACTGGCCAGCCTGAAGGACGAGAGTTTTATTCTGTTTCCCCACGCCATCGGGCCCGGGCTCTATGACGGCATCGTGGGCCTCTGTCGGGAGGCGGGCTTCGAGCCGATATTGGGGCCCGAATGCCCGCAGGTGATCTCCACCGTCGGCATGGTGCAGGCGGGCTTTGGCGTGACTCTGGTGCCCAGCTCGGTGGCGGCGCTGCGTCCGCTCGGGGTCAGTTATCACCCCATTGAGGGCAACGGCATGATGACCAGCATCAGTCTGGCGACACGGCCACACCCAAGCAGTGCCGTGCTGCGGCACTTTATCGCCCAGATCCGTGCCGCCCAGATACGACAAGGCCTCCCGAAGGAGGCCCTGTTGAACAAGCTTGAACCGGTTTGATGACCAGCTTGCCTGATGCGACTGCTTATTTGATGGTACTGGTTATTTGACCGTCACGCGGGCAAACTTGCGCTTGCCGACCTGATAGACGGCGGTACCGGCACCGATGAGTGCCTTGCCATCTTCCAGCTTCTCACCATCCACCTTGACCGCGCCCTGCTTGATCATCCGCAGCGCTTCGGAGGTGGTGGCCACCAGATCGGCCTCTTTCAGCAGGTTGGCAATGGCCAGACCTTCGCCTTCCAGAGCCAGCTCGATTTCCGGCATCTCGTCCGGGATGGCGTTCTTGGAGAAGCGCTGGGTGAAATCTTCGTGGGCCGCTTCAGCCGCCGCTTCGTCGTGATAACGGGCGATGATCTCTTTGGCCAGCCAGATCTTCACATCACGCGGGTTGAGGGTACCGGCAGCGATGCCTGCCTTGAACTCTTCAATTTCAGCCAGCGGACGGAAGGAGAGCAGCTCGTAGTAGTTCCACATCAGATCGTCGGTGATGGACATGATCTTGCCGAACATCTCGCCCGGGGCGTCATGGACGCCGATGTAGTTGCCTGCGGACTTGGACATCTTCTTGACGCCATCCAGACCCACCAGCAGCGGCATCATCAGCACGCACTGGGTCGCCATGCCGGCATCTTTTTGCAGCTCGCGGCCCATCAGCAGGTTGAACTTCTGGTCGGTACCGCCGAGCTCAACGTCCGCCTTCAGCGCGACCGAGTCATAGCCTTGCAGCAGCGGATAGAGGAATTCGTGAATCGCGATGGATTGGCCGCCGGTGTAGCGCTTTTTGAAGTCGTCACGCTCCATCATGCGGGCCACGGTCTGCTTGGCCGCCAGCTTGATCATGCCGGTCGCACCCAGCTCGCTCAGCCAGGTCGAGTTGTACTCGATGCGGGTCTTGGCCGGGTCGAGGATCTTGAACGCCTGCTCGGCATAAGTGAGGGCGTTATGCTTGATAGCCTCTTCGGAGAGCGGCGGACGGGTAGCGTTCTTGCCGGAGGGGTCACCCACCATGGCAGTGAAGTCACCGATCAGCAGGATCACTTCATGGCCCAGATCCTGGAAGGTCTTCAGCTTGTTGAGGATCACGGTATGGCCCAGGTGAATGTCGGGGGCGGTCGGGTCCATGCCCAACTTGATGCGCAGCGGGCGCCCTTCCTTCAACTTGGCGACAAGTTCTTCTTCAACCAGAATTTCTTCCGCTCCGCGCTTGATCTCGGCTAGCGCCACCTCGAGCTGGGACATTTTTTGACTCTCCATCACGATTCCACAGGGCCAAACATATTACTGGAATGGCGGGCCAATTGGAAAGGCTGTAAAATCCGTCCATTCTGCCCGACTTCATCTGCTTCTCATGGTTATTTGGCACGCCTTCAACGCACTCCCCCACTGGCACCGCAAGATGGTGCTGATCTTGAGCATCATGATCATGATGCTGGCTGCCTGGCCCAGCGAACAGGCAGTAGCAACACGGGTCGATGAAAACGGCAACGAAATTGCCCTGCGGGAACCGGCGAACGACAACACACTGAACGACGAGCTGACGGCCGAAGCCGCCCAGCCCGTTACCCCCCCCAAGCCGCGCTACATCACCAAGCAGGTGAAGGTGCGCCGTGGCGACAACATGGGGGTGATCTTCCAGCGCATTGGCCTGAGCACCACGGATCTGCACCTGATCGATCAGCTCGAGGGCAGCGATCCCCTGCGGATGCTGCAACCTGGGCAGGAACTCACCTTCAAGCTCACCGAGAACGGCGAGCTGCACAGCCTCTATTACCCCCACAGTCTGGAGCAGGCGCTCAAGGTGAGCCGCAAGGAGGAGACCTTTGTCGCCCGCAACGTCAAGATCGCCCTCGACACCCGTGAACAGGTGAGCAAGGGGGAGATCCGCTCCAGCTTCTGGGGCGCCGCGGTGGATGCAGGGATGACCGAAGATCAGATCATGGACTTGGCCGCCATCTTCGGCTGGGACATCGACTTTGCCCAGGACTTGCAGCCGGGAGACAGCTTCCGGGTGGTCTATGAAGACAAGTTCCGCGACGACGAGCGGGTCGCCTCCGGCGATATTCTGGCGGCCGAGTTCGTCAACCAGGGCACCGCCTACCGCGCCGTGCTCAATGAAGATGGCAACTACTACACCCCGGAAGGGAAGGCGATGCGCAAGAGCTTCCTGCGTGCGCCGGTCAACTTCAAATACATCAGCTCCAACTTCAACCCGCGTCGCCTCCATCCGGTGACCGGCAAGATCCGCCCCCATAACGGCATCGACTATGTGGCGCCGGTGGGTACCCCCATCATGGCGGCGGGCTCCGGCAGCGTGGTGGCCGCCGGTTACAACCAGTTCAACGGCAACTACGTCTTTATCAAGCATGCCGGCAACTATGTGACCAAGTACCTGCACCTCTCCAAGCGCACCGTCAACAAGGGGCAGCGGGTGAAGCAGGGACAGACCATCGGCACTCTGGGTGGCACCGGTCGCGTCACCGGCCCGCACCTGCACTACGAATTCGTGGTGGGCGGCATTCACAAGAACCCGCGCACCCTCACCCTGCCGCAGGCAGAGACCCTGAGCGGACGCGAGCTGGCCAACTTCAAAAAGCTGGCGATGCCGCAACTGGCCAAGCTCGACAACCCCGAGCTGCAGCTGGCCCAGAACAAGCGGGATAGTCGCGGCAACTAAGTCATCAGGGCTGGCAGGGTGAAGGCCCTGCCAGCCCCTTTTATTGAACCCGCGCCAGGCAATCAGATTGAAATGAGTCCACTTTCGGACATAAGATGAGATGGAACACCGGGAGCGGCATGTGGCACGGAAGCAAGGGCTTATCTATCCTGTCTCTCTCACTCTTTTTCCGGTCCGCATTGAGGATGCAACATGGTTGAGCGTTATATCGGTCTGATGTCAAAGATCACGCCATGTGGCATGGGATGAAAGCCGTTCCCCTCTTCACCCTCTCTGCACACCGTATTTTCGAACAGCAATGTAAGGAGACACCATGGCTGAGCGCTATATCGGTCTGATGTCGGGAACCAGCATGGACGGCATTGATGCCGTGCTGGTGATGATCGCCGGGGATGAACTGCGGGTCGAAGCGGCGCTTTGTCACCCCTGGCCGCAAGAGACCGCACGCACGCTGCATGCACTCTGCACCCCGGGCGACAACGAAATCGACCGCATGGGGGTGGCCGATAATCTGGTGGCGCAAGAGTTTGCCGCCGCCACCCACGCGCTGCTGGCCAAGGCGAAGCTTGAGCCCAAAGATATTCGCGCCATCGGCAGCCACGGCCAGACTATCCGCCATCGCCCCCAGCTCGGCTTTACCCTGCAGATCGGCAATGCCGCCCTGCTAGCGGCGCTAACCGGCATCGACGTTATCGCCGATTTTCGCACCATGGATATGGCCCTCGGCGGTCAGGGGGCGCCGCTGGTGCCCGCCTTCCATCAGGCGCTGTTTGCCAAACCCGGCGCCCTGCGAGTGGTACTGAACCTCGGCGGCATCGCCAATATCTCGGTGCTGCCGGGCAATCCGGGCGGGGTATATGGTTTTGATACCGGCCCGGCCAACACCCTGCTCGATGGCTGGTATCGCCGCCATCAGCTCCACAGCGGCAGCTATGACGCCGGTGGCAAATGGGCCGCCAGCGGCAAGCCCATCCCTGCCTTGCTGGAGAAACTGCTGGCTCACCCCTACTTCGCCGCCCCCTCCCCCAAGAGCACCGGACGGGAGATGTTTACCCTCGATTGGCTCGATGGGGAGCTGGCAGGCACTTCATACGCCCCCGTGGATGTGCAGCGCACCCTGCAGGCGCTCACCTGCCACAGCATCGCCAGCCAATTGCCCGCCCGGCCCGAGTCAGTCGGTGCCAGCCAGCCGAAAGCCGAGCTGTTTGTCTGCGGCGGCGGCGCCCATAACGCCCCCTTGCTGAAGGAGCTGGCCAGCCTGCTGCCTGCATGGCGCATCGCCAGCACTGCCGAGCTGGGCCTTGCCCCCGACTGGGTGGAAGGCGCTGCCTTTGCCTGGCTGGCCATGTGCTTTGTTCACCGCAAGCCGGGTAACCTGCCCGCCGTCACCGGCGCCAGCCGTCCGGCTGTGCTGGGGGCGCTTTATCCCGCCTGAGTGATGACAAGAGGGCTGCGGATCAGTGTGCCCCCTTGAACAGACGCACAACCTGTTGCCGGATCGGTGCAAACAGCGGGGGCTTTGGCGGCTCCAGATTGATATGACGCCGCCCGGCACGGGTTTCACAGCGAAGCAGATTCTGGATGTAGTGGTGGTGGGAGCGATGGATCAGCTGTGAAGCCTGATACGCCCACTGTCTGGGCACGCCCCACAGGGTGCTGGCAATCGCACCGACGATGCAGAAGAAAGCGGGCTCCTGAATTCCCATCCGGCTGGCGTTCTCCAGCGCCTCCTTGAGCGAGTTGGAGTGAGCAATACAGGTCATGATATTGACCATGAAGGCATCGTAATCATCCTCCCCACCCTTGCCAACACGCGCCGTCAGGGTCGCCGCGGGCTGATAACCAAACTGATGGCCGATATTTTCCAACACCGTATTACGCTGGCGGATCACCTTGCCATAAAACATCAGCATCACCATGCAGTCGATCGCCTTGCACAGCGCCTCGTAGTGGGGATGGCTCTTCTTGGGACGCGGCGCCGTGGCGAGGGCCAGCTCTTCAGAGATGGCCAGCAGGCCCACAGGTACGGCGGTGCTGACAAACGAGAGATCAATCGACAGTTCCAGCCCCTCCTCCCCTTCCATGCGGGCCACAATCACATGTTCGCCAAACAGCCGACGCTGGCGCTCGATAAAGGCGCCAAAGACCAGCTCACGAAACTGCTTTTGCGGATAAGGGGTATCGAGCAGGCTCTCGATGGTCATGATGGCGGCGGATACCCGGCCGCGCAGTCGGTAATCGGCAGGAATGGGAAAGCTCTTTCCCAGGCGAGGAGGTAACCGCTGCCCAGATGTTTGACAATACATATCGCCCAGAACGAAACCCAGCATAAATCCTCCACAGTCAGGTAATGATGATCGCGATGCGATCTCGCTTGCCAATCCTGGGCAATGGCCTGCCGGTGCATCGATGCTCTCCGTCAGGGCTCCTTGATTACCTTATTAATCATACGATTAATAGCGATTGAAAAAAGCGACCTGACTCGCAATCACGCCACTAATTAACAGTTTCATCAAGAAACCATAAAAAGCGGTCGATAAATCCATTTTTTTACGAATTTCCCTTTAAAAACAGAACATTGAACTTTATTCCTGCGAAATCACCTGAGCTGTTCCCGAGCCCTGAAAACCATCCCAATCATCACAACCAGCAACAGATAAGAGGGAGATCAGACAAAGCCGCAAAAAGTGGAAAAAGCGATGACGCGGGGCAACCCCACCCATCGGGGGATACAACCGGCCGTGAAGAGACGCGGATTGCCACCACCTCCCCCTTCCTTATCCAACACCACCTCTCATCCAGCACCACAGCTCCCGCACGCCGTCACGCCAACGCCAGCGCCATGCTCCGCACTCCTGTGCAGCAGGAGCAGATCCGCCGTGCAAATTCATGGCATAGAATTTTATGGCATTAATAACAGATCCCAGCTGCCAGCAAGGCGTCACCAAGTATGCCGGAATTATCATTAACAGAGGGAAATGCAAAAGCCGTGAATTATATTCCAGAGGTATCTTTAATAATGATGATATGCATATTCACGGGAATTTTCATAGCCCCTTAAAAATGCTGAAAACAGATATCCATGCACCATAATATGCATTATTTGCACATCGGCGCATAATATTAACCCTTTATTCACATGCCAATATCCCGAAGAGGGAAAGAGCAAACCCAGTCAGGGCAAGGCTGTCCGCCGGTTCGGCACCATTTGCGCACGAATTGGCTGCAATTTCGGGTGAATTGAATAGCAATATGATTAAATTTGCGCCCATTGAGCCATCTCATAGAAATGCAATCAGCGGTTTGCAACCCCTGATAGCCACTCATAAAATCGCAGCGTCTGAAATATCTACCCTGTCCTCTTCTACCTTATTCCTCTCAGCGATTGAGTGGATCACAAATAATAACCGGGGATGCCGCCGCTGGCGCAGTGGCCGTGGCGCACAACAAGATGGGGTAAACCTGTACCTGAATGAACAACAAATATTAAAAAGAGGCATATCTATGAGTAGCACCATCATCAAGTCGGCAAGAAATACCCCCCATGCACCCCAGGATCTGGGCCCCTGCACCCAAACGGTGGCGTTTTCTCATTACAACAATATCTCGGCCCAGTTGCCGGTCGATCCCGCCACCGGCAAGGTGGTGAGTGGCGATGTCACCGCGCAGGCCAGACAGTGCCTGAGCAACCTCAAGGCGATCATCGAGAGCATCGGCCATGTGATGGACGATATGGTCAAAGCGACCATCTTCCTCAAAGAGATGGCCGATCTGGAGGCGGTCAACGCCGTCTATCGCGAATTCTTCCCGGGCTATCTGCCGACCCGAACCACCCTCGCCGTCGCCGCCCTGCCGCTGGGCGCACTGGTGCAGATCGATGCCATCATCTCCAACGGCGAAGGTACCTTCCCACAAGATCCTTGCCCGCTGGTTAAACTGGCCCGCAATAGCGACAAGGCGCCGCACAATCCGCTCTCCACCCATACCGTGGCCTTCTCCCACTACAACAATATCGGCGCCCAGCTGCCGGTCGATGCAGCCTCTGGCCAGCTGGTTGCCGGTGGCATCAAGGAGCAGGCGGGCCAGTGCCTGCGCAATATCAAGGCGGTGCTGGAGAGCATCGACGTGCCGTTTGACGATATCGTCAAGGTCACCGTCTATCTGACCGATCTGGCCGATCTGGAGGCCGTCAACGAGGTCTACACCACCTTCTTCCCCGACTCCGCCATTGCCCGCGCCGCCGCCTATATGCCGGCCCGCAGCGTGATTGCCGCCTCCGCCCTGCCCATGGGTGCGCTGGTGCAGATGGATGCGGTCATCTCCCACGGTGACGGCACCCCGCCACAACTGGTGGAAGACAGACACAATCTGGTGATCCGCCCGCGCAATACCGACAAGGCACCGCGCAGCCCCTTGCACACCCAGACCGTCGCCTTCTCCCACTACAACCATCTCTCTGCGCAGTTACCGATAGATCCCGCCACCGGCAAGATCCTGGCTGGCTGCATCAAGGAGCAGACCGCCCAGTGCCTGAGCAATATCAAAGCGATTGTGGAGAGCATCGGCCATGTGATGGACGATATCGTCAAGGTCAATATCAAGCTCGGCAATATCGCGGATCTGGATGCGGTCAACGCCGTCTACACCAAATACTTCCCGGGCTACCTGCCTGCCCGCACCGTAATCGGGGTAAGTGAACTTCCCGCCGGTGCTCTGGTACAAATCGATGCAGTGATGTCCAACGCCGAAAGCACCCCGCCACAGGCGTAAAGGTTGCGGAAATAAAAAAGAGACCGGCTATATGCCGGTCTCTTTTGGTAACAGGGAGGGATATTATTTTTATGACATCGATATAAAGAACGCGAACGTCCGATTACGCTTCGCTAATCGAACCTACAGGCTATTTTCATATCGAACCCTTCATCTTTTTAACTGCTTGTTAGCATTTTCCACTATCATTTCCCTTATGTTAACCAACTTATTTACTCCAAGCACATCTCGAAGTGAATTTTGTATGTAACTAAGCTGTACTTCAGGGTGAGAAATTGAAGGCTCTTTCCAAGAGGTAAATGCAGACAATATCTCAAGAAGTTCTCTTGCTGCCTGATCACGATGTTCTTGATTTGTGCCTTGGCCTTTTGGAAAGTTGATGTATTCACTATTAGCGCCTAAAGTTCTTAGCTTATCTTCGAACTTAATAAGCTGCCCATCAATATCATTCGTGAGCCAAGCTGAAAATTTGAACCTCAACTTTGTTAAATCACCAGCAAAGCCTAAAGCCTTCTCGCTATCTCTATTTGTTCTTAAGTAATAGAAAGTTTCCATAACTTTCTCTATGTACAATTCCGAGAATTGCACATGTTTATCAAAAACGGTGCCCGCCATGTGGGACATTGCGCCTAAGTTGAACACTTGCTGCTCATGCTGTAATTTTGATTGCATTTCATTTCTGAATGCTTCTAACTTCTTATCGTATTCGTGACTAATTGATTGTTTTAGTCGCTCCTTTAACCAAAACACACCAATAACATTCACTAATAATGTAAAAACTCCAGATGCTGTCAACGTTATTCCATCAATCATTGTCACACTCCAAGGAAATAATAATATCGCGCTATATATATTTAACTACGAAATTGTAATTAAGGCTTAGGGAAATCGGCCAAACTAAACAATAGATTTAATTATAGTAATAAAAAAGCGCCTCCCGAAGGAGGCGCTTTTCAGTTCTATACACAGCAATTAGCTATTACAGGGATTCAGCGGTCGCAACCACGTTTTCCACGGTAAAGCCGAATTCCTTGAACAGCAGCTCGGCCGGGGCAGACTCACCGAAGGTGGTCATACCGATGATCTTGCCGCCGAAACCGACGTACTTGTACCAGTAGTCAGCGATGCCGGCTTCAATGGCCACACGCTTGGTGACGGAGGACGGCAGGACGGACTCCTTGTACTCGGCAGACTGAGCGTCGAACACGTCGGTAGACGGCAGAGAGACCACGCGCGCGGCACGGCCCTTGGCAGTCAGCTGCTCATAGGCGGCAACGGCCAGTTCCACTTCGGAACCGGTGGCGATCAGGATCAGCTCCGGTGTACCGGCGCAATCTTTCAGCACGTAGCCACCCTTGGCGGTATCAGCCAGCTGCTGGGCAGTACGGTCCATCTGGGCCAGGTTCTGACGAGAGAAGATCAGAGATGTCGGGCCGTCGGTACGCTCGATGGCGTGTTTCCAGGCGATGGCAGATTCAACCTGGTCACACGGACGCCAGGTGCTCATGTTCGGAGTCAGACGCAGGGAGGCGATCTGCTCAACCGGCTGGTGAGTCGGGCCATCTTCACCCAGACCGATGGAGTCGTGGGTGTAAACGAAGATAGCGCGCTGCTTCATCAGGGCGGCCATGCGCAGGGCGTTGCGAGCGTACTCCATAAACATCAGGAAGGTAGCGCCGTAGGGGATGAAACCACCGTGCAGGGCGATACCGTTCATGATGGCGGACATGCCGAACTCGCGTACACCGTAGTGGATGTAGTTGCCGGAGGCATCGTCGTTGGTCAGGGACTTGGAGCCGGACCACATGGTCAGGTTGGACGGCGCCAGGTCGGCAGAGCCACCCATGAACTCCGGCAGCAGCTTGCCGAACGCTTCCAGAGAGTTCTGGGACGCTTTACGGGTCGCAATCTTGGCCGGGTTGGCTTGCAGGGTTTCGATGATCTTGGCGGATTCAGCAGCCCAGTTGGCCGGCAAGTCGCCTGCGGTGCGGCGCTTGAATTCGGCAGCCAGCGTCGGGTGAGCGGCTTCATAGGCAGCGAACTTGGCAGCCCAGTCGGCTTCCAGTGCAGCGCCCTTCTCCTGGGCGTTCCACTCGGCAGCGATATCGGCCGGGATAACGAACGGCGCGTGGTCCCACTTCAGGAAGGCACGCGCAGCGGCGATCTCGTCGTTGCCCAGCGGTGAGCCGTGGCAGTCGTGAGAACCGGATTTGTTCGGGGAACCGTAACCGATGATGGTGCGGCAGCAGATCAGAGTCGGCTTGCCGGTCTCGGCCTTGGCGGCTTCGATGGCGGCATTGATGGCTTCCGGGCTGTGACCGTCAACAGCCGGAATTACATGCCAGCCGTAAGCTTCGAAACGCTTGACGGTGTCGTCGGTGAACCAGCCTTCTACGTGACCGTCGATGGAGATACCGTTGTCATCCCAGAACGCGATCAGTTTGCCCAGTTGCAGGGTACCTGCCAGGGAGCACGCTTCGTGGGAGATACCTTCCATCAGGCAGCCGTCGCCCATAAAGGCGTAGGTGTAGTGGTCAACGATGTCGTGGCCCGGCTGGTTGAACTGCTCAGCCATGGCTTTCTCGGCGATCGCCATACCCACGGCGTTGGTGATGCCCTGACCCAGCGGGCCAGTGGTGGTTTCCACGCCCGGTGCATAGCCGTACTCCGGGTGACCCGGGGTGCGAGAGTGCAGTTGGCGGAAGTTTTTCAGATCGTCGATGGAGAGGTCATAACCGGAGAGGTGCAGCAGGGAGTACAGCAGCATGGAGCCGTGGCCGTTGGAGAGAATGAAACGGTCGCGGTCGGCCCACTTGGGGTTGTTCGGGTTATGTCTGAGGTGGCTACGCCACAGCACTTCGGCGATATCCGCCATTCCCATGGGGGCGCCCGGGTGACCGGAGTTGGCTTTTTGAACGGCATCCATACTCAATGCACGAATGGCATTGGCAAGCTCTTTACGAGAAGGCATCTGAATCTCCTGCGATTGCTTCATTTGATGGCCAAGATTAAGGCGCGTTATTGTCCCAGCAGGGCGCGCGGCGTGCAAATATTATCTGGATGAATAAAGTGGCTTTGGGAGGACAATCGCTTTTCTTGCCCTCTATTGACCAAAGCAACCAGAGAAAAACGTTTGATTTCCATCCCTTTCGGGATAGGAGAGCACCGCTTGTGACCCATTGGACACTGCGCGACAAAATAGTGCTGGCAATCACGGGGGGCGCTAATTAAAATAGACGTCCAGATGTAGATACCTCTACACCATCCCATTCATCCGGTTATTGCCGTGGCGATAACCCAGACAAGCTGAGACTCTTATCATGGCAAAGCTGTTTACTTCCGAGTCGGTCTCCGAAGGCCATCCCGACAAGATTGCGGACCAGATCTCCGATGCGGTACTGGACGCCATCCTCAAGCAAGATACCAAGGCCCGTGTCGCCTGCGAGACCCTGGTCAAGACCGGTATGGTCATGGTGGCCGGCGAAGTAACCACCTCTGCCTGGGTTGATATCGAAGAGATCGTGCGTGATACCGTACGTGAAATCGGCTACACCCACTCCGACATGGGCTTTGACGCTGACTCCTGCGCCGTGCTGAACGCCATCGGCAAGCAGTCCCCGGATATCAACCAGGGCGTTGACCGCAGCGATCCGCTGGAGCAGGGCGCTGGCGACCAGGGCCTGATGTTCGGCTACGCCACCAACGAAACCGACGTGCTGATGCCGGCCCCCATCACCTACTCTCACCTGCTGGTGAAGCGTCAGGCTGAAGTGCGCAAGAACGGCACCCTGCCGTGGCTGCGTCCGGATGCCAAGAGCCAGCTGACCTTCGCCTACGACGACGCAGGCAAGATCATCGGTGTCGATGCCGTGGTGCTGTCTACCCAGCACGCCGAATCCATCAGCCACAAAGATCTGGTTGAAGCGGTACGCGAAGAGATCATCAAGCCGGTGCTGCCGGCCGAGTGGGTCAACAAAGACACCAAATACTTCATCAACCCGACCGGCCGTTTCGTTATCGGCGGCCCGATGGGTGACTGCGGTCTGACCGGTCGCAAGATCATCGTCGACACTTACGGCGGCATGGCCCGTCACGGTGGTGGCGCCTTCTCCGGCAAGGATCCGTCCAAGGTTGACCGCTCCGCTGCCTACGCCGCCCGTTACGTTGCCAAAAACATCGTTGCCGCCGGTCTGGCCGATCGCTGTGAAATCCAGATCTCCTACGCCATCGGCGTGGCCGAGCCGACTTCCATCAGCGTGGAAACTTTCGGTACCGCCAAAGTCGCCGAAGATCTGCTTGTCAAGCTGGTGCGCGAGCACTTCGAACTGCGCCCGTATGGCCTGATCCAGATGCTGGATCTGAAGCGCCCGATCTACCAGGCTACCGCGGCCTACGGTCACTTCGGTCGCGACGAGTTCCCGTGGGAGCAGACCGACAAGGCCGAGCTGCTGCGTTCTGCTGCTGGCCTGTAAGGCTCGCTGTTGTGATAAAAGGGGAGCCAGGCTCCCCTTTTGCTTATCCGCTATCTGACGAGATGTTGATGTCTGCCACCCCTTCCCAGCTTGTCACCCTGCTGCAACAACGCGTAGAAGCCTGTTTTGTGCAGGCCGAGGCGCGCCTTGGCCGTACCTTCCCCCGCCCGCAAGTCCATTGCAATATGCGCGGTCGGGCGGCAGGATCGGCGCGGCTGGAAACCTGGGAGCTGCGCTTCAATCCCGCCCTCTATCAGGCCAACCAACAGGCGTTTCTGGATGAGGTGGTGCCCCACGAGGTGGCCCATCTGCTGGTTCACGCCCTATGGGGTGAAGGTCACGGCAAAAGCCGGGTCTTGCCCCACGGCCGCCAGTGGCAGTCGGTGATGCGAGAGGTATTCGGCCTTGAGCCCAGAACCACCCACAGCTTCGATCTGGCAGTATTGGCCCAGCGCACCGTGCCCTATCGCTGTCACTGCCAGCAGCATCAACTCTCTATTCGCCGTCACAACAAGGTGGTGCGCGGCGAGGCCCGCTACCACTGCCGCCGCTGCAAGCAACCGCTGGAGCGGGAACGGCCGGAGCCAGAGCAGTAAGCCAGCTTGTGTCGCGCCCCTGTGGTAGGGTGCCCGCCATCGTTCGTCAATCACCCCGTTTGCAAGGAATCCCATGCGTTTCATCTCCTCCCTCGCCCTGACCCTGCTGGCCGGCTTGCCGCTGCTCAGCTCCCCCCTGCACGCCCAGACCTTTCGCGAAGCCAAGCAGGATCTGGTGAAGCTCTATCGCAGTCAGCCTGCGGTCACCACCTTCTACTGCGGCTGCGACATCGACTATCAGGGCAAGAAAATGAACCCGGATCTGGCCAGTTGCGGCTATGAGCCGCGCAAGCAGGCCAAGCGCGCCGCCCGCATCGAGTGGGAACACGTGGTCCCGGCCTGGGAGTTCGGCCACCAGCTGCAGTGCTGGCAGGATGGCGGTCGCAAGAACTGCGAAAAAGCGAGCCCCGAGTTCAACAAGATGGAGGGGGACATGCACAACCTCTTCCCCGCCATCGGCGAGGTGAATGGCGATCGGGCCAACTACCGCTTCTCCGACTGGAACGGCAAGCCGGATCAGTACGGTCAGTGCCAGATGCTGGTGGATTTCAAGGATCGTCGAGTGCAGCCGCCCAAGGGGCCGGTACGGGGCCAGATTGCCCGCGCCTACCTCTACATGAGCCAGCAGTATGGGCTGCGTCTGGCAGCGCAACAGCGTAAACTGTTTGAAGCTTGGGATCGCCAGTACCCGGCAGATGGCTGGGAGTGCGAGCGCAACCGCCGCATCGGCAAGCTGCAGGGCAATACCAATCCCTTTATTGAAAAGCAGTGCCAATAACCCCATTTGACCAGGGAGGGGGATCGCCCCTCCTATCATGAAACCCTTACCCACTGCCGCGTGAGCATTGCTTGCCGCCTCACAGCAGGATATGAAGGGTTTCCAAGCAAGAGACTGACAAGCAGCCATGCGCATTCCACGTATCTATGAACCGGCCACCCTGCAAGTTGGCCAGACCATCGCCCTGTCGGAAGACGGCGCCAACCATATCGGCCGGGTACTGCGCATGCAGCCGGGCCAGCAGCTCGAGCTGTTCAACGGCGATGGCAATCAATACCCCGCCACCATCGCCAGCGTCGGCAAAAAGTCGGTGGAAGTGACCATCGACCGCTGCGACGTCCAATCAGTGGAGTCACCGCTGGCCATCCACTTGGGTCAGGTGATCAGCCGTGGCGACAAGATGGACTTCACCATCCAGAAATCGGTTGAGCTGGGCGTCACCTGCATCACTCCGCTCTTCTCCGAGCGCTGCGGCGTCAAGCTGCCGGCCGATCGGCTGGAGAAGAAGCGCGAGCAGTGGCAGAAGGTGGTGATCAGCGCCTGCGAACAGTGCGGCCGCAACGTGGTGCCAGAGGTGCGCATGCCGATGGAGCTGGACGCCTGGCTGGCGGAAGAGACCAAGGAGCTCAAGCTCAACCTGCACCCGCGCGCCGAGTACAGCATCAACACCCTGCCCGTTCCCGAGCACGGCGTGCGCCTGCTGATTGGCCCGGAAGGGGGCTTGTCGAGCGACGAGATCGCCCGTACCGTGCAGGAAGATTTCAAAGAGATGCTGTTGGGGCCGCGGGTGCTGCGCACCGAAACTGCCGCCCTGACTGCGATCACTGCGCTGCAGTGCCGCTTTGGCGATCTCGCTTGATACTATCGGCCGCATCAATCAGCCTCATGGCTGCATCGACGCAGCCGCAAGCGGCCGATTACGCTGCGCTAATCGACCCTACAACCCTATCGAGCCATTAAAAAGGAACTGCGGATGACCATTAAACTCGGCATCGTGATGGACCCCATCTCGGCCATCAACATCAAGAAAGATTCCAGCTTTGCCATGCTCGAAGAGGCGCAAAAGCGCGGCTATGAGCTCTTCTATCTGGAGATGAAGGATCTCTACATGGAAGCCGGTCGCGCCTTTGGCACCATGCGCCCGCTGACCGTCAAATATGACTATGCCGACTGGTACACGCTGGGCGAGGTGGTGGATCAGCCCCTCTCCAACCTCGATGTGATCCTGATGCGCAAGGATCCGCCGTTCGACACCGAATTTATCTATGCCACCTACATGCTGGAGCGGGCAGAGGATGAGGGTTGCCTTATCGTCAACAAGCCGCAGAGCCTGCGTGACGCCAACGAGAAGCTCTATACCGCCTGGTTTGCCGAGCACACCCCGACCACGCTGGTAACCCGCCGCGCCGACAAGCTGCGCGCCTTCCACGCGAAGCACAAAGACGTGATCTTGAAGCCCTTGGACGGCATGGGCGGTGCCTCCATCTTCCGCATGAAGGAGGATGACGCCAACGTCGGTGTGATTATCGAAACCCTGACCGCCCACGGCAGCCAGTACTGCATGGCGCAGACCTATCTGCCCGCCATCAAGGATGGCGACAAGCGGGTACTGGTAGTGGACGGTGAACCGGTTCCCTACTGCCTGGCCCGTATTCCGGCGCAGGGGGAGACCCGCGGCAATCTGGCGGCCGGTGGCCGTGGTGAAGCACGCCCCCTGAGCGAATCGGACTGGGCCATCGCCCGTGCGGTGGGCCCAACGTTGAAAGAGAAAGGGCTAATCTTCGTCGGCCTCGATATCATCGGCGATCGGCTGACCGAGATTAACGTCACCAGCCCGACCTGCATTCGCGAGATTGAAGCAGCGTTCGATGTACACATCACAGGCATGCTGATGGATGCCATCGAGCGTCGGCTGGGCAAATAATCGCCAGACAGGCTAAACCGGCCTGTTCAGGGGTAACCCGCCCCCGACAAGCCCGGAAACAGAGAGGGTGGCCCGGCGCCACCCTCTCTGTTTCAAGGCAATCCGGAAAGGGGCGGGATCTCGCCCTGCCCAAAAAGCGGTTTTTCCCATGGGGATCAACTGCCATAATTGACCTCAAATACCTTTGCACTATTTGGCCTCTATGCAAACACTGCAAAATCACTTCCTGCTTGCCATGCCAAGCCTGACGGATCCCTATTTCGAGCGCTCGCTGGTCTATCTGTGCGAGCACAACGAAGAGGGCGCCATGGGACTGGTCGTCAACATTCCGGTCGAGATGTCGCTGGAAACCATGCTGACCCAGCTCCAGCTCAGCCCGCCCAACAACCCGGAGCTCAAGCAGCCGGTACTGCAAGGGGGGCCGGTTCACGCCGATCGCGGCTTCGTGCTGCACAGCTTCCGCCCCGGTTTCAACTCCACCCTGCAGGTGGGGGATGAGATGATGGTGACCACCTCCAAGGATATTCTGGAAACTCTGGGTACGAGCGAGGCCCCAGCCCATTGGCTGGTGGCCCTTGGCTATGCCGGCTGGAGCGCCGGGCAGCTGGAGCAGGAGCTGGTGGATGGCGCCTGGCTGGTGATCCCCCCCAATCCGGCTCTGGTGTTCAAGACCCCCATTCACAAACGTTGGCAGCAAGCTGCCGCCAGCATAGGGGTGAACCCGGTTCACCTCTCCAGCGATATCGGCCACAGCTGATCGGCTGGCCCGCTCCGCTCTCTATTTCGAGGATTTATCAGTTATGTCATCACGCAGCATCATGGGCTTTGACTATGGCACCAAGAGCATTGGCGTCGCCATCGGTCAGGAGCTGACTGGCACAGCCCAGCCTCTGCGCGCCCTCAAGGCCAACGACGGCATCCCCAACTGGGACGAGATTGAGAAGCTGCTCAAGGAGTGGCAACCGGACCTGCTGGTGGTCGGTCTGCCGCTGAACATGGATGGCACAGATCAGGAGATCACGGTACGGGCCCGCAAATTCGGCAACCGGCTGCATGGCCGTTTCGGCAAGCCGGTGGAGTTCAAGGATGAACGACTCACCACCACAGATGCCCGCGCCCGTCTGTTTGAGCGAGGCGGCTATCGCGCGCTGGAAAAAGGCAGTGTGGACGGAGTATCGGCGCAGCTGATCGTCGAAGCCTGGATGGAAGAGCAGTACAACTAAGCCATCAACAGCAAGGCAAGGGTCGCAGCCCTTGCCTTGTCTCGCACTATCCTCCCCTCATTACGCTTGTGATTGACCCGCGACCAGCCCCTCGGCCTCTGTCGGCGTTGCATTCATCATCCGGTTGAGCCAGGGCACCATCAGCCCCATCACCACCGCAATCAGCAGGGTCGCCATTCCTATCTTGCCAAACACGCCGGTGTAAATGGGCAAGGTTTGCAGCGGATCCGTCACACCTTGCGGCACGGCGGTAAAAGTCGCCACATAGCCCCCCAGCAGGGACGCCATCGCCTGAGTCAGGAACCACATTCCGAGAATGAAGCCCATCAGGCGTTGCGGCACCAGCGCGGCGACCATCGCCAGCCCCAGCGCACTGATCATCAGCTCGCCCAGACTCTGGAACAGGTAGATAAGCACCATAAACCAGGGGGAGGTCAGCCCCTGCTCATCGGCAAACCACCAGCCGGATGCCGCCGCCGTCAGAAAGCCCAGCGAGCAGAAGAACATCCCGAGGGTGAACTTGAGCGGCATGGTGAGATCCCGCCCCTTGCTACCCATCCGGGTATAGATCATCGCGAGTACCGGACTGCCCACCACCACCCAGAAGGGGTTGAGCGCCTGGAAGCTGATGGGGTTGACGCTCATGCCCAGCATCTCGTGGTGCATGTTGTTGATGGCAAAGAAGTTCAGAGACGTCGGCATCTGGGCGTAAAGCACATAGAAGAGCACCGCCTCCAGCATCAGCACGAAGGCCACATACATCTTGTTGCGGCCCACGGCATCGAGCCTGAACGCCTCGCGAAAGAAGAAGATCACCACGGCGATGGTCACCGTCATCAGCACCATGTTGGCGATCACCACGTGGTGCATCAGCCAGGCGCAGAAGAAGACCATGGCTACCGAACCCAATATAACCAGCAACAGCTTGCTGTAATTCAGTGGCAGGTGATCCGGCTCGGAGCCAATATCCTTGACCATATTGCGGCAGGCAAAGAAGGTAAGCAGCGCAATAATCAGCCCCACCCCGCACAGGTTATAGGTCACGGTATAGCCGTAGTGATCGGCAATCACCGGCGCGAGCGAGAGGGAGATAAGGGAGCCAATATTGATCGACATATAGAACAGGGTAAACGCCCCATCCAGCCGCGGATCTTTTGGCTGGTAGCATTTTGACAGCAGGCTGGCCGGATTGGCCTTGAACAGGCAGTTACCAACTGCAATGGTGCCCAGCGCATAGAAAATCAGGTCGGGATTGTAGATAGAGAGGCCGGTCATAAAGTAGCCTGTCACCAGCACCACGGCCCCCAGCACCATGGTGCGCTTGGTGCCGAGCACATGGTCGCCGACATAGCCACCGACCGAGATCAGACCATATACCAGCGCCGAGAAGGCACCGAAGGTAATAAAGGATTGCTCTTGGGAAAAACCCAGTTGCTGTACAAAGAAAACCGCCAATATCCCCTGCACGCCGTAATAACCGAAGCGCTCCCAGAGTTCGACGAAAAATATCATAAAGAAGGGTTTGGGTTGTTGTAACAACCCGGTGGGTGCTGTTGCTGGACGCATATCAACCTGCCTTTGCTGAGATTTATTTTTATTAATCTGGTGGTGGCTGCCGCACTATTTTTTGCCCGCCATTGCCATAACGGGGAGCACAGTCAGCCTGCCAATCTGGCTATTTTCGGGTGCATGGGCCTCGTTCGATGAAAGGTGTTTTTCATCTAGCCGGTTTCAATTAGGTGTTATCGGGGGATGGTGAGTGGCGTCTCCCAGTACAGTTACCGGCTCCGGGTTCTACCTTTGCTGCATCCCTTTACTCAAGCCGGTTTATCAACCTTGATACTTATTCCCCTCTGCTCCGTCACTCATGGCTGGTGGCTAGATGGACGGGGCATGACACGGCCACAGACGACCTGTGGGGCTGGTTCACTCCGCGCTCTACTGGCTATCACACTACACAGGCGCTATCTAACCCCGTCATTTCAAGGGGAGTCATGCTATATCACTGCAAATACAGGAACTTAATGGTCGATCACACTTTAAAAGCGACCATAGGTGAAGTTTTCTAATGAAACCACATGAATTCTTTTCGTGAAAAGAGCTTCACTCGAGACGTGCAACCAAGGTCAATATGTGCATAAAGAGAGTTGAATGGCACACAGCTTGAACCCGAACTCGGCACTTAAGTCGTGCCAAAGCCCACTCATCCGGGCGATACGACAACAAAAAGCCGAAGCTGATGGCTCCGGCTGATCGATGGGCACCGTCACGGCCACATTAGCGTGGCGATTCATCGTTGTAGAGTCGCCGGATCTCGTTGCGCAGCCACATCACCTTGGCATCCTGATTGTGCCGCTTGTGCCACAGCAAGATGAAGGCGATCTCCAGCTGGGCGTAGAGCTTCTCGGGGAGCGGCAGCGGCATGGCGATCAGATTGCCGTGATGCCGACTGGCATAACCACCGCAGTAGGAAGGGGCCACCGCAATCAGTTCGTGGCTCGACTGGGAGGCAATATGCAGCGCCTGCTCGAAGCTGGAGACCATGATGGGCACCTCCCGCTTCAGCCCCTCGTCCTCCAGCAGACTGTCGAGAGCCCAGGTATCGTTCGCTTCCCACACCATGCTGATCTGGGGGCAGGCCAGAAAGTTCTCCAGCGACCACTTCTGCCCGAGCAGGGGGTGATCCTTGCGCAGGAACACCACCGGGCGATCGGTGAACAGCACCTCGTGATCGATGTAGTAGGGCAAGCGGTTGACCTTGGCTTGGGAGCGGCCATGGGTCTCACGGGCGCAGAAGCCGAGATCTGCATCGCCGTTGACGATGTCGTTGAGGGAGTGGTGATCCCACCCCAGCATCCTGACTACCGAGTTGGGGTACTTCTGGTAGATGGTCATGGGCAGATCGCTCAAAAAGCTGATGTAGAAGGGGGACTCCATCACCAGCGTGAAGCGGGCGCCGTCGGGGATCGCCTCGCTATTGAGCGAGGTGATGCTGTCGGTGAGCTGGAACCAGACTTTCAGCTCCTCCTCCAGGGTCAGGGAGAGGTTGGTGGGCTGCAATCCCTGCCGTACCCGCACAAACAGGGGATCGTCAAACCACTCCCGCAATTTGGCCAGAGACTTGCTCACCGCCGACGGAGTGACACAGAGCTTTTTCGCCGCCCCTGCCACACTGCGCTCCTGCATCAGGTACTTGAACACCACCAGCAGGTTCAAATCGAGTTCACCCAGATTGCGCATATCCCCTCTCATCTTCCATCAGCCCTGCGACCGCACTTCACGAAGCGCGAGCCATGGTAACAGCCCTTTGGCAGCCAGGTAACTGAGCAGTGCCAGCAGCAGGGCGCAGATCAGCATCTCGGTCGGGGCAAAGCCAAGTTGGCCCAGCAGCCAGATATAGAGGCCGGAGAGGCTGATCTGCATGATGCAGAGCACCGCGCTGGCGAACGCCACATTGTGTTGACAACCATCGAGCGCCTCCCCCATCGCCACCCCGAACCCACAGGAGAAGCCGACACAGACCAGCGCAAACCCCGGCAGCAAAAGATGGATATCGCCCCCCGCCTGCCAGCTGCCGATCAGTGAGCAGGCCGCCAGCAGATAGGAGAGATGAGACACCGCCAGCACCTTCTGTTTGCCCAGCCAGCGCAACAGCAGAGGGGTCAAGAAAGAAGTAGACATACTCACCCCGGCCATCACCATCATCACGATGGAGTACTGCTCGGTGGTGAAGCCAAACTCCTTCACCAGGATCAGCGGCGAGACGCTGACATAGACCAAAATAGAGGTCACGCTGGCACTGGTCAGCAGGGAGAGCAGCATAAAGCGCGGCGAGCGCAGCAGGGCAAAAGGCAGCGTTGTGCCCCCCCCCGTTTGCCGGGCCGGGCGGGTCTCCTTGAGCAGCAACAAGTTCACCAGACCGCTGACGGCTGCCACCAGCGCCATCGCCACGAAAATCGCACGCCAGTCAAAATGCGACAGGATGAGGTAACCGAGCACCGGCGCCAGCACTGGGATCACACAGATCACCCCGTTGATCATCGAGAGCGCCATCGCCAGCCGCTCCTGACTCAGCACGTCCCGCAGCACGGTAAAGGTCATGATATATAGCGCACCGGCCCCAACCCCCTGCCAGAAACGACCGAAATAGAACTGACTTATCCCCTCTGCGCTGCCTGCCACCAGCGAGGCGAGGACAAAGATCAGCGCCCCCCCGAGCACCACCCAGCGCCGCCCGTAGCGATCGGCAATCATTCCCCCCAGCAGCACGGTCGCCGCCATGCCAAACAGATAGATGGAGAAGGCCGTGTGGATCTGCGCCTCGCTCGCCTGCAGGGTATCGGCAATCTGGGGCACCGCCACCAGATAGAGATCGATCCCGACCGGATAGAGGATGATCATCAGAAAAGTGCACAACAGGAAAACAAGCATGGATGCTCCATAGCAGATTGGCGTGTAGATGCCTGCCAGATCACAGCGACAGGCGAACAGTGGCGGGGCCAAGGTGGTGACAAAGGTAGCAACACAGCGCGTCGCAATGGGGCAACTATATGGGTGCCCACCGCTCTCACCTAGTGAAGAGATGGCGATCGGTACATTCCAATCAGGAAATATTGTATTGAGTTACGTGCCATAGCGGCCATATTGAATCGAGCAGACTCAGCAATAAACCGGGTCACCTCCCGCTCATAGCCATCCCTGCGCAGCACTTTTACCGCCCGTCTGTTATCTGCCTTCGCTCTTGCGGGCGTATAAGCTGTAGGTGCGACGCAATACAGGGAATGTGTATGAAGGGAATGGAGAGAGAAGAGCAGATTGCCGGGCTGCTGGCGGCACTGGAGCAAGTCATTCTGGGCAAGCCGCTGCAACTGAAAATCGCGCTGGTGACCCTGCTGGCGCGCGGTCATCTGCTGATCGAGGATCTGCCCGGTATGGGCAAAACCACCCTGGCCCACGCGCTGGCACAGGTACTGGGGCTGGCATGCCGGCGCATGCAGTTCACCGCCGATCTGCTCCCCGCCGACCTGCTGGGGTTGCAGATCTTTGACCCCCAGCAGCAAACATTTCGCTTTCACCCCGGCCCCATCTTCACCCAGGTACTGCTGGCGGACGAGATCAACCGCGCCAGCCCCAAAGTACAAAGCGCCCTGCTGGAGGCGATGGCAGAGGGCAAGGTGAGCATTGAGGGGAATACGCATCCCCTCCCCGATCCGTTTTTCGTCATCGCCACCCAGAACCCGGCGGATCAGGCGGGCACCTATCCACTGCCGGAGTCCCAACTCGACCGCTTCGCCGTGCGACTCTCGCTGGGTTTTCCGCCGCGAGAGGCGGAGCGCCAGCTGCTACGCGGCCACCAGCCGACGGGCCCACTGCCCGCCATGCTGGATGCTGCCGGACTCGCCACCTTGCAAAGCGAAGGGGATGCTATCCATGTTTCCGATGCCACCCTCGACTACCTGCTGGCGCTGGTGCACCAGAGCCGCTTTGATGGGGATCTGCCACAGCCCCTCTCCCCCCGTGCAGCCCAGACCTTGCTGGCGGTGAGCCGTGCCTGGGCGCTGGTGGCGGGGCGGAGCTTTGTCACGGTGGAGGATGTGCAGGCAGTCTTCCCCTATGTGGCCGAGCATCGGCTGCGGGGCAGCTTTGGCGTACAGCACGGCGAAGCCTGTCCCCTTAGCCAGCGGCTGCTGGCCAGGGTCGATCCGGACAATCCCTGATGAGCAAATTGCTAAACCGTTGGCAGCAGTGGCGAGCCCGCTGGCAGCGACGCTGGCTCGACCGCCGCATTCCCCCGGCCCGCCAGATCACGTTGGGTACCCGCAGCCTCTTTATCCTCCCCACCCGCATGGGGCTGCTCTATCTGCTGGTGCTGCTCGCCATCTATCTGCTCGGCACCAATTACCAGAACAATCTGGTGCTGCTGGTGGCCTACTGCCTCGGCAGCCTGTTTATGGCCGCCATGTGGCTCACCCACCGCAATCTGCTGGGGCTGGAGCTGCTGGGGGGCCCACTGATGCTCGGGGAAGCGGGTAGCCAGCTTCCTATCCGTATCTTGGTGCAGAGCCCGCGCCCGGTACAGGCACTTCACTTTAGCCTCAACGAAGGCGCCCTCTGGCTGGCACAGGCCGACGCTGTGCCCAGCACAATTATCCTGCCAGTATCGGGCTCGCGCCGTGGGGCACTGCCCCTTGGTCGATTGCGGGTCGAGAGCCGCTACCCTCTCGGCCTGTTTCGCTGCTGGTCCCTGCTGGACTTGCAACTGGAGGGCTGGCTCGCCCCCAAACCCGCGTTCGGGGCACTAAGAGGGGAACATGCGACCCAAAGCGAAGGGCATCAGGGCCAGCCCGCGCCAGCTCCCCTCGGTGACTTTGATACCCTGCGGACACATCAGGCCGGTGAGCCACTGAGCCGAGTCGCCTGGAAGCAACTTGCCCAAGGGCGCGGCCTGCTGACCAAACAGTTCCATGAACCGCAGCAGGATGACACTCACCTCACATTGCCGCGGGTCGCAGGCGGGGATCTGGAGCAACGGCTGGCGGTGCTGGCCTGGTGGTGCGCCGATTACGGCAAGCGGGGCATCCCCTTCACCCTGACGCTGGCAAACCAGACGCAGGGGCCCGATAGTGGCGCCACCTTTGTGCAGCGCTGCCTGCTGGCACTAGCCCAGTTCGATGCCACACCACCGAAGAGCACGCCAGATGCTGCTCGATAACCGCCGCCTGCTGCCACTCATCGCCCTGCAACAGCTGCTGCTGGTCGCTGCGCTCTGGCCCCAGTTGCAACTCTGGGTAGTGGCAGTGGGCGCCATCACCCTCGGCGTCCGGGCCATGATGCTGTGGCGCGGCTGGCCGCCCCTGCCTGCCCGCGGGTTGGCGCTGCTGGCCATCACTACTGTGCTGTTGCTGGGACTACAGTGGCGTGGCTTGGGCACCCTGCCCGCCCTGATCAATCTGCTCTGGCTCGGTTATAGCCTCAAAATGATCGAGGTACGGCGCGAGCGGGATATCGAGCTGGTGCTGCTGCTCGCCTTCTTTCTCATCGCGCTGGCGCTGGTGCAGCGACAGAGCATCGGCTGGACGGTCGGAATAACAGTAGCGCTCTGGCTGGCAGTGACCGCGCTGGTGGCCGCCATCGCCCCCGAACAGAAAAGGCCATGGCGCAGCGCGGGTGGCTCCCTGCTGCTGGCGCTTCCTCTGCTCATCACCCTGTTTCTGCTGCTGCCAAGGCTGCCGCCCCTCTGGCAGATGCCCACCACCAGCCGCGCCCTGTCGGGGCTCTCGGAAGAGCTGGCCCCCGGCGATATCAGCGAACTGGTCAACTCATCGGAGCTGGCCTTTAGGGTCACCTTTGCCGATGGCCCGCCCCCTGTCCGCGAGCGCTACTTTCCGGTGATGCGCCAAGAAGTTTTCGATGGTCAGCGCTGGTTGCTGAGCCCCGAGGTCAAAGCATGGCAGCAGACAGTGCCGGTGCAGACCGGGCTCACCCTTCTGGCATCCTCTTCACAAGCCAATACTCAACTGGCAGATAACCCGTTGCCAGCCGGGAGCTACGAGGTGATTGCCGAGCCCCAGCGCCACCGCTGGGCCTTTGCCCTGAGCGAACCGCGCCTGCTGGCGGGACCGGTAATGCTCACGCCTCTCGACACCCTCTATCGGCAGGGGAGCGGCGAGGTGGCGATCCGCTATCGCATTAGCCGCGGCGAAGCGCTGCCCGAGGATGACCACCAAGCCGCCCAGCGCAACCTGCAACTGCCAGCCGAGGGCAACCCGAGAGCGCGAGCTCACGGCCAAGAGCTGGCCGCACGCCATCCGGATCGCGCAGAGCTGGTCGCCGCCCTGCTCGCGCAGTTTCGCAGCCAATCCTATTACTACACCCTGACACCGCCACGGCTTGGCAGTGACGGGGTGGATGAGTTCCTGTTCGATACTCGGCGCGGCTTTTGCGGCCACTACGCCATGGCGACCGCTTTCGTACTGCGCGCTGCCGGTATTCCGGCACGGCTGGTCACCGGTTATCTCGGCGGCGAGTTGAATCCCAGAGGCAACTATCTGGCGGTACACCAGTTCGATGCTCACGCCTGGGTGGAGTATCTCGATGAAGGAGGAACATGGCGGCGAATCGACCCCACAGCGGCAGTGGCGCCGGAGCGCATTGAAGGCGGCGTGAGGGAGGCGCTGAGCGACGAGTTTACCGCCGCCGACCCCCTAGCTTTGCAGCGTTATCGCAACTGGGCTCTGCTCAATCAGCTGCGCTGGTGGGGCAACAATATCGACTACCAGTGGAGTCGCTGGGTGATTGGTTACGATGCGGGCCAGCTCTGGCAACAAATCAGTCTGCGCTGGCCTGCACTGGCGGGATACACTCCCTGGTTGATCCTCGCCAGCCTGATGCTGGTCGCCCTGCTGGTGAGCTTGCCCCTGCTGTTGCCCGCACGTCTGCCGCCAGAGCGGCGCATCTGGCAACCCCTGCTCAAACGGGGCAAACGCAGCGGCTATTCCCCAGAGCCTGCCGAGAGCATGGGAGCATGGTGCGAGCGGCTAGCACGGCTGCGTCCCGACCTTGCCCATCCCCTGCTAAAGGGTGCGTGGCTCTATCGCCGCTGGCGTTATGCCCCCCTCAACGACCGGCAACAAGGGCGCTGCTGGCGCCAGTTGCAACGGCGTATCAGGCAACTCGTTCGGCGCTGGGATAAGCAACCGAAAAGCGCGCCATAAAAGAAGGGGGAGCCACCGGCTCCCCCTTCAGGTTTTAATCAAGAGGTTTGACTTACCGCTTGTTATTTTTTGGTCGGATTGTCCCAGATCCCCTCTTCCAGCTGGGAGCGGATCTCGGGGTATTTGTTGGCATCGAAGGTGGGCACCTTGCCCAGCCGGAGCTGGTCGTTGTAATCCTTCGCCAGCTTGATGGCAACGCTGGAAAGCAACAGGATCGCCACCAGGTTGACGATGGCCATCAGACCCATGGAGACATCCGCCATCGCCCACACGATCGGCAGCTCACCCACGGCACCGAACATCACCATCCCCAGCACGAACACTCGGAACAGCATCAGGCCACCCTTGTGGTTGTGCTCGAGGAACACCAGATTGGTCTCGGCATAGGAGTAGTTCGCCACGATAGAGGTGAAGGCGAAGAAGAAGATGGCCGCCGCAATGAAGATGTTGCCACCGCTGCCAATCTGGGAGGATAGCGCCCGCTGGGTCAGCTCGACACCGGTCACGCCGGATCCCGGCTCAAACTGACCGGACATCAGGATGATGGCGGCGGTACAGCTGCAGATGACGATGGTGTCCATAAAGACCCCCAGCATCTGCACATAACCCTGAGAGGCCGGGTGCGGCGGATAGGGAGTGGCAGTAGCCGCGGCGTTGGGCGCAGAGCCCATCCCTGCTTCGTTGGAGAAGAGACCGCGCTTGATACCGTTGATCATCGCCTGGGAGATGGCATAACCGAGCGCACCCGAGCCTGCCTGCTCAATCCCGAAGGCGGACTTGATGATCAGCATGAAGACATGGGGCAACTCGGTAATGTTCATCGCTACAATGACCAGCGCCAGCAGAATGTAGGCCAGCGCCATAAAGGGCACCACCAGCTCGGCAAAACGGGCGATGCCACGAATGCCGCCGAAGATAATCAGGCCGGAGAGAGCCACCAGCGCCAGACCGCTGACCCAGTCAGGAATGCCAAACGCCACCTTCATCGCCAGACTGATGGAGTTGGCCTGCACCGCGTTGAACACAAGGCCAAATGCCAGGATCAGACAGAGCGAGAAGACCACCCCCATCCAGCGCATGCCAAGGCCTTTCTCCATGTAGTAGGCCGGGCCACCACGGTAGTTGCCATCCTCATCCTTGACCTTGTAGAGCTGGGCAAGGGTGCTTTCGACGAAGGCGGTCGCCATGCCGATAAAGGCAATCAGCCACATCCAGAAGATGGCGCCGGGGCCACCCAGATAGATGGCGACAGCCACACCGGCCAGGTTGCCGGTGCCGACACGAGCGGCAAGGCTGGTACAGAGGGCCTGGAAGGAGGAGATGCCTGCGTTGTCCGATTTACGGCTGTTTTTCAGCACGGAAAACATGTGGCCAAAGTGACGGATCTGGATAAAACCCAGGCGGAAGGTGAAAAAGATACCGACCCCGATGAGCAGGTAGATGAGCACGGCTCCCCACATCAGGTCGTTTAGCATCGCAATCAAGGTGTCCATAATTCTCTCGTTGTTATTCACATCCATGGCCAGTCTGCGCTGACCGTTTTCTGTCTGTCGTTTAATTAGCGTTTCGCTAAAGGGGCGGAATCTAGCACAGCGGGAGAGCCCGGAATAGTGATCCCGGTCACGCGAGACACAAAAAACGAACGGTAAAAGCCCATAAAGCTCCATTTAAATCGCAAACTTTCAACAAACTCAATAATTCAATCAGACAGGCCACCATTAAGCCCCATAAGAGAACCTTTTTGATATATCCCTGATGAGCTATGCGAAAACGCAAACGCTTGCATGAAATGGCTTTCAAACGGAGACATTTCGCCAAACGTTTTCGCTGTAATTAAATTTCAAGTACGTAGCGAGATAATTTATGTGATCGACGACACAAATATGGATATTGGCTAAAAAAGTTCAGCTGAAAGCAAACCGGAGCGAGGTCGGAATGAAATGTAAAAAACCTTACTAATCATATAGTTTCAAGCCATAAAACGGGATGACTCAACAGCCTGAATGTTTAACAACCAAGCGCCCCTATTGCAGGATGCAGCACATCAGTATTAATTAGGCAGGCAATGACGATGGGCCGCCCCCATCGCGCTTTTCTGAGCCTGAGGCACCAAGATCCTGTAATTTTATTTCAGAACCACCGTCTCAAGCCCGCAACCCAGGGATTACTCCCTCATTAAGAGATGATATTCGCTATGGCCGATAAATTAACCCAGCTGAAAGCCCTGACCACTGTTGTTGCCGACACCGGTGATATCGAAGCCATCAAACGCTATCAGCCCATCGATGCCACCACCAACCCCTCTCTGGTTCTGAAGGCCTCCGAGATCCCCGAGTACGCTCCGCTGATCGAAGACGCCATCAACTGGGCCAAAGCCCAGAGCCAGGACAAGGCACAGCAAATCATCGACGCGGGCGACAAGCTGGCCGTCAACATCGGTCTGGAAGTGCTGAAGATCGTTCCTGGCCGCATCTCTACCGAAGTGGATGCCCGCCTCTCCTTCGATACCGAAGCCAGCATCGCCAAGGCCCGCAAGCTGATCCGTCTCTACAACGAAGCGGGTATCAGCAACGACCGCATTCTGATCAAGCTGGCCTCCACCTGGGAAGGGATCCGTGCCGCTGAAGTACTGGAGAAAGAGGGTATCCAGTGCAACCTGACCCTGCTGTTCTCCTTCGCCCAGGCCCGTGCCTGTGCCGAAGCCGGTGCCTTCCTGATCTCCCCGTTCGTGGGTCGCATCCTCGACTGGTACAAGGCCAAAAATGGCCGTGATTACACCGCCAGCGAAGATCCGGGCGTGGTCTCCGTCACCTCCATCTACAACTACTACAAGCAGCACGACTACCCGACTGTCGTGATGGGCGCCAGCTTCCGCAATACCGGCGAGATCCTGGAACTGGCCGGTTGCGACCGCCTGACCATCGGCCCGGCCCTGCTGGAAGAGCTGAGCAAGACCGAAGGGACCGTGGTACGCAAACTGGACTACACCGGTGAGCGCAAGGCCAAACCGACCCCGATGACCGAAGCCGAATTCCGCTGGGAACTGAACCAGGATGCCATGGCTCACGAGAAGCTGGGCGAAGGCATCCGCATGTTCGCCATCGACCAGGGCAAGCTGGAAACCATGCTGGCAAGCCGCCTGTAATCGGTTCTTTTTTCTGATAAAAACCGGGCCCCTAACAAGGGGCCCGGTTTTTTTCATGGGCTTTTTTAGCGCTGTCATAGAGTCGTCACGAAAACGTTTTAATTTCAGATTCGTTATGTTATACGGGTGGTGAAAACGATAAAAACCAAGGAGGGAGCCATGGAAATGTTCAACTTCGATTATGACGAGGTGGTTGAACTCGGTTCGCGTAGCCGCGGGACAACGGGAAAAAAACGTAAATGGCGTGAAATCGAGGCGTTGAAAGACAAACATCGCCTGCAGAAGGAGCTGCAATCCATCGATATCGCCTATGAAGGTCTTACAGACGAGATTGAACTGTAATACCACCAGACACCTGTAAAAGCGCTCCGCACAGCCGGGGCGCTTTTTTATGCCGCAATCGGATGATCAAGCGGCATGTCATGCCACCGCTAACGATTCCACAGGATGCAGCGGGCAGGCGACAGACAACGCGTTGCCGCAGTCCCTGACAGCCCTCACCAACGGCATGGCATACCAACCCTGCCCCTCACCCGCGAAGAGTGAGCGGCGCCGTTTCAGGGCGCGTTGGCGCAATCACCGCAAGACAAGTCATCAGCAATAAAAAACCCCCGTCGATGACGGGGGCCTGAATATTCGGGATTAACGGCTGCGCTTAGCAGTAGCCGTAGCCCAGCAGACGCTGGTAGCGCTGCTCCAGCAGTTGCTCGGTATCGAGCGGACGCAAGGCGTCCAGATCCTGCTTGATGCGAGCCTTGAGGTTTTTGGCCATCTTCTCCACATCGCGGTGGGCACCGCCGAGGGGCTCGTCGATCACGTGGTCGATCAGCTTGAGCTCTTTCAGACGCTGGGCAGTGATGCCCATCGCTTCGGCAGCTACGGAGGCCTTGTCGGCACTCTTCCACAGGATGGAGGCACACCCTTCCGGCGAGATGACGGAGTAGGTGGAGTACTGCAGCATGTTGACCCGGTCACCCACGCCGATTGCCAGCGCACCACCGGAGCCACCCTCACCAATCACGGTGCAGACAACCGGCACGGTCAAACCTGCCATCACTTTCAGGTTGCGGGCAATCGCTTCGGACTGGCCACGCTCTTCGGCACCGACGCCGGGGTAAGCGCCCGGGGTGTCGATAAAGGTGATGATCGGCATCTTGAAGCGCTCGGCCATCTCCATCAGACGCAGGGCCTTGCGGTACCCTTCCGGACGCGGCATGCCGAAGTTGCGCTTGATCTTCTCTTTGGTCTCGCGACCCTTCTGGTGACCAATCACCATCACAGGCTCACCGTCGAGACGGGCGATGCCGCCGACGATAGCCTTGTCATCGGCATAGGCGCGATCGCCAGCCAATTCGTCGAAATCGGTGAAGATATGCTCGATATAGTCAAAGGTGTAGGGGCGCTGGGGATGACGCGCCATCTGGGATACCTGCCAGGCCCCCAGATCACCGAAGATCTTCTTGGTCAGCTCTTCGTTTTTCTTCTCCAGCCGGCGGATCTCGTCTTTCAGATCCACGGCGTGATTGCCTTCACTCACATGTTTGAGTTCATCAATCTGCGCCTGCAACTCGGCAATCGGCTGTTCAAAATCCAGAAAAAGACTCATAGGGCCTTAGAACCTCTAATCAAAAACCAATTCAACCCGCTCTCGTCCAAGCAGGACTCGCAAGTCATCTATCAGTTGATCGGTGGGCGTCACCCGCCACTCGGTACCGAGCGTCAATCGCACCCGGGAGCCGGGGCGACGATAGTTTACCTGAACCGGACAGACTCCGGCACGGGCGGGCTCCAAAATCTCGCACAAACGCGGGAAAAAGCGATCATCAATCCGCTGTTCATCGAGGGAGATGCGGATTGCTCTGGCAAAACGCTCCCTCGCATCGTTGATATCCAGTAATTCTCGAGCCGACATTTTAAGGCCACCGGAGAAGTCATCAAAGCTGACCTGTCCAGAAACCACCAAAATGCGGTCTTTTTGCATCAATTCTTCATATTTTTCCAGCGCTTCACTGAACAGGGTCACATCGAGGCGACCGGAACGGTCGTCCAGGGTGAAGATCCCCATCTTGTTGCCACGCTTGGTCACCATGCTGCGGGCCGCAATCACCAGCCCCGCCGCCGTGGTCACGGTATCGCGGGAGGTGGGATGCAGATCGCACAGGCGACCCGAGGTATAACGACGCAATTCGCTGCTGTACTGGTTGATGGGGTGGCCGGTGAGATAGAGCCCGAGAGTCTCGCGCTCCCCTTCCAGCCACACCTTGTCAGGCCAGTGCGGCACGTTGGCAAACGCCTTCTTGACGTCGTCAATCTCTTCGGTGAGCACGCCGAACATGTCGACCTGCCCCACCGCCTGCGCCTTGGCGTGCTGCTCGGCGGCCCGCATCGCCTCCTCCAGGGTCGCCATCAGGGCGGCACGGTGGGGGCCGAGCCGATCCATGGCGCCGGAGAGGATCAGCTTCTCCATCACCCGCTTGTTGAGCTTCTTGATGTCGACCCGGTTGCAGAAGTCGAACAGATCGCGGAACGGGCCGTCCTGATCCCGGGCGCTCAAGATCGCATCGATGGGGCCTTCACCGACCCCTTTCACCGCCCCGATCCCGTAGACGATATGGCCATCTTCGTTGACCGAGAAGCGATAGCGCCCAGTGTTCACATCCGGCGGGATCACAGTGAGCCCCATCCGCTGGCACTCATCAACCAGGGTCACGATCTTGTCGGTGTTGTCCATATCGGCGGTCATCACCGCCGCCATGAACTCGGCCGGGAAGTGGGTCTTGAGCCAGAGGGTCTGGTAGGAGACCAGCGCGTAGGCGGCGGAGTGGGATTTGTTAAAGCCGTAGCCCGCAAACTTCTCCACCAGATCGAAGATCTTCATCGCCAGTTCGCCGTCGACGCCATTCTTGACGGCACCCTCCTCGAAACCGGCCCGCTGCTTGGCCATCTCCTCGGGCTTTTTCTTACCCATCGCCCGGCGCAGCATATCCGCGCCACCCAGGGTATAACCCGCCAGGGTCTGGGCGATCTGCATCACCTGCTCCTGATAGAGGATGATGCCGTAGGTCGGTTCCAGAATCGGTTTCAGGCTCTCGTGCTGCCACTTCTCGTCCGGATAGGAGATCGCTTCATTACCGTGTTTGCGGTCGATGAAGTTATCCACCATGCCTGACTGGAGCGGGCCCGGTCGGAACAGGGCCACCAGAGCGATCATGTCTTCGAAGCAGTCGGGGCGCAGTCGCTTGATGAGATCCTTCATGCCGCGGGATTCCAGCTGGAATACCGCCGTGGTCTCGTAGCGCTGCAGCAGGTCGAACGACTTCTTGTCATCGATGGGGATGGCGGCGATATCCACTGGCGGCTTGCCCTCTTTGGCAAGACGCGGGTTTATCATGCCGAGCGCCCAGTCGATGATGGTGAGCGTTCGCAGACCCAGGAAGTCAAACTTCACCAGACCGGCGTATTCCACGTCGTTCTTGTCGAACTGGGTGACCGGGTGATGGCCTTCGTCATCGCAGTAGAGCGGCGCAAAGTCGGTGATCTTGGTGGGTGCGATCACCACGCCACCGGCATGTTTACCGGCGTTGCGCACCACCCCTTCCAGGCGGCGGGCCATGTCGATGAGGTCTTTGACCTCCTCATCCTGCTCGTAGAGCTCGGGCAGCTTGGGCTCGGCCTCGAATGCCTTGGCCAGCGTCATGCCCGGATCCGGCGGGATCAGCTTGGAGATGCGATCCACAAAGCCGTAGGCATGGCCCAGCACCCGGCCCACATCCCGCACCACCGCCTTGGCCGCCATGCTACCGAAGGTGATGATCTGGGACACCGCATCCCGGCCATACATGTCGGAGACGTGCTCGATCACCTCGTCGCGTCGGTCCATGCAGAAGTCGACGTCGAAGTCGGGCATGGATACCCGCTCGGGGTTCAGGAAACGTTCGAACAGCAGGTCAAATTCCAGCGGGTCGAGGTCGGTGATCTTGAGGGCGTAGGCCACCAGGGAGCCTGCACCCGAGCCCCGGCCCGGGCCAACGGGAATGCCGTTGTCCTTGGACCACTGGATAAACTCCATCACGATGAGGAAGTAACCCGGGAAGCCCATCTGGTTGATCACTTTCAGCTCGATGTCGAGACGCTCGTCATACTCGGGACGACGCTCGGCACGCACCGCCGGATCCGGGAACAGGAACTCGAGACGCTCCTCCAGACCCTCTTTCGACTTGGCCACCAGAAAATCTTCGGTAGTCATGTCACCGGTCGGGAAGTTGGGCAGGAAGTACTCGCCAAGACGCACCGTCACGTTGCAGCGCTTGGCGATCTCCACCGTGTTTTCCAGCGCTTCGGGGATATCGGCAAACAGCTCCGCCATCTCCTCCTGACTGCGCAGGTACTGCTGGGGGCTGTAGCGACGGGGACGGCGTTTGTCCATCAGGGTATAGCCATCGTGGATGGCAACCCGAATCTCGTGGGCGTCGAAGTCATCGGCGTTGAGGAACACCACCTCGTTGGTGGCGACCACTGGCAGCTCGAACTCGGTGGCGATGGCCACCGCCATGTGCAGGTAGACCTCTTCGTCGGGTCGACCGGTACGCAGCAGTTCGAGGTAGTAGGCATCGGGGAAGTGGGTCTGATAGAAGGCGACACACTGCTCGGTCATCTGCCGGTTGCCCTTGAGCAGGAACTTGCCCACATCCCCCTCGCGTCCGCCGGAGAGGACGATCACCCCCTTGGCATGCTCGGCGAGCCAGCTCTTGTCGATAACCGGACGCCCCTGCACGTGGCCGCGCTGGTAACCGCGGGAAATAAGCAGGGTGATGTTCTGGTAGCCGTCGTTATCCATGGCTAGCAGGGTGAGGCGGAACTGCTCGTCGCCGAGCTCATCGCTCTGCACCCAGAAGTCGGCACCGACGATGGGCTTGATCCCCTTGCCGTGGGCCGCGCCATAGAAGCGCACCAGACCGCACATGTTCATCTGATCGGTCAGCGCCAGCGCCGGCATGTTATTGGCCGCAGCAGCCCCGACGATGGGGTTGATCTTCTGCAGGCCATCGACCATGGAGAAGTCGGAGTGGACTCGCAGGTGGATAAAACGGGGGTCAGCCATCGTCATCTCCTCTCGCTGCTCAAACTAAATGGCATGGTCTACTCGATCCCCAGTGCGCGACGCACAGGCTTGAAGCTCTTGCGATATTCGGGCAACGGGCCACGCTCGGCCAGAATGGCGAGGTGCTCCGCAGTCGGATAACCCTTGTGGCGGGCAAAGCCGTACTCGGGATGACGGCTGTCCAGCTCGGTCATCTCCGCATCGCGGGTCACCTTGGCGAGGATCGAAGCGGCACTGATGGCGGCCACCAGACTATCGCCCTTGACCACGGCGCGCGCTTCCATCGGCAGCGCCGGACAGCGGTTGCCATCGATAAAGACCAGCTCGGGGGTCACCTTCAGCCCCGCTACGGCGCGCTGCATCGCCAGCATGGTGGCATGCAGGATGTTGAGCTCGTCGATCTCCTCCGGAGTGGCGCGGCCGATGGCGAAGGCAAGTGCCTTCTCTTTGATCTCATCAAACAGGGCGAGGCGCTTCTTCTCGGAGAGCTTCTTGGAGTCAGCCAGCCCGACAATGGGATTGGCGGGATCGAGAATGACCGCAGCGGTGACCACGTCACCCACCAGGGGGCCACGACCCACTTCGTCCACACCGGCAACCAGCTTGTCGTCAGGAATATCGATCATCATCTTGTAGCCTTGAATCAAAACAGGCCCCGTGGGGCCTGACAGGGGTCGACTGGCGCGGTATCACCGCTCGAAAACGAATCTACGGGTAGCTCGGCGCAATCGACGGTCCGAAATAGCGTTATCCGCCGAGCAGATCCGCCACCGCATCGGCGGCCTGCGAGTCGGCATTGCAGCGGATCAGCTGGTGCAGCTCGGTGAAGGTGTTGACCAGCGCACTGTTGTCGTGCTCGAAGTACTTGCTCACCTCTTCCACCAGATTCTCCGGGGTACACTCGTGCTGGATGAGTTCCGGCACCAGCATGCGACCGGCGAGCAGGTTGGGCAGAGAGACAAATTCGGTCTTCACCAGTCGCTGGGCCAGCCAATAGCTGAAGGGCTTGAGCTTGTAGCCCACCACCATCGGCTTTTTCACCAGCATGGCTTCGAGTGCCGCGGTGCCGGAGGCCAGCATCACCACGTCGGCGGCGATCATCGCCTCGCGGCCCTGCCCTTCCAGCAGCACCATGTCGAGACCCGGCGCTACCTCGGCCTTAATGGCCATAAACTGCTCGCGCCGTTTCTGGTTGACCAGCGGCACGATAAAGCCGAGATCCGGATAGCGCACCGTCAGGTGTTTACACGCTTCGAGAAACAGGGGGGACATAAAGCCCACTTCTGCGGTGCGGCTGCCCGGCAGCACCGCCAGCCAGCGGCGATTGGCATCGATACCGAGATTGCGACGCACGGCAGCCTGATCCGGCACCAATGGAATGTCATCCGCCATGGTGTGACCGACAAAACGGCAAGGGGCGTCGAAGCGGTCGTAGAAGGCTTTCTCGAACGGCAGGAAGGCGAGCACCATGTCGGTGGCGGCCTTGATCTTGTGAATGCGGTTCTGGCGCCAGGCCCACACAGAGGGGCTGACATAGTGAACCGTCTTGATACCGGCGCGGCGCAGTTTCAGCTCCACTCCGATATTGAAATCCGGTGCATCCACACCGATGAAGATATCGGGCGGATTGGCAATAAAGTGGCGCAACAGTTCGCGACGGACCTTGAAGATGCGCGGCAGACGGCCCAGCACCTCGGTGATCCCCATGACGGAGAGCTCTTCCATCTCGAACAGGGCCTTGACGCCGAGGGCCTGCATCCGCGGCCCGGCGATCCCTTCGAACTGCGCATCCGGGTAGCGGGCTTGCAGCTCGCGCACCAGACCGGCAGCCAGAATGTCGCCGGAGACTTCTCCGGCGACGATACCGATACGAACCGGATCAGGCACGGATGATCCCGCGCTCGTTGTCTTTGAGGAAGTCCACATAGAGCTGGACGGCCGGTTCGGCTTGCGCCATCTCGATCAGCACCGGCAGCACCTCTTCGACGGTCTTGCCGGAGCGGAAGATCTCTTTGTAGGCACGCTTGACGGCAGAGATGGCCTCGGCGCTGAAACCGCGGCGACGCAGACCTTCGGAGTTGACCCCGAACGGCTTGGCGTAGTTGCCGGCGGCCATCACGTAAGGCGGCACGTCCTTGTTCAGGGCGGCGCAGCCACCGACGAAGGCGTGGGAGCCAACTCGGCCGAACTGGTGAATGGCGGAGAGACCACCAAAGATCACGAAGTCACCAATCACCACGTGGCCCGCCAGGGTCGCGTTGTTGGCGAAGATGCAGTTGTCACCGATGATGCAGTCGTGGGCAACATGAACGTTGACCATGAACAGGTTGCCGCTGCCCACCTTGGTCAGGGATTGATCCTGAATGGTGCCACGGTGGAAGGTGCAGTTCTCGCGAATGACGTTGTTGTCGCCAATTTCGAGGAAGGTGCGCTCACCGGCGTATTTCTTGTCCTGGCAATCCTCACCGATGGAGGTGTGCTGGAAGATCTTGTTGCCGCGACCAATCTTGGTCGGGCCCTTGATCACCACATGGGAACCTACCCAGGTGTTGTCACCGATTTCCACCTCGGCGCCGATGACAGAAAAGGGGCCGATTTCAACCCCTTTACCGATCACGGCAGACTCATGGACGATGGCAGTATCGTGAATGATGGCAGTCTGGTCGATCACGTGTGTTAAACCTCGCGTTTGGCGCACATCAGCTCGGCGGTACAGACCACTTCACCGTCGACGGTGGCGACACCGGTGAACTTGGCAATACCGCGACGCTCTTTCAGGAACTCCACGTCCAGCACCAGTTGGTCACCGGGGCCGACCGGGCGCTTGAAGCGAGCGTTGTCGATTGAGGCAAAATAGTAGAGTTCGTTGGGAGACGGCTTGCCCACCATGGTAAAGGCCAGGATACCGGTGGCCTGTGCCATCGCTTCCAAGATCAGTACGCCAGGGAACACCGGCTTGGCCGGGAAGTGCCCCTGGAAGATCGGCTCGTTGAACGAGACGTTCTTGATGGCGCGCAGTGTTTTGCGCTCATCGCTGATCTCGTAGTCGTCTACACGATCCACCATCAGAAACGGATAACGGTGGGGCAGCAGATCCATGATTTCCTGGATACCCAGGCTCTTCTTTTCAGTAGTCAAAACAGTACCCTATACCAATCGTGATTATTCTTGATCCAGCTTCTTCTCAAGCTTGCTTAACCGCTTGTGCATCTCTTCGATACGCATCACCCGGGCGGCGGTCTTGCGCCACTCTTTATTAGTTTGCAGAGGGATGCCGGAAGAGTAGACACCGGGCTCGGTAATGGGTCGCATCACCATGGCCATACCGGTAACGGTGGCCTGGTCGCAGATCTCCATATGCCCGTTAAAGACGGAAGCGCCGCCAATGATACAGTATTTGCCGACCTTGAGACTACCAGCCATCACGGTAGAGCCCGCCACGGCGGTGCCGTAACCGATCTCCACGTTGTGGGCGATCTGGCACTGGTTGTCGATGATGACGTTGTCAGCGATGCGGGTATCTTCCAGCGCACCGCGGTCAATGGTGGTACAGGCACCGATCTCGACCCGGTTGCCAATGGTCACACCGCCGAGCTGGGGGATCTTGATCCACTCGCCACGCTCGTTGGCATAACCGAAACCATCGGCGCCGATCACTGTGCCGGATTGAACCAGACAGTCGGTGCCCATAGTCACATTGTGATAGAGGGTGACGTTGGCCCACAGCCGGGAGCGCGCTCCCAGCCGGGTGTTCTTGCCAACGAAACAACCCGGGCCAATGCGTACATCATCACCCAGCACTACGCCGGATTCGATCACTGCATTGGCGCCGATGGCCACTCTCTCGCCCAGTTGTACGTCAGCCGCGATAACGGCGCTCGGATGGATATCCGTGGCCGGCTGCGGGGTGGTGTCCAGCAGTTGGGCTACCCGTGCAAAGCCCACATAGGGGTCTTTGAGCACCAGGGCATTGGTGGGACAAAATGGCAGATCCGCTTCGGTAATGAGCACGGCGGTCGCCTTGCTCTGCTCCAGATAGTGCCGGTACTTTTTGTTGGACAGGAAGGTGATATCCCCCTCCCCGGCCTTTTCCAGTGTCGCTACCTTGCGGATTTCCAGGGTTCCGTCGCCATGGACCTGGGCCCCCAGTTGCTGGGCCAGCTGTGCGAGAGTGAATGCCATCAATTAGTTGCTCTTGCTTACCTGAGAAATAACCTGGCCGGAGATGTCCAGCTTGCTGGCAGCATACGGGGCGGCATTGCGCTCCAGCACCAGATCGTAACCATTGCTCTTGGCGATGGAATCGATGGCAGCCTGCACCTTGGTCAGGATCTTGTTACGCTCTTCGGACTGACGGCGACCGTTGTCCTGCTCAAAGGCTTGACGCTTCTGGTTGAACTCCATCTGCAGCTTGGCCAGCTTCTCCTGATTCTGCTTCTTCTGCTCGGCGCTCATGAAGGCTTCATCCTTGCGGAACTTCTCGACCAGCTTCTGGCCTTCCTGTTCCAGCTTCTGCAGCTCACGCATGCGCGGCTCGAATTCACCTTTCAGCTTGGCTGCAACGGCTTCACGCTGGGGCAGCTTTTGGAAGACTTCGCCCATATCGACCACGGCTATCTTGGTCTCAGCGAAGGCAGAACCCATGCCGGCAGCCATCAGTGCAAAGCTCAAACCAGCTACTTTCAACGCTTTATTCACACTTACTCCTTGTTCCCTCATGGCGAGGGCTACCTGATTTACCCGATTATGCAAGCGGCGTTAGGACCGTCTTGTTACCTGGTGAGGCACGCATACCGCGCGTCCCATCATTGAAGACCCCCACCGCATGGGTGGGGGTGAAACTCTGCTTAGAAAGTACGACCGATGTTGAAGGAGAAGAACTCGGTGCGATCCCCTTCATATTTCTTGATCGGCTTGGCCAAGGCGAACACCAGCGGGCCCATCGGCGAGAGCCACTGCAGGGAGACACCGGCAGAGACCCGGATATTGCCCGGGCTGGAGTAGTCCTGGCTCAGATAGTTGCAATCAGAACCGGCGGCGCAAGGATATGCTCCGTTGGCAAAATCAGTGCTCCAGACGGTACCTGCATCCATAAAGACGGTGGAACGGATCTGCGGACGATAAGTCTCGGAGACGAACGGGGTCGGGAAGACCAGCTCCAGTGTTGCAACGGCCAGAGCGTTACCGCCCACCGAGGTGTCGGAACCTTCATAACTGCCGGTCTCACAAGGTTGACTGCCAGTACAAGTGCCAGCCCCCGGTTTGTTGTAGGTCTTGTAAATCGCCTTGGGACCAATGGTGTTGCTCTTGAAGCCACGTACCGTATCGAAACCGCCGGCATAGTAGTTTTCGAAGAACGGCAGCATGGGGTCATCGCCATAGCCGTTACCGTAGGAGACGCGCCCCTTGCCGATCATCACCCAGTTATGATCCACATCTAGCGGGAAGTAATGGGCATCTTCGGCGGAGAGCTTGTAGTACTGCAGTTCCATGCCCGGCACGGTCACCTTGGCGTTGACACGCTGGCGGTCACCGGCGGTCGGGAACATCCCCTTGTTCAGGGTGGAACGGGTCCAGCCAGCGGTGACATCGACGGTCACAAAGTCGAGGTTGGAACCATCCTGTGAATAGAGATTCCAGAACTGATCCATCTGCACCGACTGGCGGTTATCGTTCCACTGATCCCAGCAATAGGTATTGCCGTCAGTATCCGGATTGTCCTTTAGACATTCCTGATAGTTCTGGCTATTGAATGAGGGACGACTCAGCTTGGTGCTCTCGATACCGGTACTGAAGTCGAGACGGTTGAACTCGTTGACCGGGAAGCCGCTGGAGAGACGGAAACCGATGGTTTCGTTCTCGTAATCGACGATATCGGCATCATCGGCGCGGAACTGGTTGTAGTAGACCCGACCACCCAGGCTGACACCATCTACGGTGAAGTAGGGGTCGTTGTAGCTCAGGTCAACGTTCTTGGAGTAGTCGTTGGTGCTGGCGTTGATGGAGACCGTTTTACCGGTACCCATAAAGTTATTCTGAGAGATCCCCGCCTGCAGGCTCAGACCCGATTCGGTACCGTAACCGATACCGGCGTTGATGGAGCCTGCTGGCTGCTCCTTGACCTTGAAGTCGAGGTCAACCAGATCATCGTTGCCCGGCACCCGCTTGGTGTCCACTTCGACGCTCTCGAAATAACCAAGGCGGTTGAGACGGCTCTTGGACTGCTCGATGTTGTCGGAGGAGAGCCAGGTGCCTTCCATCTGGCGCATCTCGCGACGCAGCACCTGATCTTCGGTGGTGGCGTTACCGCTGAAGTTGATGTTGCGCACATAGACACGGGGGCCAGGCTCAACGTTGACGATCAGCTCCACTTCCTTGGTCTTGTCATTGACCTGCGGGAAGGTGACCACTTTCGGATAGGCGTAGCCGTAACGGCCGAGGAACTTGGAGAGCACCTCTTCGGTATGAGTCACCTGACTGGCGGAGTAGGTGCTGCCGGCAGCGATCGGGATCAATCCCTTCATCTCGCCACCGCGATCGATCAGGTCACCCTTGAGCTGGACACCTGAGACCTTGTACTGATCCCCTTCCTTGATGTTGAGGGTGACGTAGACGCCCTTCTTGTCGGGGGTCATGGAGACCTGGGTAGACTCCTGCTGGAAGCGGATATAGCCGCGGTCCATGTAGTAGGAGCGCAGGGTCTCGATATCACCGGCCAGTTTCTGCTTCTGATAGCGCTGATCGGCGGTGAAGTTCCACCAAGGCACTTCGTCGCGCAGGGAGAGCTGGGCAATCAGCTTCTCTTCAGGGAAGACGCTATTGCCGACGATGTTGATCTGCTGGATCTTGGCCGCTTCCCCTTCCACGAAGGTGAACTTGAGGTCGACCCGGTTGCGCGGCAACGGGGTGACGATCGCCTTGACCTTGGCGGAGTATTTACCCACGCCATAGTAGAAATCTTCCAGTCCCTTCTCGAGGGAGGTGAGCACGGTGCGATCCAGCGGATCGCCCACACGGATACCGGAGGACTCCAGACTCTGGGTCAGTTGCTCCTCTTTGATATCCTTGTTGCCGGCAAACTCGATGCTGGAGATGGTCGGACGCTCCTTGACCATCACCTGCAGCACCTGGCCATCACGGTAAACCTTCACATCCTCGAAGTTACCCGAGGCATAGAGCTTCTTGATGGCGCTGGCCAGAGCCACGGAGTCGACGGTATCACCGACCCGGATCGGCAGGTTCAACAGTGCGGCACCCAGGGTCACCCGTTGCAGACCTTCGACCTGGATATCTTGCACCACAAAAGAGGCAGGGGCCGCCTGGGCCAGGAAACTGGCACCCAGCAGGCAACTCAACACCAATGCTTTTTTAACAGCCATTTTGTTCTTATGTGTCCTTGTTGATGCTCTGGCCTCAGAGGCGAGCGAAATCGTTAAACAGCGCAATGCCCATCAATAACATCAGAATGGCGGCGCCGATCCTGAAACCCACTTCCTGTATTTTCTCTGATACCGGCTTGCCGGTGACCGCTTCGATCAGGAAATAGACCAGATGGCCACCATCGAGCACCGGCAGGGGGAACAGATTGATAATTCCCAGGTTGACGCTGATGAGCGCCAGAAAACTCAAGAAATAGACCAGACCATAGTCGGCACTGCTGCCGGCGCCCTTGGCAATGGAGATGGGGCCGCTCAGGTTGTCCAGCGACACGATGCCACCGATCAACTTGCCAATCATGTCAAAGGTGAGCGTGATCAGGCTCCAGGTCTTGTCCGCGCCATGCCACAGCGCCTGCAAAGGCCCATACTGTAACAGAATTCGATATTCATCCGGTAATGGAACCAGTTGCGGTGAGAGACCGACGAATCCAACAAGCTTACCCTGCACCTTGCGGCTATCCGGGGTCAGGGTCACGTTGAGATCACTGTTGTTGCGCTCAACCACCACTTGCAGTGGTTCGCCCGGTGCCTGCTGCACCAGTTCGACAAACTGGGCCCACGCGGTAATAGGCTGATCGCCGACCTGTTTGATACGGTCACCGACCTGCAGCCCCGCCTTTTCACTGGCACTCTTGGCCACCACGGCAGCCACGACAGGCAGCACTTTGCCACTCAGGGGGACAATCCCCAAGCTGCCAATGGGCGACTCTTTATCCGGCTCGAAGGTCCAGCCGGTCAGCGACAAGGTTTTATCGGTGGCATAGCTGGTATTGGGTGCCTGCACTTTCAGGGTGACTGCATCATCACCCAGATGGCTGATAAGGGCGTAAGTGACGCTCTCCCAGTCGCCGGTCTGCTCATCGCCAACCCCGACAATCTCCATCCCCGGCAGCACACCCGCCTCGGCAACGATGGATGCCGGACGCACCTCACCAATCACCGGCTTGACGCTCGGCACCCCGATGATAAACATCAGCCAGAGGGCAAACAGGGCAAACACGAAGTTGGCCATAGGGCCCGCGGCGACAATCGCCATCCGCGCCCAGACACTCTTGTGGTTGAAGGCATACTGCTCGTCACCGGGCTTGAGTTCATCGACCCGGCCATCGAGCATCTTGACGTAACCACCGAGGGGGATCAGCGCCAGCACATATTCGGTGCCATCTTTACCCATCCGGCGCCAGATCGCCTTGCCAAAACCGATAGAGAAGCGCTCAACCTTGACGCCACAACGACGGGCCACCCAGAAGTGACCAAACTCGTGCACCGCGACCAGCAGGCCCAGCGCAACAACAAAGGCACCGATATTCCACAACACACCGCCCATCAGCCAAGCTCCTCAATCAAAGTGTGAGCACGGGCTCTTGCCGCACCGTCCAGGGCAAACAGATCATCGAGCGAGCCGACTGCGCTGCTATCCAGCGCCAGCATCACTGCCTCGTTGATCCGGGCAATATCCATAAAGCCGATGCGCCCGGCCAGGAAGGCGGCAACCGCCTCCTCGTTGGCCGCATTGAGCGCAGTGGTCGCCGCTTGTCCCTTCTGGCAGGCATTGATGGCAAGCGCCAGACAGGGATAGCGATCATAATCAGGCCGGATAAAGCTGAACTCTCCGACACTGAAGAAATCCAAAGGTTCCACACCGGAAGGGATGCGATTGGGGTAAGCCAGCGCATGGGCGATGGGGGTACACATATCCGGATTACCAAGCTGGGCCAGTACAGAGCCATCCTTATACTGCACCATGGAGTGGATCACCGACTGGGGGTGGATCACCACCTGGATCTGCTCGGGCGCCGCATTGAACAACCAGCGCGCCTCGATGTACTCCAGCCCCTTGTTGATCATGGTGGCGGAGTCGACCGAAATCTTGGCCCCCATCGACCAGTTGGGATGGGCGATGGCCTGCGCCGGCGTCACCTTGGCCAACTCGCTGATCTCAGTGTAACGGAACGGGCCGCCAGAACCGGTCAGCAAAATCTTGCTGATCCCCGCCGCCGCCAGATCGCAAAAACCGGGCTGGCGCTGCACGGCGGTCGGCAGACACTGGAAGATGGCATTGTGTTCGCTGTCGATGGGCAGCAGCTCGGCGCCATGTTCGCGCACGGCTTCCATGAAGAAAGCACCGGACATCACCAGCGCCTCCTTGTTGGCCAGCAAAATACGCTTGCCGGCACGTACCGCGGCCATGGTCGGGGCCAGTCCGGCTGCCCCCACAATGGCGGCCATCACGCTATGGGCGTCGGGGTGAGCGGCAACCTCGCAAAGGGCTGCTGCACCAGACATGACCCGGGTCGCACTGCCGTGCGCTTTCAGACGGGCAGCCAGTTCACGGGCGGCATCCTCATCGACCATCACGGCAAAACGGGGGGAGAATTCGAGGCAGTCCCGCAACATGGCATCCACGTTGCGGGCGGCGGTCAACGCCAATACTTGCCAACTGCCCGGGTTATGGCGCAGCACTTTCAAGGTACTCTGACCAATGGAGCCGGAGGCCCCCAGAATAACCAGTGACTTGTGCATCAAAACTCCTGACTGAGTAGCAGATAACTGAGCAGAAACACCGGCAGGGCGGCGGTCAGGCTGTCGATCCGGTCAAGAATGCCGCCATGACCAGGCAGCAGAGTGCCGGAGTCCTTGATGCCCGCTTCGCGCTTGAACATGCTCTCGGTCAGATCGCCGAGTACGGAGGCAAGCACCGCCAGCAGAGAGCAAAACAGCACGGTGATCATCTTGGCAGGAACAAATCCCATCGACCAGGTAACGCCGATGGCCAGCAGGCTGGCGGTAAAGAGGCCGCCACACATTCCTTCGATGGTTTTGCCCGGACTCACAGCCGGTGCCAGCTTGTGCTTACCGAACGCCTTGCCGAAAAAATACGCGCCAGAATCTGCCGCCCAGACCAGTCCCATCACGAACAACAGGATCCAGGCCCCCATCATGGGGTCATGGTAAAAGTTGTAACCACGGATGGCGACCAGCGACCAGAAGAAAGGAACCAGGGTCACCAGACCAAACAGCGACTTGAGCCAGATAGACTCTTTCCACAGCTTGGCGCTCTGGGGATAACGCAGTACCAGCAGCAGACCCAGCAGCCACCAGCTTACCGCGGTCCAGAGCACGCCCATCACGAGGGGGTGCAGATGGGGCGTCCAGAGTTGCTCCACCGGCAGCCAAAAGAGGCTGGCACCGAGCAACAGACAAAATACGATGGGCAACCATTGCTGCGGAGCAGCAGAGACAAACCCGCTCCATTCACGACTGGCCAACAAAAACACCAGCGCAGCCAACAGGGCAAAAAATTTCAATGGCAGAAAGAAGAGCGCCCCCAACACCAGGGGGATCAACATCAAAGCAGTAATAATTCGTTGTTTTAGCAAAAGAAACCTCTCTCTTGGGAGCGGGGTTTAGCCGGTCTGCTGCTCGGCGATCAATTCCCGTATCTGTTCACCCGTGCAACCGAAGCGACGCTCGCGGGCAACGAAAGAGGCGACAGCCTCACTGAACTCGGCCTCGTTGAAATCGGGCCACAATACCGGGGTAAAATAGAGCTCGGCATAGGCGAGCTGCCATAACACAAAGTTGCTGATGCGATGATCGCCACCGGTGCGGATCAACAGGTCCACGGGTGGCAGATCGGCCATGCAAACCTCGCGGGTCAACATGGATTCATCAATGTCGTCAGCGGCCAGTTCACCGGCCGCCACTGCTTTAGCCAGCTTGCGGGCGGCCTGGGCGATATCCCACTGGCCGCCATAGTTGGCCGCAATGTTCAGGGTCAACCCCTTGTTATTGGCGGTCAAGGCTTCCGCCTTGGCGATTTTGGCCTGCAACCGCTCACTAAAGCGAGCAGTATCGCCAATCACCTTGAGCCGGATCCCGTTGTTGTGCAGTTTCTGCACCTCACGACCCAGCACTGTGATGAACAGTTCCATCAAGGCACTGACCTCCCCTTCCGGGCGGCGCCAGTTCTCGCTGGAGAATGCAAACAGGGTCAATGCCTCGATCTTGGCACGCGCAGCAAAGGTAACGGCCTCGCGCACTGACTTGACGCCCGCCTTGTGGCCATAAACCCGCATCTTGCCTCGGTTCTGGGCCCAGCGACCGTTACCATCCATGATGATGGCGACGTGACGGGGTAAAGACGAGTTGGCACAATCACCCAACGCAGCCAAAAGCGACATGTAATTCTCCCACAAAGACAAAAGCGCCGTGCAGGGGCACTACACGGCGCTCGTAATATACCTTTCAGACGGTTAGATTTCCATTAGCTCCTTCTCCTTTACGGCAAGGGCCTCATCGACCAGCTTGATGTAGGAGTCGGTCAGTTTCTGGATCTCTTCCTGGGCGCGACGGTCATCGTCTTCGGAGATCTCTTTGTCCTTCAGCAGCGCTTTCAGATCAGCGTTGGCGTCACGACGGATGTTGCGCACGGCAACACGAGCGTTTTCCGCTTCGGCACGGACGATCTTGGTCAGGTCGCGACGACGCTCTTCGGTCAGCGGCGGCAGCGGTACGCGCAGGGTCTGGCCATTGCTGGACGGGTTCAGGCCCAGATCGGAGGTCAGAATCGCCTTCTCTACCGCCTGGATCATGGAGCGGTCAAAAATGGAGATGGAGAGGGTGCGAGCATCTTCTGCCACGACGTTGGCCAACTGTTTCAGCGGAGTGGCAGCACCGTAATACTCAACCTGGATGCCGTCGAGCAGGCTCGGGTGAGCACGGCCGGTACGGATCTTGGACATTTGGGTCTTGAGCGCTTCTACGCTCTTGCCCATACGGTCCTTGGCGTCGTTTTTAATCTCGTTGATCACAGTGGTTTTCCTTTTGGCGAACGAGCCGCTACACGGCCCGTGTCTATCTTATTTACTGACGTGATGGATAGGATAAGAGCGCCAGGTGGCTCACTTTTATCTTATTTACCAACGTGGTGGATCAGAGTGCCTTCCGGTTCACCCATGACAACCCGGCGCAGGGCACCCGGTTTGTTCATGTTGAACACACGGATCGGCAGATCATGGTCACGTGCCAGGGTAAAGGCAGCAAGATCCATCACCTTGAGCTCTTTTTCAAGAACTTCATCATAACTCAGTTCATGATACAGCACGGCATCCGGATTCTTGACCGGATCTTCGTTGTATACACCATCAACCTTGGTGGCTTTGAGCACCACGTCAGCTTCGATCTCGATCCCGCGCAGGCAAGCCGCAGAATCGGTAGTGAAGAAGGGGTTGCCGGTACCGGCAGAGAAGATAACGACTTTGCCAGCACGCAGCTGGCTGATTGCCTCGGCCCAGCTGTAGGAGTCGCAGACGCCTTGCAGGGAGATGGCAGACATCAGACGGGCATTCACATAAGCACGATGCAGGGCATCACGCATGGCCAGACCGTTCATCACGGTTGCCAGCATACCCATGTGGTCGCCCACCACGCGGTTCATGCCCGCTTTGGCAAGACCGGCACCACGGAACAGGTTGCCGCCACCGATGACCAGACCGACCTGAACACCCAACTCAACCAGTTCTTTGATCTCTTGGGCCATCCGCTCCAGCACCGCCGGATCAATGCCGAAACCCTCGGATCCTTGCAGGGCTTCACCACTCAACTTCAGAAGAACACGTCTGTATGCAGGTTTGGGATTGGTACTCATGTCACTGATTCCTGGTCATATAAAGACCGCGACATAAGTCGCGGTCTGGGGAAACGGAAAAACCGGTTCGATTAGGCCTTCTGAGCGGCCGCGATTTGGGCTGCAACTTCAGCAGCGAAATCGGTCTCTTGCTTCTCGATGCCTTCGCCCACTTCGAAACGGGTGAAGGAAACAACGTCAGCGCCTTCTTTCTTCAGCAGCTCGGCAACGGTCATGGAAGGATCTTTCACGAACGGTTGACCAGTCAGGGAAACCTCACCGGTGAACTTCTTCATGCGGCCTTCAACCATCTTCTCGGCGATCTCTTTCGGCTTGCCGGAGTTGATGGCGATGTCGATCTGGATTTCGCGCTCTTTGGCAACGACTTCAGCAGACACGTCTTCAGGCTTGACGAATTGCGGGCTGTTGGCAGCAACGTGCATGGCCAGATCTTTGGCCAGCTCGGCAGAACCACCGGTCAGCTTGGTGATAACACCAATGCGGGAACCGTGAACGTAGGTACCCAGGTTGTCACCTTCAACCAGCATCACGCGACGCAGGTTCATGTTCTCACCGATCTTGGCGATCAGGTTGGTGATGGTCAGCTCGACGGATTCGCCGTTACCGAAGTCAGCGGCTTTCAGCGCGTCAACGTCAGCAATTTTCTGGGTCGCAGCGATGTCAGCGATCTTCTGGCCCATTGCCATGAAGCTGGCATCTTTGGCGACGAAGTCGGTTTCGCTGTTCAGCTCGATCATGACGGCAACGTTGCCTTCGGTGCGAGCAAAGATAACGCCTTCAGCGGCGATACGGCCAGCTTTCTTGGCGGCTTTGGCCTGACCGGATTTGCGCATGTTCTCAATTGCCAGCTCGATATCACCAGCAGCTTCTTCCAGTGCTTTTTTGCAATCCATCATGCCAGCGGCAGTGCGCTCGCGCAGTTCTTTTACCAGGGCGGCAGTAACGTTAGCCATGTCCAGTATCCTCGGTCTTGAATTGACAAGAAACAGGGGCCACAAGGGCCCCTGCTAACCAATTACATCAGCTTGGTTAATAAGGGCTTTACAGTCCTTATCAATTACTCAGCTTCAACGAAGCCATCTTGTTCGGCTTGAACAACGATGTCCTGAGCGCGAGCTTCCAGTACGGTGTCAGCAGCAGCATTCAGGTACAGCTGTACGGCACGGATAGCGTCGTCGTTACCCGGGATGACGTAATCAACGCCGTCCGGGTTGGAGTTGGTATCAACGATGGAAACTACCGGGATACCCAGGTTGTTGGCTTCTTTGATAGCGATGTGCTCGTGGTCGGCATCGACAACGAACAGAACGTCAGGCAGGCCGCCCATGTTCTTGATACCACCCAGGCTCTTCTCCAGCTTTTCCATTTCGCGAGTACGCATCAGCGCCTCTTTCTTGGTCAGCTTGTCGAAGGTACCGTCCTGGCTCTGGGTTTCCAGATCTTTCAGGCGCTTGATAGACTGACGAACGGTTTTCCAGTTGGTCAGCATACCGCCCAGCCAGCGGTGGTTTACATAGAACTGGTCGCAACGCTCAGCGGCTTCTTTTACGGCTTCAGACGCGGCACGCTTGGTACCAACGAACAGTACCTTGCCTTTCTTGGCAGCTACGGAGCTGATGAAGTTCATGGCATCGTCAAACATCGGAACGGTTTTTTCCAGGTTGATGATGTGAACTTTGCTGCGGGCACCGAAGATGTAGGATTTCATTTTCGGGTTCCAGTAACGAGTCTGGTGACCGAAGTGAACGCCGGCTTGCAGCATGTCGCGCATAGAAACTTTAGCCATTTTATACCTCTGTATTGGGGTTAGGCCTCCACACATCCCATATAACCGACCCGTTAAGGCACCCCGGCATATGTGTCGATGTGTGTGTGTTGTTTAAGTAAGGGTGATGAAATCGGGACGCAAGTTCCCCATTCCGGCGCGCTTTATATCATAACTTTGTTCAGGACACCACCGGCCGACACCCTAAACAGGTGTAAATATGGATCCCGCCAGAGGATGCTGCGACGCTGATTTGACGTTGTGATGACAATCACACTGGAAGTACGCGGGGGTTGCGGATAAAATTTTGCCCTGATTGCAAACGCATCTATTTTTCATTACCTGTCCTGTCTGCCCTCGCAGGCCCAGCGGCAGGCCGCAAGAGAGATCCCATGTCCATTAAAATCAAGACACCGGAAGAGATTGAAAAGATGCGCGTTGCCGGCCAATTGGCCGCCGATGTGCTGGTCATGATTGCGCCCCATGTCAAAGCTGGCGTCACCACTGACGAACTGAACACCCTCTGCCACGACTATATTGTCGACGTACAACAGGCGGTTCCAGCTCCGCTCAACTACCACGGCTTCCCCAAATCCATCTGCACCTCGGTGAACGATGTGATCTGCCACGGTATCCCGAATCACAAGAAACTGCGCGATGGCGACATCATTAATCTGGATATCACCGTCATCAAGGATGGCTACCACGGCGATACCTCGGCCATGTTCATCGTGGGCGAGACCACCCCGCTGCGCCGCCAGCTCTGTAAAGTTGCGCAAGAGAGCCTCTACGCCGCCATCAAGAAGGTGCGTCCGGGTGCCTGCATCACCGAGATTGGCGCTGTTATTCAGCCCATCGTCGAGAAGGCCGGTTTCTCCGTAGTGCGTGACTACTGCGGCCACGGCATCGGTGCCGAGTTCCACGAAGAGCCACAGATCCTCCACTATCGCAACAGCGGCAAGCTGGAGCTGAAAGCAGGCATGTGCTTCACCATCGAGCCGATGGTCAACAGCAAGAAGTATCACTGCAAGGTCAATCCGAAGGATGGCTGGACCGTGACCACCAAGGATGGCGGCGACTCCGCCCAGTGGGAGCACACCCTGCTTGTGACCGATGATGGCTGCGAGGTGCTCACCCTGCGCCCCGATGACACTATCGACCGCTTCATCAAACACAGCTAACATCGAACCCCGGCCCTGAACTTCCAAAGCGCCGGGGTTTTTACTTCTGTTTCAGCCGTTTGCCTGCCACTGTGTGTGAGATGCCATGGACGCCAGCCTGCTTTCCCCCCATTTGTTACCCGATGACCAGCTCACTCGCGACAACTGCAAAGAGTACCTGAGCCGCTTTCTCGGCTGGCTGCACGCCCGTTTCGATGCCGGTGACAACATCATCGAGCTGGTTGCCACCCGCTCCGAATACATGGATCAGCTGCTCTGCCGGCTGTGGCAGAAGTTCGGCTTCGACAAGAGCGACCTCACCCTCATCGCGGTAGGCGGTTATGGCCGTGGCGAGCTGCACCCCCACTCCGATATCGACCTGCTGATCCTCTATGACGGCGACGAACTGGACGAGGTGCTGGGACTGCGGATCGGCGAGTTCATCACCTTGCTATGGGATCTCAAGCTGGAGGTGGGTCAGGCGGTGCGCAACGTGGCGGAGTGCCTCGAGCAGGGGCGCGCCGATATCACGGTAGCAACCAACCTCATCGAGGCCCGCTACATCACAGGTCGCCAGGAGGGATTCCAGCAACTGAAAGAGGCCACCGGCCCCCAGCACTTCTGGCCAAGCGAAGCCTTCTTTCGCGCCAAGCGCCAGGAGCAGGCTGAACGTCATCAGCAGTTTCTCGGCACCGCCTACAAGCTGGAACCGGATCTCAAGAGCAATCCGGGCGGCCTGCGGGATATTCAAACCCTCGCCTGGGTTGCCCGCCGCCACTTCGGCGCCACTACCTTGTTCGAGATGACCAGCCACGGCTTTCTCAACCGCGCCGAGTATCGTGAACTACTCGACTGCCAGAATTTCCTCTGGAAGGTGCGTTTCGCCCTGCATATGGCGATCAACAAGGGGGATAACCGCCTGCTGTTCGATCGCCAGCGCACCGTGGCCCAGATGCTGGGGTTCGAGGGAGAGGGCAACACTCCGGTCGAGCAGATGATGAAGCGCTTCTACCAGACTGTGCGGCGGGTCTCCGAGCTCAACGAGATGCTGTTGCAGCTGTTTGACGAAGCGATCCTCGGCAACACCGCCATGGATGTGCGCCGCCTCTCCGACGAGTTCCAGCTCCGTGGCCGCCTCATCGATGCGGTGGATGCGGAGCTGTTCAGCCGTGAACCGGCCGCCATCTTGCGCCTCTTCTATCAGATGGCCCAGCATCCCGAGATTGCCGGCATCCACTCGGCCACCCTGCGCCAGCTGCGCGAGGCGCGCCGCAAACTCAACTGCTGGCTGCAGGACTTGCCTGACTGCCGTCGCCTGTTCATGGCGCTGCTGCGCCACCCCAACGGCATCGGCCTACCGCTCACCCTGATGCACAAGTACGGCATTCTGGCGGCCTATCTGCCCCAGTGGAACCTCATCGTCGGCCAGATGCAGTTCGACATGTTCCACGCCTACACGGTGGATGAGCACACCCATCGGCTACTCAAGAACATTCACCAGTTTCCCAATCCGGCCAGTCGCCAGAGCCACCCGCTCTGCCACGAGGTCTTCACCCGGCTGCGCAAACCGGAGCTGCTCAGCATCGCCGCCCTGTTCCACGACATCGCCAAAGGGCGGCGCGGCGATCACTCGGAACTCGGCGCCGTCGATGCGCTGGAGTTCTGCCAGCTGCACGGTCTGGATCGCTACGAGAGTCGGCTGGTCGCCTGGCTGGTGCGCCACCATCTGCTGATGTCGGTCACAGCCCAGCGCCGCGACATCTATGACCCCGACGTTGTCACCGATTTTGCCCAGAAGGTGCGCGACGAACAGCATCTCGACCTGCTCTACTGCCTCACCGTGGCCGATATCTGCGCCACCAACGACACCCTGTGGAACGATTGGAAGGGCACCCTGCTGCGGGAGCTCTACTTCGCGACCCAGAAGGCGCTGCGCCAGGGGCTGGAGAACCCGCCCGACATGCGGCTGCGCATTCGCGAAAACCAGCGTCAGGCCAAGCAACTGCTGGCACAAAGGGATGTATCGGAAGAGGCGATCAACCTGCTCTGGGCCGATTTCAAGGCCGACTACTTCCTGCGTCACAGCCCGGAGCAGATCGCCTGGCACTGCCGCCACATCATCGAGCATGGCGACAATCCGGCTCCGCTGGTGATCATCGGCAAACACCCGACCCGCGGCGGCAGCGAGGTATTTATCTACTGCCGCGACACGCCGAATCTGTTTGCCACCGTGGCCTCGGCGCTGGATCAGAAGAACCTTAACATCCACGACGCCCAGATCATGAACTCGCGCAGCAACTATGTGCTCGATACCTTCGTGGTGCTGGAGCCGAGCGGCGAGCCCATCAGCCCCAACCGCACCGCCACCATCAAGAAAGCGCTGGAGAAGGCGCTGCAGGAGCCGGGCAAGTTGGTGCTGCGCAATAAGCCGTTGTCGCGGCGCCACCGCCAGTTCAGCGTACCGACCCGGGTAGTCTTCCTGCCTCATAAAGGGGAGAGCCGTCACACCCTGATGGAGCTGACTGCCCTCGATACCCCCGGCCTGCTGGCGCGGATCGGTGCCGTTTTCCAGCAGTGCGGACTGTCGCTACACGCCGCCAAAATCGCCACTTTCGGTGAGAGGGTCGAGGACTTTTTCAGCCTGACCAGCCTCGATGGCGAGCCATTGACCGCCGAGCAGCAAAAACAGCTGGAAGAGCGACTGGTACACCAGCTCAATCCCCAGCAATCGGTACTGGATTAAGCGAAGAGTGATTCGAAAGAGGCTGATTGTCGGGCGTTTTTTGCCATACCAAACAACTGGTTGGCGCACACCGGATGAAGAAATGGCCGCTGGCCGGAAGAATTCCGGTCAACCCCTTAAAAACAGTCGGAAAAGTGTGATACAACAAACAGAATTTTTTAAAGGAAACCTGTCATGACCGAGTTGCAACAGATCATTGAAGCGGCCTTCGAGCGCCGCGACACCATTACTCCGGGCTCCGTGGATAGCGCCACCAAGTCCGCCATCCTGCAAGCCATCGACCTGCTGGACTCCGGCAAGGCACGGGTTGCCGAGAAGATCGCCGGTGAGTGGGTTGTCCATCAGTGGTTGAAGAAAGCGGTACTGCTCTACTTCCGCATCAACGACAACGGCATCATCAAGGGCGACGATGCCCAGTACTACGACAAGGTTCCCCTCAAATTCTCCAACTACACTGCCGAGCAGTTCAAGGAAGCGGGTGTGCGCGTGGTGCCGCCGGCAACCGCCCGCAAAGGCTCTTTTATCGCCCCCAATACCGTGCTGATGCCCTCCTATGTCAACATCGGCGCCTTCGTTGACGAAGGTACCATGGTCGATACTTGGGCCACCGTAGGCTCTTGCGCCCAGATCGGTAAGAACGTGCATCTCTCCGGCGGCGTCGGCATCGGCGGCGTACTGGAACCGCTGCAGGCCAACCCGACCATCATCGAAGACAACTGCTTTATCGGTGCCCGCTCCGAAGTGGTTGAAGGGGTGATCGTCGAGGAAGGTTCCGTCATCTCCATGGGCGTCTTCATCGGCCAGTCCACCCGCATCTATGACCGCGAAACCGGCGAGATCCACTACGGCCGCGTACCGGCTGGCTCCGTGGTCGTCTCCGGCTCCCTGCCCTCCAAATGCGGCAAGTACAGCCTCTACGCGGCGGTCATCGTCAAGAAGGTCGATGCCAAGACTCGCGCCAAAGTAGGCATCAACGCTCTGCTGCGCTCCATCGACGAGTAATCAGCATAGCTGTGATGAAAAGGGCGCCTGATGGCGCCCTTTTGATTTTGGCGCCCTTGTCACAGGCAAGCCATAAGGCATCGGTTAAGATGGATGGGACAGGATCGTTTCAAACCGAGGAAGCCTGATGTACGAGAATCTGAAGAGCCTGGGGATCCAGGATCCCGCCTCCGTCGACAGCTATACCCTGCGCCAGGAGGCCAACCACGACATCCTCAAGATCTACTTCAAGAAGCAGAAGGGCGAGTTCTTCGCCAAGAGTGTCAAATTCAAGTATCCCCGCCAGCGCAAAACCATGCTGGTCGACTCCGGTACCCATGAGTACAAGGATGTCACCGAGATCAACGCCAACCTCAAGTATGTGGTGGACGAGCTGGACAACCTGACCCAGGGCGTCCATCAGCAAGCCGACCCGGACATCAAGCAGAAGATCCTGCGCGACCTGCGCCATCTGGAAAAAGTAGTACAAAACAAGATCAGCGAAATCGAACGGGATCTGGAGAAACTCTAATCCCCTCGACTCGACAAAAGAGCGCCCAGATGGCGCTCTTTTTATTGGCTGATTACTGGATGACTTTATCTGGCTATAAGGTTGACCTGGTGATGGTGTGCGATAAGGCGAGCGAGGCACAACGCCGACAGAAGGTATCCCGTTACACATCGCATCTTGGGCAAAGAGACTCCTGCCGAGATCGATCTACAGCGACTCGCACGATCCATGACCAGAAATAGCAAGAGGGAGGCTTTCGCCTCCCTCTTCAAACACGCTGATATTCAGGCAACAGGATTAGTTGCTCTTCATCCAGATGTCCATGTCGGTTTTCAGGTTGTCGGACTTGGTACCGAAGATGGCTTGAACGCCGGAACCAGCCACAACCACACCGGCTGCACCCAGTTTCTTCAGACCAGCCTGGTCAACTTTGGCAACATCTTTCACGCCAACACGCAGACGGGTGATGCAGGCATCCAGAGAAGCGATGTTCTCTTTACCACCGAAGGCGGCAACCAGAGCAGCAGACATCTCGTCTTTGCCTTGGCCAACGGCCTCTTCAGCAGTCTCGTCTTCACGACCCGGGGTTTTCAGGTTCATGGCACGGATAACGAAGCTGAATACCACGTAGTAGATGGCCGCGTAAACCAGACCCAGACCTACCAGCAGCAGCATGTTGTCGGCACGCGGTGATTGCACCACGAAGTCGATGAAGCCATTGGAGAAGGTGTGACCATGTACGATACCCAGAGAGTTGGTCAGCACATAAGCCAGACCAGCCAGTACAGCGTGGATTGCGTACAGAACCGGTGCGATGAACAGGAAGGAGAATTCAATCGGCTCGGTGATACCGGTCAGGAAAGAGGTCAGGGCTGCAGAGGCCATGATACCAACGATCTTGGCGCGGTTTTCCGGCTTGGCAGCGTGAGCGATGGCGAACGCAGCAGCAGGCAGACCGAACATTTTGAACAGGTAGCCACCAGCCAGCTGACCAAAGCCGTTACCGGCAGCGCGGGACGCGTCATCAGCAGTCAGGAAGCAGGTCATGATACCGTGAACAGTTTCACCGGCACCGTTGACGCAGGTACCCGCCTGATAGAAGAACGGTACGTTCCAGATGTGGTGCAGACCGAACGGGATCAGGGAGCGCTCAACCACGCCGTAGATACCGAAGGCCAGTACCGGGTTCTGGTTGGCAGCCCAGTCAGAGAAGGCACCGATGGCGCCACCCACTGGCGGCCAAATCACAGACAGGATCACACCCAGACCGATGGAGAGGAAACCGGTGATGATGGGTACGGCACGTTTGCCCGCGAAGAAGCCCAGGTACTCTGGCAGCTGGATCTTGTAGAAGCGGTTGAACGCCCAGGCAGCGATACCACCGGCCAGGATACCACCCAGCACGCCGGTTTCGATGGTTTCAACACCCATCACAGGTGCCATGACCTTCAGGGTTGCGACCATGATGCCGTAGCCAACGATAGCTGACAGACCGGATACACCGTCGTTATTGGTAAAACCCAGAGCAACACCCACTGCGAACAGCAGGGCCATCTGGCCAAATACGGAACCACCGGCTTGCTCCATCAATTGGGAGACAATTTCCGGCATCCAGCTGAAGTGGGCAGCCCCCACCCCCAGCAGAATACCTGCGACTGGCAAGACTGATACTGGCAGCATCAGCGCCTTACCAACCTTTTGCAGATTAGAGAAAGCATTTTTGAACATTGTGTGCGCTCCTGAATGGATTGTCGTCCCTGAACGATCTATCTGGATGAAATAAGGACTGATTCATTCAGATATCTTCGAGTCGGGCTTGTTTATTTTGACCATCAGAATATAACCCAGCGGGTCATAAATTGCTGCTTTCAAAGGCGGGGGAATATTGAATTTGGAGGGAAGATCACAACTTGTTTAGCGGCTAAAAAACGCATCTAATATAAGTTAACAATCCGCATTATCACTCTATTACAAAGACATATAAATAGCAGTTTCACTTTGTATTTTAACAATGCCATTCACATCAAACGGCAACTCATTGTAACCAAATGTAACGGCGTGATTTTTATTTATTACAGTCTACCGATTAAAAAGGCCTCCAACAAGGGAGGCCTCAATAAATATATCTGACCAGCAAAGGGGCGTATTATTCTATTTTTGCGAGCGCTTGACCGCATCAATAAACACGCTTTTTGCCTTGGTTGAACCGGCCCGCTCAGCCTCGTTCACCAGCTTCATCGCCTTGTCGATATCCCCCGCCTTGACCGCTTTTTCGATCTGGCTCTGGTAGAAGGCTTCAGTTTCACTCAACATGGCAGGAGCAGGTTTGGCGACGGTTGCCCCAGCCACTGAAGTTGCAGCGGTAGCAGCGGTAGCAACTGGCACAACCAGCTTGTTTGGTGTCGTATCCACGATCGGTGTATTGGCATCGATCGCTTCCTGGTAAACCGGCTTGTAGAAGTTATCCCCCAGCGCACTGGCACTCAGATCTTCCACATCAAGTGTGACGACACCCCAAGCCGAGTGCGGGATCAGCGGATCTTTGGCGCCATAATCCTGCACACTCATCGATTTTGCCATCATCTTGGAAGGGCTCATGGCTTGGGTAGTCTGACTCAAAGTAGCCTGAGTGGTGTAAATCACCATATAGGTTTCATTGTTCGGATTGCCGACATAGGAACGGTCGATGGTAAAGACACCTTCAACCCGATCGCCATCCAACATACGCGCAGGTTTGTAGGTAATGATGTTGGCACCGATTGTGCGGGTCGGCTTGAACTGGGAATCCAGCAGCAACACTGTTGGGTTAAACAACGTCTTGTCAATCAGCCCAGCAACCGTGATCTTGAGATCACCAGAATTGCTCGGTAATTTGAAGGCGGCATAATAGCTCTTGCCTTCCGGGAAGTTGAACGCCGGAGAGCTGCCATCTATGGCAACCACTCTTTTCTGCTCAGCAGCCAACGGCTGATACTGCAACTCATTGATACTGCTGCAACATACTGTAGCTGTGCCGAGTTGCTGGAGTGCACTGGCACGGCTATCGAGGATACCCTTGTACTCCTGAGTGGGAGCCACCGTTGCCTCAAGCGACGCACAGGCCGTCATCAGAGTGGAACACAAAATCGTCAACGCTACCTTGCTATATTTCATCTGCCTACCCTACACGCCATCTAGAAAAAAAGAGCCCCCGACAAGCGGGGGCGACTTGAAATCAGGTGATGGAGAGATTACCACCAAGCTTCGGCTTGTACACCGAAGTTCCAAGCGTTGTCTTGCTTAACACCGTTGCTGTCAGCACGGAATTGACCATCTTGCTGTACATAGGAGGCGAAAACACGGATTTCAGGACGAGCCCAGAAACCTGAGCCTGCAGACCAAGCTTGTGCCAGTGTATACTTGCTACCATCAGTAGAGGTTTCACTTGCGCCTTTCTTAGTTTCATGATCTTTGAAGTAACCCACCTCAGCGACGGTCTTCATGACATCATTCCACTTGTACATCGGACGAACAACAACAGAGAAAGTATCCTTGTCCTCGTACTGAGTGCCCCATTCAGTAAAGTCTTTAGCCTGCGCATAAATCAGCTGGTGGCCAAATTCAACTTTGTCACCAACTGGCAGCACACCCCAGTTGATCAATCGGAAGCCATCACCACTGCTGGAATTGGACTGCAGGCCGCTCCCTGAACCAGAACCATAGCTCACACCTTGAGCAGCCAGACCATCCATAAAGTACTGAGCAACAGTCTTGTTGAAACCACCCAACATTGACTGGGTCAGTTCAGCTGTCAACATATGACCATCATTGATATTGGGGTTCAGCTTATCTTGCTCGTCAGTCGGGTTTGCCATAGCAAAGTCATAACCGACTTCAAGAGAAGCGTCAGTCCAAAGAGGAATGCCAGCATAACGAATATCGAACACGTTGGTATCGATAGTATCTTTAGTGCCAGTCACTGCTTCCCATGGGTCATTACGAGTGACAGCAACAGAGAGCTTGCCCGGACCAACCTCAATATTTTCTACACCAGCACCGGCGCCGGAGACATCCCAGTAGTAGGTATCGGAGATATGAATGTCATGACGCTGATAGAAGCGCTTACCGGCCCATAGGGTTTCATTCCCACCAAACAGGTTTTTAGCCTGAACGTTGAACTGACGCAGTGCGAAGTTGGATGAATCGCTAGCAGTGTCCTCCCAATCACGGCTTTGGAAGTCGGTCTTCATGGTAAACATGGAGTCTACATAAAAAGTTTGATTATTCTTGTTGTAGACTTCTTGACCCAGCTGGATCTCTCCATAAGTGTCATCTTCGTTACCCAGACGGCCTACTTTATTTTTCGCATTAATCTGCATGTCACCGTTATCAGAAACACCGATACCGGAACGCATATAGCCGTGGAAATCTACGGCAAAGGCGGCTTGGGAAGCCAGGGCGGCAGTAACAGCTGCTGCAATCGGGAGCCACTTCATTTTCATTGTCATATTCCTTATTTCCCGCAGTGAGGAGTGTGATCCTGAATATTCAACTTCTTATCACCATGTAATCCTGTTGGTGATAACCGAGGTTGATTATAGGGAGCGTATTTCACGACAAATATGAAGCGACTCACAAAATGGCGACAAATCGCTCGGCAAACAATCACCTCAACACAAGCAGGTAAAAAAACGACCCACAAGGCAATGCATGACTAACAAAACAACAAAATTAGCAATTAAAGTAAACTTGAAAGCGTTACCAGCAATTAATTCGCGACTGAACCGAAGTCATTATTTTACGTTCGAATGACAAAAACATGACTGAGATCGCTTTCAAGATTGAACTTTTATTTGGACGACGGGTCTGCGGTGCGCTTGAAACCATTACGCCGATGGAATGCCAAAAGGGGAAAATATCCCTCCGCCACTATCGACAATAAGAGTGGGAAATATGCTTGCTGAGTGAGATGACATTTGTGCAAATAACAATCCCCTGTCGGTTAAGGATCAGGGGATTGATATGGCTCTATTTCAGAGAATATTCAGGACTGAATATCCCACTTTTTCAGCCAGCTGAGTGCCACCTGTTCGGGTTCATCGTGCACGGTGGCATCCAGCTCCAGCGGGGGAATCACTCGCGTGGCGCCCAGCTCTTGCAGCAATCCGTCCAGCCGACGGCCCGCGCCACAAAAATGGTCATAGCTGCTGTCACCCATGGCAATCAGGGCATACCGCAGCCCCTTGAGCCTGGGCGCCTTGTCAGCCAGCTCGCTGGCAAAGGGCTGCAGATTGGGAGGAATGTCCCCCTGCCCGGTGGTGGCACTGACCAGCAATAAAAAACGGCCGGGGTCGATGTCCGCCAGCCGTGCTTCTTCGTGCAGGGTACAGTGATGCCCCTTGCGTTCCAGCTCATCTGCCAAGGTCTCGGCCACCAGCATGGCTGCGCCGTAGACAGTTCCTACCACGATATCGATCTGCGCCATTCTCATCTCCCCGCGTGAGTCACTCTTTTGAGCAACTCTATCAGCAAGCTGGCGTCAGATGCCACCGATTCAGGGCTGAGGATCAGGCGCTTAGTAGTCGCTCTCGCTGGCGGGCCAGCCCAGCTCGGCAAACAGGCGCAGCACATCCTGACCGAGCGGCGCCTGGATCCGCATCGGCACCTTGAGCACCGGATGGGTAAAGCTCAGGGTGCGGGCCACCAGCAGCAGCCGTTCGCAGCCAAAGTGCTCGCGAAAGAAACGGTTGTGGCGGCCATCCCCGTGGGTGGTATCCCCGACGATGGGGTGGAACAGGTGATCCATATGACGGCGCAGCTGATGCTTGCGGCCGGTCTTCGGGAACAATCTGACCAGACTGTAACGACTGGTGGGATGCTTCTTGGAGACCGCGTGGGGCAGCTCGACCTGATGCAGGCGCCGGAAGGTGGTGACGGCATCCTGCGCCGGGCGATCCGGGTTGCTCATGGCATCGGCAATCTTGTCCAGCTGCTCCTTGAGGGGATAGTCGATCACCCCCTGCTCGGGCGCCCAGCCCCGCACTAGAGCCAGATATTCCTTGTGTACCTGACGTTGGGTGAAGGCTTCGGTGAGTGCGCGGGCAATCACCGGATCGAGCGCAAACAGCAGCACACCGGAGGTGGGTCGGTCGAGGCGATGCACCGGATAGACATGGCGACCACCGATGAGATCCCGGGTCATCTGCATGGCAAAACGGGTCTCGCCCTTGTCGAGCCAACTGCGGTGCACCAGCAGACCGGACGGCTTGTTGACCGCCACCAGCCACTCATCCTGATAGAGCAGGGTCAGCTTCAAGTCACTCTCTTCTCGGGTTTGATCTGGCATCATTGTTCGATCACTTTGCCGGAAAGCAGCAGATCGAAGCGGGCGATCAGGCGCAGCAGCGCTTCTGCTTCGGCCAGATCTTCTTTGTAGACTTCGCTGGCCATGGGATAAAGGGAGACGCTGGTGGGCAGTGGCGCCTGCAACATCACCAGCTGCTCCATGCGCGGGATCAGCACGAACTGCAGCCACTGATCAAAGCTCAGGGTATCGACACAAAAAGGCAGGGTGCTTGCCAGGGCTTCGTCACCGGGATGGTCAGCTTGCCAGCGCTCAAGGCGCTGCAACTCGGCGGTGAGTTCCCCCAACAGGCCAGCTACCAGCAAATATTGATTCATCTCGCTCTCTTCCTCATAACCACAGATTGATCCGCCGACCCGACAGGGTCAGCCAGGATGCCGATACATTCGGTCGCGCAGCACCGGCGATTCAGCCAGCGCATCGACACACACGGCAGCCAGCGCGGCCTGCCGCCGTTAAAAAAGGGCGATACTATACACCTCCCCCCGCATGGCTGCCATGTTGATATCTGCCGCAACGCGCGTCTGCTGCCACTGGCTATCCTCGGCAAGGGCCTTATAATCGGCCCGCATCACCATTAGCCGGATCTCACCATGTCTGCGACGCCTACTGCCATCAATACCTTGACTGAATTTCTGACTCAGGCTGGCACCCAGTTCCAGCTGTTTGATATGGGCCGCCAGGTGCGGCCCCTGGCCAGCGATACCTTTGTCCGCATCGAACAGCAGCAGGAGCCCTACCCCTGGCCGCTGCAACAGCACGCCTGGCTCGGTGTGCACTTCTTCCAGCCGAGCGAGTCTCGCCACTATCTCTGGTTCCTCAAGTTTGCCCTCGATGAGCGCGGCCTGCTGATGTCAAATGGTCCCAAGCTGTTCATGGATCAGGTGGTGGAGACCCTGGGCTACAAGCTCACCGGCGATCTGGACGAGGAAAAAGCCCAGCGCTTGGCCGACAATCCCTACACCTTCCGCCCGGCGGAGGCAAAAATGGCCAGTCTGCACGCCAAGCTGGCGCGCCAGCTGGAGCAGGCCCCTTCCGCCTATTACGATGCCCTCTGCCACTATCTGGCCGCCCCCAACGACACCGGTTGGCAGACGCTGGGGCTGCAGGGCTTTGCCGATCTGGCCGAGCGACTGCATGATGAACGCAATCTGGCGCTGATCTGCAAGGCGCTGCCCAAACTGCCGCAAGAGCCGCTCTACGCCCTCTGCCAGAGCCTTGAAAACGCCCCGCTGCCGCCGGCAGTACAAGGCGCCCTGCTCGAGCGGATCGGCAAGGAGCAGGAGTGCGCCGCCCCCAACCCTGAGACCCTGGCCTACCTCTGCCGCGCCATGGCCTCCTGCCCCGGCAGCACTTTGCGCACCAACAAGCTGCTGACCCTGCTGCAAACCCAGCCAAGCCCGGCGCTGCTGCTCGCCATTGCGGGCCGGCTCTGGCCCGATCTGAAAGATGCCAATCTGCTCAGCCACTATCTGGAACAGCTGGCACTGCAACCGACCCAGTTCTTCAATCAGGTTTTTGCCGAGTTGGTCACTTTACCGGCCCTGCGCAATGATATGCTGGCCAGACTGCGTGACCCCAACCGCAGCGATGCTCTGGGCAAGGCCATCGGCCGTCTGTTTGCCTCGGCCTGATCCCTCGCCTCCCCCTCACGCCACGAGGCAACACGGCGGGAAATAGAAAAGGAGATCGGGAGTGCCGAGCAGGACTCCCGGTTATCGACATCACGATAAGGAAGCCCGCCTATGGGAGAGATGCTCGGAATTTTGTTGCTGATTGCCGTAGCCGGCCTGTTCTGGCTGCAACGCCAACAGGCAGAAGTGGCCTGGCAATACATGCGCCGCTACTGCCAGCACCATGACCTGCAACTGCTGTCACTGGCTCGCCATCGGCGGGAGCTGGCACATAATCCCCTGCGGCTGCTGACCCACTATCAGTTTGAATTCTCCAGCGATGGCGAGAGCCACTATCAGGGCACCCTCAAGATGCAGGGGCTGCACATCGTAGGCGTTGATCTGCCACCCCATCGCATCCCCTCAGCCTGATCTCCAATCTCGTCTCTGCGCCCGATGGCTGTGCCTGTCTATAATCTCAGGGATTAAACAAAGGGAGAGACGAGATGGAACCCCTTGTCCACGATCTGCCAGCCCTGTTTGCCCAGCTCGGGATGGCCAACGACGAGCTGAGCCTGCACCGCTTTGTGCACGACCATCACCTCGACAATGAGACCCTGCTGCCGGAGGCCGTTTTCTGGAACGCCGCCCAGGCCAGCTTTCTGCGCGACGCCCTGTGGAACGACTCCGACTGGTGTGAAGCGATCGACCAGCTCGATGTGATGCTGCGCCAGCCCCGCTAAGCCGCCCGCCCCTTTCCTCCCCTGCCGGCTTTGGTTAAGATCCCGCCCCGATATCGATCCCTCCTTCTCACCCAGAGCATGCTTATGTCCGCCCACGAGATCATCCGAATTGCCAACGAGCTGGCCGCCAAGGGCCTGACGCCCACCACCGCCATGATCAAGGCCCGCCTCACCCAGCCCGTGCCGATGGCCGAGCTGCTGAAAGTGCTGAGCCAGTGGAAGCAGCAGCCCATCGCGACCGCCGAGAGCGAGCTCCAGCAAGAGGCAGCCCCTCAGCCAGCGCCTGAGCTCACCCTGCAGCAACTCGCCGAACAGCTCGCGCGTATCGAACAGAAGGTAGATCGCCTGACCGACATGCTCCTCCAGCAGGGGCAAGGCTGAACCATGTATATCGTCGAACTCTGCTTTGAGTGTTACCGCGATACCTCCCTTGGCGACGCCGAGCGGGCCATCGTCAACTACCTCGACATGCTGCGTTATCAGGGCCAGATCCTCGGGCGGGAGTTCCCCACCAGCATGCACGACGGCTATTTCGTCAGTCGGGTGGTCTGCCCGGAGCAGGATAGCCTGCACCCCGACAACCAGAGCGAGCAGGTCAAACTGGCTGAGCAGCAGCTCAATCAGGCCGGGCTGCTGGCGCCGAAACTCCAGCTGCAGGGGGCGGATCTGCTCTCCGACAGCACAGATCCTTGCGGCCAGCAGGGCGAGCGGCCGAGCTGGATGATGCTCTACACCAGCTTCTTGCATACCTGCTCGCCGCTGCGCTGTGGTGACCACTTCGCCCCCATTCCGCTCTACCAACTGCCCGCAGTCGCCAACGGCGATCAGAAGCAGATCATCAAGTGGCAGGAGGATTGGGAGGCATGCGATCAGCTGCAGATGAACGGCTCCATCGCCGAACATGCGGCGCTGCACGAAATCGGCGAAGTGGGCAGCCGCCTCTACCGGCGCGGCAGCGATCTGGCCAAACGGTTGGAAGTGCTGAGCGGCATCCCCACCTACTACTACCTCTATCGGGTGGGCGGGCTGAGCGCTGCCGAGGAGAAGGCGCGCCCCTGTCCCAGCTGTGGCGGTGAGTGGGCGCTGGCAGAGCCGCTGCACGAGATCTTCGACTTCAAGTGCGACAGCTGCCGTCTGGTCTCCAACCTCTCCTGGGATTTCAAGGATTAAGCGCGTTCCCTGTACGCGATGCCATAAAAAAGAGCCTTGCCGCATGGCAAGGCTCTTTTCGTTCCGATGAGTAACCTTGGCTCGAACAGGTGCTATTGCGGCAACGTCTCAAGCCGCTCCAGAAACGCCGGCAAAGAGGGAGCCAGCGTCAGACGGCGGCCGGAGTCGAGCCACTCCAGCCACACCTGACCACTCTCGTTATCAAGGGAAATGAGCGTCATCTCGTTGCGGGTGGTGGCAATAAAGATGGAGGGGGTTCGTTTTAGCTTGCGCAGCATCAGCAGATGACCGATGAGGTTCTCCCTGAGCAGGTCGAGATCCGCCTCGTTCCACGGCAGGATCAATTCAAGGCGCAGCCCCTTGAAAAGGCAGGGGATGGGGCGGCTGAACCAGTGCCCGAACAGGGCGATAGCGCTGGGATGAATTGTCAGCTCAAGAGCATCGGCCATGGCCGTAAAATCGGCGGGTTCGGGGCGCTGGTGAGGGCGCCAAGCCACCCGACCATCGGCGGGCTCACCAAGCTGGCAGGGGGAACGCCAGTCCGCCTCCCACTCGCACAGGGGCAGGCCTCGTCTGGCCTCGCCATCCCGTTGCCAGCGGGCAAAAAAGTGCTCCAGGGCAGACAAAACTTGATCCGACATCGAAAATCCCCACAATTGCTGGCAAAGTCCGCTATTGCACCACCAAACCCGGTAACAGACAAGGTTGCCAGCCGACCTAGTGACCCGAGAAACAGAACCCGGGATACAGAGAGGCCGACGCCCAAGCCAAACGGCTGCAACCATCCGGCCCTGCAATGGCCCGTTTCATTCCACTCATCATGAGCACATTACGTGAGCAACCCTGTGAGCAAACAAGATAGATACGCCGGGGCCAGCGCCCTGACCGGCCTGAGTCTGGGCCAGCAATCCGATTACATTAGCCAGTACACCCCCTCCCTGCTGCAGCCGGTTCCACGTAGCCTGAACCGGGATGATCTCCAGATGGGCGATGACCTGCCCTTTAGCGGTTGCGATGTCTGGACCCTCTATGAGCTCTCCTGGCTCAATGCCAAGGGCAAGCCGATGGTGGCGGTGGGGGAAGTGACCATTCCTGCCACCAGTGCGAACCTGATCGAATCCAAATCCTTCAAGCTCTACCTCAACTCCTTCAACCAGACCCGTTGCGACTCTATCGAGGCAGTCGCCGCCATGCTGACCAAGGATCTGAGCGCCTGTGCCGGGGAGACCGTCAAGGTGACCCTGTTCCCCCTCGACAAGGCACCGCACCAGATTGCCCAGCTGCCCGGCGAGTGCATCGACGAGCAGGATATTGAGGTAGACAATTACGAGTTTGATGCGTCCCTGCTGCAAGGGGCGGCAGGCAGCGAGCTGGTCGAGGAGACCCTGCACAGCCACCTGCTCAAATCCAACTGTCTGGTCACCAGCCAGCCCGACTGGGGCTCTGTGGTGATCCGCTACAAGGGGCCGAAACTCGATCGGGAGAAGCTGCTGCGCTATCTCATCTCGTTCCGCCAGCACAACGAGTTCCACGAGCAGTGCATCGAGCGGATCTTTATCGACCTCAAGCACTATTTCCAGCCTGAGCAGTTGACCGTCTATGCCCGCTATACCCGCCGCGGCGGCCTCGACATCAACCCGTTCCGCTCCAATTTCGAAGCGGTGCCCACCAACCTGCGTCTGATCCGCCAATAAAGTCGAGCTGCGACAGAGAGGGCAGGTACGCTGCCCTCCATGACTGGCAAAAGGCTTCAATTGATGCTTTACGCAGCAGGGATAAGGGTGCTGGATAATAAAATCCAGACGAAACCCACTTGCCGGCCACCAGCAAACCACAGTAAACGCTGGACTCGCAGGGGGGGGCTTGGATAACATGCCAACACCTCTGCGCCGTCCTTAATCCAATGAATCAACTGTTTTTTCTGGCCATGATGATGTCCTCCCTGTCAGCTCCGAATCTGGATCTGGACAAGGAGCAACTCTCAATCGATCTGCAACAAGCGCAATCGATGGTACTGACCGATCCTGCCAGATGCGTCCAGATCACCACCGCCTTCCTGACGCGCGCAGCCAATAATCCCCAGCAAATCATCAGCAATCGCCAGGAGTTCGGTTATCGCGAACCCATCCTGAGCTACAGCACGGCGGCCCAGACCATAGGCGCCCACTTGCTCAAAGGGGAGTGTCTGCTGCAACTGGGCCAATATCAGGCCACCCAGCAAGCGCTCGACAAGGCGATGGCGCTGGCAGACAAAGAGCAACAACCGGAACTCAAGGCCCACGGCCTCTATCTCAAGATCCGCAGTCAGGCCCTCAAACCGGATAACCAGAGCACCAGCCGCGCCCTGATGGATCAACTGGACGAACAGCTGGCCGTCCCCACTCTCAAGCAGAGCCAGCTCCAGATTTATGGCCGCCTGCAACGCACCAGCTACGACATCGAGAACCAGCACTTCGATGATGCCAAGGCCCACTTGGCAGATGCGCGGATCTGGGCCGCCAAGACCCCCAATCCTCTCGCCAGTGCCTGGGTCAGCGCCATCAGCGGCGATCTTTATCGCGCGCTGCAGCAGCCGCAACTGGCGCTGGGGGAATATATTGATGCCCAGCAACAGGCCAAAAGCCTCAACGACCCGCTCTTTCTCGGCCTGCTGTCGAACCAGATAGTCAAACTCTACCAGCAGGAGCAGGAGCCCCAGAAAGCGCTGCAGTATGCCAATGAGGCGGCCAACTACTTCCACTCCATCGGCAACCCCTCCCTGCTGTGCGACTCCCTCATGGTGCTGGCGCGACTCAACCGCGAGCAGGGCGACCTCAATATGGCGCTGGTCTACTTCTTCAATGCGCTGGATCTGCTCGATGAGGGGAGCAACAGACCGCAAGCCTCCCTGCTCAAATACGAAATCGGCAAAACCTACCTGCAAAGCGGCAACCTCTCGCTGGCCAGCAACTACCTCAATGCGGCCCGTCAGTCCCATGAGCTGAGCGATGCCAAAGAGCCGCTGATCGATACCCTGTTGCTGCTCGGCGAGCTCTATCTGAAGAAGCAGGAGGCCGCCATCGCCATCCTGCAGTTGGAGAACGCCCGCGCGCTGGCCAATCAGCTCGGCGATACTCGCCGTCAGTACGAGGTATTCCGCCTGTTGTCGCTTGCCTATGAGCAGAAGGGGTATCTGCGTCAGGCTCTCGACAGCTACAAGCGCTTCCACCGTCTTGGCGAGGAGGTGCGCCAGCAGGAGCAGGCCATGGAGCAGGCGGCGATCCGTGACAACTATGTTCAGGTCGAGCGGGTGCAACATATCAAGGAGCTGGAGCAGCGGCTTAACAACAGCCAGCATCAGCAGGAGCGCTATCTCTGGTCGAGTATCACCACCAGCCTGCTGCTGGCGCTCTTTATCTACCTCTTCTTCACCCTCTGGCTCAAGCTGCGTACTGCCCGCCTGCAACTGAAACGGACCAATGAGGCCCTGCTGATCGAGCCTCGCTCGGGGCTGGCCAACTGGCAGCGGTTGATGAACCGCTGGCCGCGGGAGATGGCAAAGCGCCAGCTGAAATCGGATCGCTGGTACCTCAGCGAACAGCCCTCCAGCGAGTTCGATGACAAGCTGCACTATCTGCTGTTCCGGGTGCCTTTCCTGGTCAACACGCTGGAGCGCCACGGCTATCAGGCCAGCAGAGAAATCGAGCAGGCCTTCGGTGCCTATATGGACACCCTGACCCCGCAAGATGGCCGTATCTATGACTTGCGTGAAGGACACATGCTCTATGTAGTGCCACAGCGCCACGTCACCAACCTGCATCAACTGGCGGGAGACCTGCTGACCGCCATCGCCGCCTTCCCTTGCAGCTATCCGCTGGATCGCCAGATCAGCCTCGGGATTGTCAGTCACCCCTTCCTGCCGAAGGCGGCAACCGCGCTCGATCACAATGGCCTGTTTGACCTCTGCTATCTCGCCCTGTCGGGAGCCATTCAGCTCAGTGAAAAATGCCAGCAAAACGCCTGGTTGGAGCTGGCTGCGATCGATTGCCAACAAGCGGCATTTTTTAATGGAGATGTGTGGCAATGCGGCCTGATGGCAATTGACAAGGGACTGGTAAAAGTCAATTCTTCTCATGAAAAGCAATGGGTTAATTGGCCCAGCCTTGCAAGGAAGCCGGCAGCCGATAACCACCAGGAAATAATGTAGATAACAGGCGAGGATCGAAACCAAGTTCGACCACTGTTGCTATCCAACACCAAAAACAATAATGACAACAGGGCGACCTGATAATGAATGACATCGCTGCCGTAGCAGGACAATTGGCAAGACTCAGGGAATCCCTTCAGCAGAAACAGCTGGAACTCGACGGCGTGCTGTCGTTTTCCGATGCAGAGCGTGCTCGCGGCATCCAGTTTATCAACAAGTTGATGCTCTCCTGCCGTGGCTTCGACCGCGAGCTGGACAATCGCTTCGCCAAGCTCAAGCAGAAACTGGATAACAATCCCGCATTTACCGCGCTAGACGAGGATCTGCTGGCCATTGAAAAACTGCTGCAGCAGCACAGCAATGCGTTGGAAGAGTCGATCACCCTGACCCAGACCGCCATCGAGCTTGGTTCCAAACAGCTGAAAAACATCAAGGGCTTCCCGGAAGAGACCCGCAAGTCCCTCAAGGAATTTCTGGCAAGTCCCGCCGGTTACGGCATTGCCGATCACCAGAAAAAGGTGATCAAGCTGCTGGAGTTCTACCAGCAGGCGATCAAGATCCAGCTGCTGCCAAGCCAACCCCTGTTGGCACCTTCAGGTGCAACTCAACAAGAAAGCGATACTGCCAGCAACGATGGCCAACCCGATGTCGACCCGTTTGATCTCAAGGATCACGCCCGTATCGCCGATGAGCTGCAGCGGCTTATCACCGAACTCGACTTTGCCGGTGCCATCGGCGAGAGCCTGAGCGACATTCGCCGCCAACTGCTGATCGGGATCAACCCTGCCCTGCTGGCGGAAACCTGCCTGCAGGTGATCGAGCTCATCATCGAAGGCACCCGTGAGGAGCGTAAAGCCTCCCGTGCCTTCCTCAGCTCCCTCAACGAAAGCCTCTCCGCAGTACATGTCGGGTTTACCGAATCCCTCGATGAGGGGCGTGCGCTGCAAAACGAAACCCGCGAGACCCGCGAGGCGCTGGTCAACGAGTTGCAGGCGATCGATCACTCCCTGGCCAGCCATAACTCCATCGATGCGCTCAAGCGCGCCATCTCCGGCCATATGGGCGCCATCAACCTGCTGCTGCAAGAGCGTGACAGCACAGCGGCGCGAGAGCGTCACCTGCTCACCCGCCTCTCCACCATGGAGTCCAAGCTGCGCTTGATGAAGGAGGAGACCGCTGAGTACAAGAAGCGGCTGACCATTCAAAAACACAAGCTGTTCCTCGACAGCCTGACCCAGGTGCACAACCGGGCCGCCCTCGATGAACGGCTGGAGCAGGAGTACAAACGTTGGCTTCGTTACCGCACTCCGCTCTGCATGGCGATCATCGACATCGATCACTTCAAGAATATCAATGACAACTACGGCCATATGGCAGGTGACAAGGCGTTGAAAGTGGTCGCCAAAGCGCTGCAGAGCGCGCTGCGTGACACAGATTTCATCGCCCGTTTTGGTGGGGAAGAGTTTGTGGTGTTGCTACCCAACATCAACCCGGACAAGTTCCAGAAGCCGCTGGAGACCCTGCGCCAGACCATCAAGAGCATCCCGTTCCGTTTTCGCGATGCCAAGGTGGAGATCACCATCTCCATCGGCGCAACCCTGTTCAAGGATGGGGACAACCCGTCAGATGTGTTTGAACGGGCGGACAAGGCACTCTACCACTCCAAGCACACCGGTCGGGATCAAGTGACACTGGCCTGACAAGCGGCTAAAAAAACAGCGAACAGTCGTCGCCCTATTTCCCTCCACCCTCTGTTACCACTACTATCGATCTCAGGGGATGCAACATAGCGTCCCCTTTTCTCCCCAGGGAAAAACACAACGATAACAAGTGAGTAAAGGGGAACCTATGATTACGCACATCAATCCCGTCGGCAGCATGGATTTGCTGTCACAGCTTGAGGTGGATCGCCTCAAGCAGACTGCCTCCAGCGATATCTATCAACTGTTTCGCAACTGCTCGCTGGCAGTGCTCAATTCTGGTAGCCATACCGACAGCTCCAAGGAGATCCTGGAGCGCTTCAAATCGTTCGATATTCATGTGATCCGGCGCGAGCGCGGGGTCAAGCTGGAACTGTTCAATGCCCCCGAACACGCCTTTGTCGATGGCGAGATCATTCGCGGCATTCAGGAACACCTCTTCTCGGTGCTGCGCGACATTCTCTATGTCTCCAATCAGCTCGAGTCCAACCGCCAGGTCAATCTGACCAACTCAACTCATATCTCCAACGTAGTGTTCGCCATTCTGCGCAACGCCAAGGTGATCCTGCCCGGCGCCGATCCCAACCTGATCGTCTGCTGGGGTGGCCACTCCATCAACGAGATCGAATACCAGTACACCCGCGCCGTGGGCAGCGAACTGGGCTTGCGTGAGCTGAACATCTGTACCGGCTGTGGCCCTGGCGCCATGGAGGGCCCAATGAAGGGAGCCGCCGTCGGCCATGCCAAACAGCGAGTGCGCAACGGGCGCTACATCGGCCTGACCGAGCCCTCCATCATCGCGGCCGAACCGCCCAACCCCATCGTCAACGAGCTGGTGATCCTGCCGGATATCGAGAAACGGCTGGAAGCCTTCGTACGCCTCGGCCACGGCATCATCATCTTCCCGGGGGGGGTCGGCACCGCCGAAGAGCTACTCTATCTGCTCGGCATCATGATGCATCCAGCCAACGAGCGGCAGCCGATGCCCATCATCCTGACCGGCCCGAAAGAGAGCGCCGACTACTTCCGTGCCATCGACGACTTCATCAAGGCGACCCTCGGTGAACCGGCGACCAAGCTCTACCGGATCATTGTCGGCGATGCGCCGGAAGTGGCCCGGGTGATGAAAGAGGCGATGCCGAAAATACGCGAATACCGCAAATCTGTCGGCGATGCCTACTCTTTCAACTGGTCCCTCAAGATTGAGCCAGAGTTCCAGCTCCCCTTCGAGCCGGATCACGCCAGCATGGCCAGTCTGGATCTGCACCGCAACCAGCCGCCCCAGTTGCTGGCCGCCAACCTGCGTCGAGCCTTCTCCGGCATCGTCGCCGGCAACGTCAAGGAAGGGGGCATTCGCGCCATCGAGAAGAAGGGCCCCTTCAAGCTGCACGGCGACAAGGAGCTGATGCACCTGATGGACAAGCTGCTGGAGAGTTTCGTCAAGCAGCAGCGGATGAAGCTGCCGGGCAGTCAGTATGTGCCTTGCTACGAAATCGTCCGCTAGGGTACAGATACATCATCGACAGAGGGGCGCATCGGCGCCCCTCTTTATTAGCTCAATGCCTTCCCGACTGCCATCAATCCCCCATAAGGCGAGCGGTTTGTTACAATGGGGCGTCCCGACCGCCAAGAGTGCCCCATGTCAACTATCCGGCCACACCTGCTCATCATCGATGCCCTCAACCTCATTCGCCGTCTGCACGCGGTACAGGCCCAGCAGGCACTGACCCCAGCCCAGGCGCTGGTCGCCACCCGAGCCAACCTTATCAATACCTGCCGCAAGCTGCTGGCCAATAGCGAGCCAACCCATGTCATTGCCGTGTTTGATGGCGAGGTGCATAGCTGGCGCAAAGAGGTCTATCCGGCCTACAAGGAGGGGCGAACTCCCATGCCCCCCGAACTGCGTGAAGGGCTGGCGACCCTGCAGGATGCCTTTTGGGAGTGCGGGGTCGATGCCCTGCTCTCCGAGACCGATGAAGCGGATGACCTTATCGCCACCCTCGCCAGCGGCATCGCCAGCCATGGCCATCAGGCAACCATCATCTCCACCGACAAGGGATTCTGCCAGCTCATCTGCCCGCAGATCCGGGTGCGCGACTACTTCAACAAGCTCTGGCTGGATGCAGCCTTCGTCCAGCAGCAATATGGGGTAGCCCCTGCTCAGCTGGTCGACTTCTGGGCCCTGACCGGTATCAGCGGTTCCAATATCAAGGGAGTTCCGGGGATCGGCCCCAAGACCGCCACCCAGCTGTTGCAGCAATATGGCAATCTGGCAGCCATGCTCGAAGCCTGCCAGCAAGAGGATGCCGCCAAGCCCCTGATCAAGCTGCGCCAACATCAGGATGAGGCCCTGCTGGCCCAGCGGCTGGTGCGCTTGCAGCGGGATATTCCGCTGGGATTCAACCTGCGGGACATCCGCTACCCGCCCCAGCCAGACTAAAGTGCCGAACAAAAATGCAGGCAAGGGCGCGAACCATGACGAGACTCACCCTCGCTGTTGATAAAAGTGAGTAGAATGTAAAGGAATGTGGTTGGTTTGCTGAGTAAATGCTATAAAGCAGCCCCATCCTCCCCTATACCCTGGAAGTGGAACCCTCTCATGTCCAAAAGAAAAATTACCGTGATCCCCGGCGACGGCATTGGCCCCAGCATCATTGAATCAGCCATCCAGATCCTGACCCATGCGGGCTGTGACTTTGAGTACGAATACGCTGATGCGGGTCTGGTTGCCCTCGAGAAGCATGGCGAGCTGCTGCCCCAGGCTACCCTGGATCTGATTGAGAAGAACAAGGTGAGCCTGAAAGGGCCATTGACCACGCCGGTCGGCGGCGGTTTTACCTCCATCAACGTCTCCCTGCGCAAGAAGTTCAACCTCTACGCCAACGTGCGCCCGGTCATCTCCTTCAAGGGCACCAGAAGCCGTTACGACAACATCGACATCATCACAGTGCGCGAAAACACCGAAGGGATGTACTCGGGTGCAGGTCAGAAGCGCAGCGATGACAACAAGAGTGCCGAGGCGATGAGCATCATCACCCGCGAAGGGGCCGAGCGCATCGTCAAGTTTGCCTTCGAGCTGGCTCGTCAGGAAGGGCGCAAGAAGGTCACCATCATCCACAAGGCGAACATCCTCAAATCGACCTCCGGCCTGTTCCTCGAAGTGGCCCGTGAAATCGCCAGCCACTACCCGGATATCCAGAGCGAAGAGATGATCGTCGATGCCGCCTGCATGAACCTGGTGATGTACCCGGAGCGTTTCGATGTCATGGTCACCACCAACCTGTTCGGCGACATCCTCTCTGATCTTTGCGCCGGTCTGGTTGGCGGCCTTGGCATGGCGCCCGGCGCCAACATCGGCGATGGCGCGGCCATCTTCGAAGCGGTCCACGGCTCTGCCCCCGACATTGCAGGCAAGAACATTGCCAACCCGACCTCGGTGATCCTCGCCTCCATTCAGATGCTGGAGTACCTCGGCATGCAGGATAAAGCAGAGCGGATCCGCGAGGCAGTACGAGCCACCATCGAATCCGGTGATCGGGTCACCCGCGATCTGGGTGGCACGGCTTCCACCAGCGAATTCACCCAGGCCATCATCGATCGCCTGTGAGTTAATTAATTGATTTTAAAAGGGAGCTTCGGCTCCCTTTTTTATGTTTCCGAATCCTTTGCCACTCCCCAAACAGCAACTATGTTCAATAGAGAAAAAGAACAGGGAGTGTTTTTCATGAAGGGATACGGGTGCTATCTGGTGTCGGGTCTGCTGCTGGTGTGTGGCACTGCCAGTGCTTTCGAGCAGGATCAACAGACCCAAACCGCCAAACTGCCACAGCAGGAAAAACGGACTGCCACCGAGGTATGGCGCTCGAGCCTGAATACCAACGACCTGCTCAAGGCACCCAAACCCCTGTCGTTTGGTATTGAAGTCTCCACCGACAACTTTGGTAATCAAAAGATCACCTCCTACCCGCAGCTCAATCTGACCCCGGAAAAAAGCGTCAGTCTGTCGGTCGAACGCTTCAGACCCAAGGTCAAGTTCAAGGCTGGCGGAATGAACACCGCCCTCAGGCTGAGAGGAGATGGGATAAAGATGCAATTCAATCCGGTCGACAAAACCATCCCGCTGCAGATAGAGATCAAGGTGACCGACGACGAATCCTCCCTGCGCCTCGATTACCGTTTCTGATATTTTCCGGCAGCCGAATAGCAAAAGGCCGACAGGTTTCCCTGTCGGCCTTGGTATTTATCGTACGGGCAGAACTGCTACATCACGCCTTGGGCTCGAGTTTGGAGACCCAGTACTTGTTGTAAACATGCACGGTGATCTCTTCTCGATCGTGATAGAGCTGCTTGGCCTGGATCACGAACGCGTTGTCGATCTCCTTGAGCATCTCGCGCAATACCTCGATATTGTGCACCGACTCGGCATAACGCTTCTTCATCGGCAGCTTGAGGTTGAACATCGCCTCCTGGCAGTCACCCTCACGGAACCAGTCCGCAATCATGTGAACGACCCGCGCCGGTTTATCGACCATGTCGCACACCAGCCAGTAGGTGTTCTTCTTGCTCGGACGCCAGACGAAACCGTCATCCCGGATATGCTTGACCTGACCGGTATCCATCAGGGATTGGGCCATCATGCCGTTGTCGACCGCCGTCACCATCATGCCACGACGCACCAGCTGATAGGTCCAGCCACCCGGGCAGGCGCCCAAATCCACCGCCTTCATGCCTGAGCAGAGACGCACATCCCACTCTTCCCGCGGCACGAACACGTAAAACGCCTCCTCCAGCTTGAGGCTGGAGCGGCTCGGCGCATCTGCCGGGAAGCGCAGGCGCGGGATCCCCATGTGGAATCCGGAGTTGTTGAACGAGTAGGAGTAACCCAGCAACACGTGATCATTGGCCATGAAGAAGGCGTGGAACACCGGACGGTTCGGCGTCTCCTTCTTGGTCAGGATCTCGTTGCTGCGCAGCGCCTGACGCAGCGGCACGGTGAACTTGCGGCAGAAGGCTGACAGCTCTTTCGCTTCGTTGGTATCCGCGGTTTCGACCCGCAGATCGCCGCAAATGGTGTAGTCACTCACCGCCTCAAGGATCGGGGAGATCCTGTCCGCGACATCCAGATCCTTCAGCTCATGGGTGACCACCAGCATCTGGCGGATGAAGATGAGCTCCCGGAATGGCAGCTTGCGAGCCAGCAGGTCCGCCTGCTCCTCGTCATACAGTTCGAAGATCACATAACCGCTGTCGTCCTTGACCCGGGCGAAACCGTAGCACTGCATGTTACCGGCACGCTCGGTGATCTCTGCAGCCGCCTCTTTCTCAAAACCGGGGCGGCAATAAAGCAGCAGATTATTCATTTTTTCCTCCAAGACGACAGCCGGCCCAGATCAGGGCCGTCCATCCCAACATAAAACAGAGGCCACCGGCCGGGGTAATCAACCCCAGCCCCTTGCTGCCAAGCAGCACCATGGCGTAAATACTGCCGGAGAATCCGATGATCCCCAGCACAAAAGCGGTGCCAGCCAGGTGGATCATCCTGCTGCGCACACCACACCAGCCCAGAACCAGCAGGGCCAATGCGTGAAAAAACTGATATTGCACGGCGGTATTGAACGCCGCCAGACGCTCGGGCGTAATGCCGGTCGCCGCCAATCCATGGGCGCCATAAGCCCCCAGCATGGTGGCCGTCAACCCGAAGAGACCGGCCAGTATCAGCCAATGTCGATGGATCTGCATCCTCACTCTCCCTCTCTCATCGAGGCTGGCAATAAAGCCAACCCTCTCGTGCTATCCATGCCGGGCCACAAAATGGCTGATGGCCGCCGCTGCATGCTGCATATTCTCCTGCTCACTCACGCCACTGGCTTTACGCGGTTTGAAACCATGATCACCATCGGTCAACCAATGGACCGATACGGCGGGTGAGAAGGGGAAATCGGCCAGTTCGGCGCGACTACCGAAGGTATCGCGCTCCCCCTGCAACAGCAGAGTTGGCGCTGCAATATGCTTGAGTACCTCGCCTCGCCAGCTGTCGGGCTTGGCCGGAGGGTGGAAAGGATACCCGAGAATGAGCAATCCTGCAGCATTCATCTCACCCTCGCCTTCGCTATACAGTTCCGCCGCCATCCGCCCGCCCATCGACTTGCCCGCCAGAAACAGCCGTGGATGGGCAAACTCGCGGATCATGTCGCGCCAATGGGCGAGCAGCACAGGTGCTCTGTCCGGCGGACGGCGCTTGCCATCCTGTGCTCGCTTGGTCATGTAGGGAAAGTTGAAGCGCACCACTTCGATGTCGGGGCCAGCTAGCAGACGTGACATCTCGGCAAGAAAGGGGTGCTCCATCCCTGCACCTGCCCCGTGGGCCAGCAAAATGCGAACGGGGGCATCAACAGCCCCCTCGCGGATCACATCAGGCATCGGCGAGCCTTGCCCTGCGACGCGCCTCTTCCTGCTCCACCAGCTCCAGCATCCAGTCGCGGAAGGCAACGATCTTGCCCTGATCCGACTGCTGCTCCTGGCACACCAGATAGAAGGCATTTTTGCTCACCAGCACCTGCTCGAACGGGCAGATAAGGCGACCGGCCTCAATCTCCGGTTGTGCCAGCACGCTGTGGCCAAGCGCCACCCCCTGGCCGTGGATCGCAGCCTGGATCACCATGGTGGAGTGGCTGAAGATGGGACCCTGATTGACGTTGGGCGCATCGATGTCGAGCTGGCGGAACCACGCCTTCCAGTCGCGGCGGGAGGTATCGTGCAGCAGGGTATGAAGAGTCAAATCTTGCGGCGTACGCAGCGGTTTGGGCCCGGTCAGCAGCAAGGGGGAACAGACCGGGATCAGGTATTCGGTATGCAGCTTGTCCGAGCGCAGACCCGGCCAGTTGCCGCGGCCGTAGTAGATGGCCACATCCACATCGTCGGTAAGCGACCCTTCATCGAGATCAACCGCCTTGATCCGTACATCGATATCAGGATGACGCTCGCTGAATTTGACCAACCGCGGCACCAGCCACTGGATGGCGAAACTCGGCTGCAAACTGACAGTCAATGCCCCCTTGGCACTGCGGGCCAGCAGCTTGTCGGTCGCCTCTGAGATGGAGGCAAAGATGTCCTTGATATCCAGGAAATAGCCCTGCCCCTCTTCGGTCAGCAACAAGGAGCGGTTTTTGCGGCGGAACAGCTTGATGCCAAGATACTCCTCCAGCGCCTTGATCTGGTGACTGATGGCAGCCTGAGTCACAAACAACTCTTCTGCTGCGCGGGTAAAGCTTAAGTGACGAGCCGCAGCTTCAAAGGCCTTGAGGGCATTGAGCGGGGGTAAACGACGAGACATGACACCAGCCGACGATGAGTTTTTCTAATGGGGCGCATTATAATTTGTCGGTTGCGGGTCGACCAGTGAATAAACATAATTCGCCCAGCAATCAGTCGTCATATGGCTCACATTTTCTACTACGTGTTGGTTTACATGTGTTTTTAGTGAGTCTTTCGACTGCGATTGTGGTGTTGTGTTTCTTCCTCTGCGGGAAGAGGGGCTCAAATCTCACCGGTTTGACCCAGTCTGTCATCTGAATGTGTTTGGCGCCTCCAGCTGGATGGCGCCTTTTTTCATCTTCTATACCTTGAACTGCCCCACCAGCTGCTGCTGCTTGTCCGCCAGCGCAGAGAGCTCGCGACCATTTTCGGCGGATGTCGCCGCCTCGGCCCGAATGGTGTGGCTCACATCGCGAATGTTGCTGACGTTGCGGTTGATCTCGTCCGCCACCCGGCTCTGCTCCTGCGCCGCCCGGGCAATCTGCTCGTTCATCTGATGGATGGTGGAGACCGACTGGATAATCTGCTCCAGCACCTGCACCGAGAGATCCACCTTGGCGAGGGTCTCGTCAGCCTGTCCATGACCATCGCGAATCGCCTTGACCACGGCGCCGGTACCGGATTGCAGTTGGCTGATCAGAGTCTGGATCTCGACGATGGCATTCTGGGTGCGACCCGCCAGATTGCGCACCTCATCAGCCACCACGGCAAAGCCACGGCCCTGCTCACCGGCCCGCGCCGCTTCAATAGCCGCATTCAGCGCCAGCAAGTTGGTCTGCTCGGCAATTCCCTGGATCACGATAAGAATGTCATTGATGTTGTCACTGTTGGCGGAGAGTCGCTCCACCACCGGCTGGGCATCGTTGATGATGGTCATCAGCTTGCGCATCGCCTCCTGAGTGTCGGCAACGACATATTTGCCCTCTTGCGCTGCGGCGTCAGTGGTGTTGGCAGCCGCCACCGCCGAGCCGGCATTACCGGAGACCTGCAACGCCGTGGCGCTCAGCTCTTCAAATGCCGTCGCCACCAGATCGATCTCCTGATACTGGGCCTGCATGCCGCTGCTGGTGCGCTCGGCCACCTGCGCGGCTCGCTCGGCACTATTACGCGTACCGGAGACGGTATCAATCACCTGACTGATGGTGGATTGCAACTTGTTGAGGAAGCTGTTGAACCACTTGGCCAACTCGCCGATCTCGTCTTGCCGCAGGATCTCGATACGCTGGGTCAAATCCCCCTCGCCGCTGGCGATATCCTTGAGACGGGCAACTACGGCGCGGATGGGTGCCACAATCTGGCGCGCCATCAACCAAATAAAACTCAGGGCAACCAGCGAGATCAGCACTCCGATCGACAGCTGCGAGACCACGCTGCGATTGGCCTCACTGGCCAGCTCATCTTGCAGTTGCTGGGCCGAGGCCAGTACTACTGCCCGTGGCAATTCAATGTAGATGCCCCATTTACGGTCGGTGCCACGCATGGATACCGGGACAAAGGTCTGCAACAGGGTGCCATCGCTGCTCCAGCGAGTCAGCTCCTGACCCTGACTGAGCCAGCCTTTCAGCTCGCTGGCCAGCCCCTGATACTTCTGATCCAGCCCACGCCCCATGGTCACATCGAACTCATCGGCTCCCGCCACGCGCCCCTCGTGACTGACCAGCAAGATTCTGCCCTTGCCGTCATAGAGCTCCTTGTCCATGGTACTGACCAGACTCTGCAAAGTGGCCAGCGAGATATCGACCCCGACCATCCCCAGCAAGGTCTCCTGCTCCAGCAGCGGGACCGTCACCGAGGTCATCAATATCTGTTTATCGCCCACATCGTCCAGATAGGGCTCCAGCAGGCAGAGGGCACGGGTGCGAATACTGCAGCGATACCACTCGTTTTCGATTCCACCAGCCTCAGTCGGGCTCTCATCGGCCAGTACATCCTCATTCTGCACTTCCGGCTCTATCTTGCCGTTGTCATAGGCCCAGTAACTGGAAAAACGCCCCTTGTCGTTGGAACCCAGCGCCGTTGAGCCCTGATAGTTGCTGTCTTCCCCATCCAGCTGGTCAGGCTCGAACACCGCATAGACACCAAGCAGATTGGTCGATGAGGCAACGGCATCGTGCAGTTGCTGATTGACGGCGCTGCGCAGCGCCTCCGAATGGACAAAGTTCTCGGCCGCATTCTTGCGCTGGAACAACACGCTCTCGGCCAGCAAACTGGCGCGGAAATAGGCCTCATCGAGATAGCTGGTCACCTTGGCCGCCTGCTCCGAGCCCATCGCCTTCATCCAGTTCTCGGCAGACTGCTGCGCCTCGTGCATGGTGGCTTGCCGCACCTGCTGTTGCATCTTGTTCGCGTTGTAAATCGAAGAGGCAACCAGAGCGGCGGCTGTCACCAACAGACAGCAACCGGCGATCAGGGTAATCCGACCCTGGACAGAAAGAGCGCTCATGCCAATATTCCTACGTCATACAGATATGGATAGATTATCGACTTTACAAACAAAAACTTAACTCTCTCACAGCAAATCCAGCGAGAGTTGATTAACTTCACCCTCTTTTGGCAAACCCACCACCAAGCCCAGCAGGCGAACCGAACGCCCTTGTGCCCGCTGTAGCCCCTCTTTGAGCAGGGGAACGAACAAGGCTGGCTGATAGCCACCCTGACTGCGATAGACTGTGGTCTGGTGGAAGTCGGCAAACTTGAGTTTAATCCCCTGCCCCATCACCTGCTCGGCAGGGCACGCCAGCTGAAATCGCCGCTCAAGCTCCGGTAGCAGTTGCTGCAATACCTTCAGGCAGGCGGCTTCGTCACAAACATCGCTCGCCAAAGTGGTCTCCACCCCGATGGTTTTGCGGATCCGGTGCGCCTGCACCGGCTGTTCATCCAGCCCCCAGATCCGGGTCGTCAACATCTCCCCCAGCTTGCCAAAACGACTGCACAGCTCTTGTGCCGACAAGGCCCGCGCATCCTCACAGGTGTAGAGCCCCTGAGCCTCCAGCCGCTCGGCGGTCTTGCGCCCCACCCCGGGCAGTTTGCCGAGGGGCAACTGGCAGACAAATTCGGCCACTTCGTCGGGACGAATGACAAACAGACCATCAGGCTTGCGCTGCTCCGAAGCGAGCTTGGCGAGAAACTTGTTGGGGGCCACTCCGGCCGAGGCGGTCAATCCCAGTTCGGTGACGATGGCTTGCCGGATCTCTTGCGCCATCAGGGTGGCGCTGCCGCCACAACAGCGGCTGTGGGTCACGTCGAGGTAAGCCTCGTCCAGCGACAGTGGTTCAACCTGATCGGTATAGCGCAGGAAAATGGCTCTGAGCTGACGGGAGATATCCTTGTACACCGCCATTCGCCCAGGGATCAGTACCAACGGCGGGCAGAGTTTTTTCGCCAGGGCGCTCGGCATGGCGGAGCGCACCCCGAACCGGCGCGCCACATAGTTGCAGGTCGAGATGACGCCGCGCCGCTCGGAGGCCCCACCGATGGCGAGCGGCACCTCCCGCAACGCCGGATTGTCCCGCATCTCCACCGCGGCAAAAAAGCAGTCCATGTCGATATGGATGATCTTGCGCATACCACTGTATAAATAAACAGACATGGCACCATCTTACCCCAAGGATAATCGCAGCTCTATCTCTCTCGTTGCGGCTAAAATAGTAGACTCCAAGGAGACCTTTACTACCACAATGACAAGGAGCGTTCGGGATGAAATATCTTTGGTTGGGACTCTGTTTGCTGCCGTTGACCGGCATCGGCAAGAACAACCCGACGGCAGAGTGCCGCTGGCTGTACGACCGGATTGAGATACTGGAACAGGCTATCAAGAAAGGGGACAAGCTCGGCACAGAGCAAGAATTGGCACGCTGGAAAACTGAGTACAACAAAAAACAGTGCTCACAGTACGACTACTGAGCCGGACAAGATGGCGTGACCGACAACGGCAGATAACAAGCGGGCCCCGATCAAGATGACCGGGGCCCGTTTTTCAACGCATGGCCAGCTTGATTCTGCAGCAGAGTGCGCTCAAGGCAGCACCATAGGGCCAGCCACGGCGGTAGCCACGTCATCCCCGCGCAGCACCCGAACCAGTTCAAGCGCAAACTCGATGGCACTGCCCGGCCCCTGACTGGTGATAAGGCGATGAGCCTCATCTCTGACGACCCGCTCACGTGACAGCTGCGATGTCGGTAGTCGGGGCTGAAAGCCGGGATGACAGGTGACGATGGCATCACCCAGCAGAGCATGATGTTGCAACACCACCACAGGGGCGGCGCAGATGGCAGCACGCCAGCGACCAAGAGCGACCTGCTCTTTGAGCAGATCAATGGCCAGCGGGGTATCGCGGATCACTTCGCTGCCGGGCAGACCACCGGGTACCACGATGGCTTCAAAGTCCCGACGGGTCAGCTCGTCGATATGACAATCGGCCACCAGCTGTACCCCGCGCGATGCCTTCACCTGCCGAGACCCGGCAGGGCAGCAAGAGGCCAGCACCACCTCGATGCTGGCGCGCACCAGGGTATCGACAATCGCAACAGTCTCTATCTCTTCCGACCCGGGGGCCACCAGCACCAGTACACTCACGTTCGCCTCCTTGCTGCTTGCTCGTAAAAGATCAGACGGCCTGGCTCTTCTCTTTAATCGCCTGATAGAGACCCTGATTGACCGGTACAGCAATGCCATGCTGGGCAGCCTTGGCCAACAGGAAGCCGGTGATGGCCTCGATCTCGGTCTCACGTCCCAGCTCCATATCCTGATGCATGGAGGAGTAATTGTCAGCGGTCAGCTCCACCACTGTCATCACCCGGCGTTGCAACTCCTCTGCCGTGGTTGCAATCCCTTCGGCACACATCACATCCGCCACTTCCACGCAGATCTGCTGCAGGGCATCGGCAAAACGGGAGCCAACCAGCTCGCCATTTTTCAGCTTGTAGAGAGCCGTCAGGGGATTGATTGCACAGTTGATGGCCAGCTTTTGCCACTGGCGCGTCAATACCTGCTCATCCCAGCCAGCCTGCCCCAGTGCAAGCGCCAGCTCGTCCGCGAGCGCAGCATGGGCCTTGGCGGCGTCGTTGATCGGGCCAAGCCAGGTTTCCCCCTTGCCAGTATGACGGAAGACAAAATGGCCGCACTGCATGGCGCCATGGCTGGTGACACCGGCAATCACCGGATTGTGCGGGAACATCTCGACCACCTGCTCGGCAATGCCCATCCCGTTGTGCAGCAGCACGATCGGCACGCCGGCATCCAACTTACCCACCAGCGGCGTCAGTGCGGCAATCACCTGACTGGCCTTGGTCATCACCAGCAGACGCTGGATCTTGCCGGGTTTGCTGACAAATCCGCGCTCGATATTGAGCAGCTGGACATGCCCCTCCAGCGAGGTGAAATCGATCCCCGGATGGAGCGTGGACTTATGATGTTCGCGCAACAAGACACGGGTGGATTGACCACTCAAGGTCAACAGGGAGGCAAAAACGCCGCCGAGGGCGCCACAACCCAACAGTGACCACTTCGGAGTAACGGGTGGAATAACGAGCTGTCGGGAATTTTTTAATCCGCTTGGCATGGTGTGACTCTGTCAGGGTAAGGGTTGCAATCCTCTCAACCTGTTACCGGGGATAAGTGAAGATGTCGCTGGTGGACACTAACGGGTCCACCCGTCCTGTGCGCAGGGGATTCTAGCAGAGCAACCCCATCAAAATCAGCAAATTTGCCCGTTTTCTGGTAGATTTGCCCCCCGATAACGCAACATGAGGAGCTCCGGCTATGCCGTCATTCGATATTGTCTCTGAAGTCAAAATGAACGAGGTGTTGAACGCAGTCGACAACGCCAATCGTGAACTGGCCACCCGTTTCGATTTTCGTGGGGTAGAAGCCAGCTTCGAGTTGAACAAGGAAGAGGTAAAGCTGGAAGCCGATGCTGATTTCCAGCTCAAGCAGATGGTCGAAATCCTGCGCGGTGCCCTGCTCAAGCGCAACATCGAAAACAGCTCCATGGAAGTGGGTGACTCAGTTCACTCCGGCAAACGCTTCCACCTGACCGTCAAGTTCAAGCAGGGGATCGAGAAAGAGATCGCCAAGAAGCTGGTCAAGCTGATCAAGGACTCCAAGATCAAGGTACAGGTCGCCATCCAGGGTGATGAAGTACGTGTCACCGGCAAGAAGCGTGACGATCTGCAAGAGACCATGGCACTGGTCCGTGGCGCCGAACTGGGTCAACCGATGCAGTTCCAGAACTTCCGCGACTGATTTATCCACTCAGCCGTGGCGCACTTGATGACTCGCGCCACGCTATCTAAATCGCGGCCATAAAAAAACCGGAGCAGATGCTCCGGTTTTTTGTACCCCAAGTTTTATTAGAACTTGTAGGTAACAGAGAAGTAGTGGCTGAAGCCGGTGCTCTTCCAAGGAGTACCATCGAATGCAGTGGAACCATCTTTGGTACCATAAGCATCCATAAAGTACTTCAGACCGTAACCAACGGCATAACGATCGGAATGCCAGTAGATACCGTGGAAAGTAGCCAGGTTGTCGCTGGTACGGTCAGCACGGTCATGGGTATCCAGACCGAACTGATAATCCAGATAGCCTTGGTAGGAGACAAAGCTACCATTGCCGAAGGTGTAGAAGGGCTTGAACCAGTTCATGGAGAACTGATAACCGTTCCAGTCGCCTTCTTCTTGAGTAAAGAACTGGTTCTCAGTGGAATGACGGGCATACAGGTTCATGCCTACCTTGCCAAACCAAGGAACCATCACATCGGCGCCCAGACCAATCTGATTTTCCATCTGCTTGTCGCCGACGTTGTTCAGGTTAGCAATGTAGAGCTCTTGCACAGGACCAAAGGAGAGATCTTTACCGGTCAGAGCATCCAGAGACATGCGCGGCGCAAACTTCATGAACAGGTTCTGACCATGGTGTTTGTTGCTGTGGCGGGAGTCGAAAATATCGAATACGTCGACATAGCCGTACAGATCAAACAGGCCGGAGCGACCACCGAATTCCATTTCAAAATAGGTATCGTTGTAGTCCTCTTCACCGGTGGTGAAAGGGCGCTGGTCGATGGTGTGCATTACGTTGAACTGCATCCACTTGTAGTCATTCTTGTGGATATCACCGCTGTAGTCAGCAGCGAAGGCCGGGGTAGCGGCAGCAGCCAGCAGACCGGCAGCGATCAGAGTCTTGGTAAATTTGGCCATTTTATTGGTCTCTTGTGCGTTAGTTGAGGTTTTCCGTAGCCTGCCCACAAGGAGCGAGAGGGATTCTAATCAAATAAAATTGGGGGTGAAACAACTTCTCGGGAACTTTATCCGGAAGTGTGAATCTAATCACCCCCGATTCTACGCAAACGCTTGCTATTTGTCAGCCGTTGAGAGCAACTCACTCCCTTTTCTGGCGACAAGCACAATCAACAACAACACGGGCAAGCCCAGTAAACTGGTTCCGACAAAGAAGGCACTGTAGCCAATCTGCTCCACAACCTGTCCGGAAAAACCGGCCAGCAACTTGGGTAGCAGCAACATTACCGAGCTGAACAGGGCGTACTGAGTGGCCGAAAATGCCACATTGGTCAGGCTGGAGAGATAGGTCACGAAGGCCGCGGTAGCAATACCGGCACTGAGGTTATCCAGCGAGATGATCAGCGTCAGCAGTTCCAGATTGTGACCAATCTGATTGAGCAGAGCAAACAGCAGGTTGGTGCTGGCGGTGAGCAGCGCCCCCAAGAACAGGATGCGCAGCGTGCCGAAGCGCATCACCAGCACGCCCCCCAGCGCCGCACCCACTAACGTCATGATGACGCCAAACACCTTGGTAATGGTGGCAACCTCAGTTTTGCTGAACTGCATATCCACATAGAAGCTGTTGGACATCACCCCCATCACCACATCGGCAACCCGATAGCAGGCGATAAGAGCCAGGATCAACAGCGCCGAGCTGCCATAGCGACGAAAGAAGTCGGCAAACGGACACCAGACCGCCTCATAGCCCCAGGCCCCGGCACTCGCCAGCAGCGCAGGCCACCCTTTATTCAGGAGCTGCGCCTTGCGTTCGGCCTGTTGTTTGCCCTGCTCGGCCAGATCGATATCCGGCTCGTGGCAAAACAGCGTGGTGATGACCCCGAGTGACATCAGGCCCGCCATCACCAGATAGGTAATCTGCCAGCCACGATAGTCATAGCCACTATTGCTACCAAACCAGGCTGCCAGTGCCAGCGCACCGGCGCCCGCCATGATCATCGCCAGTCGGTAACCGGTCATGTAGGAGGCCGCCATCGCCGCCTGTAGCCGCTCGGGAGCAGATTCGATGCGATAGGCGTCGATAACGATATCCTGCGTGGCCGAGGCAAAGGCCACCAGCAGGGCAAACATCGCCAGCTGGGCCAGCTCGGTCTTGGGATCGCAGAACGCCATGCCGACCAGCGCGGCGGCAATCAACAGCTGGGAGAAGAACATCCAACTGCGGCGACGCCCCAGCAGCGTGGAGAGCAACGGCAGCGGCATGCGATCCACCAGCGGCGACCACAGCCATTTAAAGCCATAGGCGAGCGCCACCCAGCTCATATAGCCGATATCGGTCAGGCTGACATCGGCCTCGCGCAACCAGAATGAGAGAGTACCGAACACCAGCAGCAGCGGCAGACCCGATGAAAAACCCATGGCAAAGAGAATAAATACCCGAAATTCGAGATAAACGGCGAGGGACTCTCTCCAGCTTGGTTTGCGGATCATGTTCAACTACCTGACGACTTTGGAAAAGTGCGTCATTTTGGCAGGTTGATGGCAGATAGCCAAGGCGAGCAAAGAGATAGGTCAAAGAAGCCCGGATAGAGAAAAGGCCCATCCCGAACGGGATGAGCCTTGTATTGTGGCCTGACAAGGGCGAGGTGACGAACCGCGTCCGGCGAGAGTTACTTGCCCGCTTTCTTGTCGACTTTCTTGTCTGCCGGGGTTTCTGCCAGCAAGACCACCTTCTTCAGAATGATGGGACTGGTCGGCACATCGTTGGCACGCAAAATGGGGCTGTAACCGGTCTGTACCTGAGCCAGCTTGTCCAGCACCTCCATCCCCTGCACCACCTGACCGAACACGGTATAACCCGCAGAGCCACCGGCGTTGAGGTTATTGTTGTCGACCAGATTGAAGTAGAACTGGCGAGTAGCGCTGTCGACCGCCTGGGTGCGGGCCATGGCGATGGAGCCACGCTTGTTGGGCAGACCACCGCGCGACTCGTTGACCACAGGCTCATAAGTTGGCAGTTGCTGGAACTGCTGGTTGTAGCCCCCACCCTGCACCACGAAATCCTGGATCACCCGGTGGAAGATGCTGCCGTCATAGCTGCCATCAGCCACGTAACGCAGGAAGTTCTTCACCGTCTGGGGCGCCTGCTTGGACGCCAGCTCCACCACGATATTGCCGTGGTTGGTCTCCATTCTGACTTTCGGGCCCGCGAACGCCAGCGGGGCGATCAGCATGGCCAGCAACCAGAGTTTTTTCATCATCAGACCCCTGCACCGTTCGGTTGACCTTTCAGGTAACCGCGCAGCGCATCATCCGCCATGATCTGCTGCAGCACGCTACCCAGTTGCAGGTTCAGTGTAGACTCCAGATCGGCCATGCTTGGCTCGCTCGGGCTCTCCTTGCTGGAGGACATGTTGAACTGCTTGGTCAGACGGTTGCCCTGAAAATCGGCGATCACCTGCAGGCTGACGCGGGACTTGGTGACATAGGTAAAGGTCTTCTCTTCCACATTGACTGCAGCGTTGGAGATCACCAGCGTCAGGTTGGTGGTGCCACTGTTGCCCACTTCCAGACCCTGGCTGCGCAGACCTTCGGCCAGCCGCTCGGCCATCAGCAGGTTGAGCGGACGCTCGCTGTTGACCAGCACGGGGGCTTTCTCTTTATGTTTGATGGAGAAGACGTAGGCAGCCTCACGCTTGTCTACCCCTTCCATGGTGATGCGATTGCCAGAGTAGTATTGCTGGTTGGCGGGGATCACCTGCGGATTGAGCAGCGCCGTCTCCGGCCAATGAGTGGCACACCCGCCCAGCATCAGGGCGGCCAGCAGCAAGAGTGACTTTTTCATCATGGTTTCCTTTGGCTTTAGCGTTTGATGGCTTTCAAAATAACGAATTTGCTGTTCGACGCAACGACTTGTGCGTTGGCAAACAAGCGCTTGAGTTTGTTGTGATAGTCCAGATGACGGTTGCCTACTATCCAGAGTTCACCCCCTTGAGGCAACACCCGGTGCGCATCGCTGAACATCTGCCAGGCGATATGATCGGTGATCGCCTGCAGCTGATGGAAAGGAGGGTTGCAGAGGATCCGATCCGCCGAGCCGACCGCCACCCCGTCGAGACAGTTATTGACCATAAAGCGGGCGCGCGGCAGTGCGTCTGGTAGATTGTGCTCGACGTTGAGCTGTGCCGAGGCAACCGCCATATAGGATTCATCGATAAAGGTCACCTCCACCTCGCTGTCTTTGGCGAGCAGCGACAGACCCAGCACCCCGTTGCCACAGCCCAGATCGATCACCTTGCGGGCACTGTGGATGGGCAGGTTGTCCAGCATAAAGCGGGCACCGATATCGAGACTGGTGCGCGAGAAGACATTGGCATGGTTGTGGATGAGCATGCCACTCCCCTCCAGCGGCCAGACAGTCGGGAAGGGGTTGGCCAGCGCGGGACGTTCTGCCTGCGGCTCGCAGTGAATGAGGCGCGCCTTCTTCCAGGCCAGCGAGGTACGGGTAGGCCCAAGATACTTCTCAAACAACTTGAGAGTGGAGGTATGAATATCCTTCGCCTTGCCGGCAGCGATAACGCGGGTTGCCGGTGTCACTACCGCACGCAATGCCAGCAGTTGCTGCTCCAATAGAGCCTGATATTTGGAGACCTTGATCACTACCAGCGCAGGGGCATCGGGCAGCGGCGCCAGCGCATCCTGCAAGCGAACCCCGTCTGCATCCAGTCCGTTTTCGGCCAGATTGGCCAGGGTCGCCCGCTCACTGATGTAGGAGTCGGTGACGCAGCAGGGGGAGTGCGGATGCAGATAGGCGGCCAGCGCGCCAAAACCGTCATTCATGATGATGACGGGGCCCGCCTGCTCGAGGGGAGACTCCGCCAGGGTGTTGATCAGATATTCGTCAGCCGCATCCCAGGCTTGCAGGGTCTCCTGACTCTGGCGCGGATAGCGGTAGAGCGTGAGCTGGCAATGGGGAGTGTCGAGAAGGGTTTGCATAGGAAGAGTCCAACCTCGGCTTGATTCGTGTATACAGGCGCCAGGGGCGACGCAAAGTGGCGCTATTCTAGCGAGGAGCAGGAATTTCACCAGTTCGATGCGCATCAAGGGGGCAACTGACGGGTGATTTCCCTCTTACGGGGGCTTATTCCATCCCGCGACTGCCGATAGAATGACCCAACATTCACTCTGGAAGCCGATCCGATGACCATCCAACAACTGATTGAAGCCAAGCTGACCGCCGCCCTCTCCCCCACCGTGCTGGAGGTGATCAACGAGAGCCACATGCACCGTGTGGAACCGGGATCTGAGAGCCACTTCAAGGTGGTGATCGTCAGCGAGCAATTTGCAGGGCAGCGGCTGCTGGCCCGTCATCGTCAGGTCAATTCGGTGCTGGCCGACGAGCTGGCCGGTGCCGTTCATGCACTGGCGTTGCATACCTACACCGAGACCGAGTGGCAGGAAAAAGGCCACGCCCCGCGCACCCCGAGCTGCGTTGGCAAACCGTCGCTCTCCTGAAACCGGTTGTACCACAGGATTCCCCTCGAGAACCTGCCAACAAAAATTAAACATATTTCCCCCATTGGCCCCGAAAAGGCTACATCCAAGGGGGTATATTTCGGCATCAAGGCTTTTTGCTGATAGTGGAGACAACGGCAAATACCCCCATCGAGGTATCGAAATAAAAAAACCTTTAAAACCACTACTTACAAGGTGTCAGGGGCTTATTCATTGCAGGTTAATTTTGTGATGGCACGGGGATTTTGCCCATTTGGCATGGCAGAAAATGCACCTTAAGTGGTAAACTCAAGCGCTTTTGAGTGAGCCTGCATGTTGAATAATTGTTGAGCCTGCCCACCTGGCGCAACCACAACATCGACTCATTCAACCACCCGTCGTGATGTATTTCTCGGCGCTAACCAACCTCTCCCGTAACGGTAGTGCAAGTAAGTATGATTACAATCAAAAGAGGACTGGACATCCCCGTGCTGGGTGCGCCAGAGCAAGTAATCTACGATGGCCCCGCCATCACCCGTGTTGCGACACTGGGCGAGGAGTTTGTGGGGATGCGACCTACTATGTTCGTCAAAGTAGGTGATCGCGTCATCAAAGGTCAGGATCTTTTTGAAGACAAGAAGAATCCGGGCATTAAATTCACAGCTCCTGCCACCGGTGTGGTTTCAGAGATCAACCGTGGTGCCAAACGTGTTCTCCAGTCTGTGGTCATCGACCTCGACGGTTCCGATGAACAGGTGACGTTTGAGCATTTTGCCTCTGCCGAGCTGGCCAAGCTCGAGCGCAGCAAGGTGCAAGAGATCCTGGTCGCATCAGGTCAGTGGACTGCGTTGCGTACCCGTCCGTTCAGCAAAGTCCCCGCGGTAGCGTCTGCCCCGCGCGCCATCTTTGTGACTGCAATGGACACCAACCCGCTGGCAGCCGATGCCGAGCTGATTATCAAGGAACAGCCGCAGGCCTTCCTCGATGGTCTGGCCGTACTGACCCGCCTGACCGACGGCGCCGTCTACGTCTGTAAAGGCGAAGGCAGTCTGCCCCACTCTCCGCTGGCTCAGGTCAAGGAAGAGATCTTCGTTGGTCCGCACCCTGCCGGTCTGCCGGGTACCCATATCCACTTCCTGGATCCGGTCAGCAGCACCAAGGTGCAGTGGCACATCAACTATCAGGATGTGATCGCATTCGGCAAGCTGTTCACCACCGGTCAGATCTTCACTGACAAGGTGATCGCGCTGGCTGGCCCGTACGTGCTCAAGCCGCGTCTGCTGCGTACCCGTCTGGGCGCCTGCATCAGCCAGCTCACCAACAATGAGCTGCGTGCCGACGAAAACCGTATCATCTCCGGTTCTATCCTGAGTGGTGCCAAAGCCGAAGGTGTTCACGACTACCTGGGCCGCTACCACAATCAGGTTTGCGTGCTGGGTGAAGGTCGCGAGAAAGAGTTCCTGGGCTGGATCAACCCCAGCGCCAACAAGTTCTCTATCACCCGTACCACCCTCTCTCATCTGATGAAGGGCAAGCTGATCAACTTCACCACCACTACCAACGGTAGTGACCGTTCCATGGTGCCTATCGGCAACTATGAGCGGGTGATGCCACTCGACATCCTGCCGACCCTGCTGCTGCGGGACATGGTCTCCGGCGATACCGACGGTGCGCAAGCACTGGGCTGCCTGGAGCTGGATGAGGAAGATTTGGCGCTCTGTACCTTTGTCTGCCCCGGCAAGACAGAGTACGGCCCGATCTTGCGTGAGTGCCTGACCAAGATTGAACTGGAAGGTTAAGCGATGAGTTTCAAGCAACTTCTTGAAAATATGGAACACCACTTCGAACCGGGTGGAAAGTACGCCAAGTACTATGCCCTGTTCGAAGCGGCGTACACCCTGTTCTACACCCCGGGTAGCGTTACCCGCAACGCCTCCCACGTTCGTGATGCGCTCGATCTGAAGCGCATGATGATCATGGTGTGGCTGGCCGTGTTCCCGGCCATGTTCTGGGGCATGTACAACGTTGGTAACCAGGCGATTGCCGCCATTGCCCACATGGGCTCGGCTGCTGGTGCCAGCAGCTGGCAATATGCCCTGGCTACCATGCTGGGCGCCTCCCTCGATCCGGCTGTTGCCGGTATCGGCAGCAAAATGCTGATTGGCGCCACCCACTTCTTCCCGATCTACATCACCGTCTTCTTTGTCGGGGGTTTCTGGGAAGTGCTGTTCGCCATGGTACGCAAACACGAGATCAACGAAGGCTTCTTCGTAACCTCCATCCTGTTTGCCCTGATCGTGCCGCCCGAGCTGCCCCTGTGGCAAGCTGCGCTGGGTATCACCTTCGGTGTGGTGATGGCCAAAGAGGTGTTCGGTGGTACCGGCAAGAACTTCCTGAACCCGGCGCTGGCTGGTCGTGCGTTCCTGTTCTTCGCCTACCCGGGCCAGATTTCCGGTGACGCCGTGTGGGTTGCCGTTGACGGCTTCTCCGGCGCGACTGCCCTGAGCCAGTGGGCCCAAGGCGGCCAGATGGCGCTGATCAACGGTGCAACCGGCCAGGCTATCAGCTGGATGGACGCTTTCCTGGGTAACCTGCCGGGTTCCATCGGTGAAGTCTCTACCCTGATGATCCTGTTGGGTGCCGCCATGATCGTCTACATGCGCATCGCCTCCTGGCGCATCATCGCCGGCGTGATGATCGGTATGATCGCCACCTCCCTGCTGTTCAATGTCATCGGTTCCGATACCAACCCCATGTTCAACATGCCGTGGCACTGGCATCTGGTACTGGGTGGCTTCGCCTTCGGTATGGCCTTCATGGCGACCGACCCTGTCTCCGCCGCCTTTACCAACAAAGGCAAGTGGTGGTATGGCGCCCTGATCGGCGTAATGGTCGTGCTGGTTCGCGTGGTCAACCCTGCGTTCCCGGAAGGCATGATGCTGGCCATTCTGTTTGCGAACCTGTTTGCTCCCCTGTTTGACCACTTCGTCGCTCAGGCAAACATCAAGCGGAGGATTGCTCGTGGCGTTTAATAAAGATTCAACCCTCGGCACCGTCAGCGTGGTCACCGGCCTCTGTCTGGCCTGTTCCATCGTGGTATCCGTTGCCGCTGTGGGCCTGCGTTCTACCCAGCAGGAAAACAAGGCGCTGGACAAGCAGAGCAACATTCTCTCCGTAGCCGGTGTGGATGTGAGCGAAGTGGCCAAGCGCGACCTGGCCAAACTGTATGGCGAGAAGATCGAAGCCCGTCTGGTGGATCTGGCGACCGGTGACTTTGTTGACGGCGATGCCGACAACTTCGACACCAAGCAAGCAGCCAAAGATCCGGCCCGCAGCATCCGTCTTGCCGCCGCTGACGACAAGGCCAGCCTGCGTCAGATCTCCAAGCAGATCCCGGTATTCTTCGCCAAGGATGCCGAAGGCAAGATCGACAGCATCATCCTGCCCATCTACGGTCAGGGTCTGTGGTCGACCATGTATGCCTTCGTCGCCGTTGCCGCTGATGGCCAGACCATCAAGGGCATCACCTACTATGACCACGGTGAAACCCCGGGTCTGGGTGGCGAGATCGAAAACCCGGCCTGGCAGGCGCTGTTCAAGGACAAGAAACTGTTCGACCAGAATGGCATGCCGGCGCTGCGCGTCATCAAGGGCCATGCTCCGGCGGGCTCCGAGCACGAGATCGATGGTCTCTCCGGTGCCACTCTGACCGGTAACGGCGTACAGCATACCTTCGACTTCTGGATGGGTCCCAAGGGCTTCGGTCCTTTCCTGGCCAAGGTTCGTGCAGGAGAAATCAACAATGGCTGACAAGAGCGAAATGAAGAAGTTGCTGTTGACGCCTGTGCTGGGCAACAACCCCATCGCCTTGCAGGTGCTGGGTGTCTGTTCTGCACTGGCGGTTACCAGCCAGATGAAGACAGCGTTTGTAATGACCCTCGCGGTCATGGCGGTCACCGCCTTCTCAAACCTGTTCATCTCCCTGATCCGCAACCAGATCCCGAACAGCGTCCGGATCATCGTACAGATGGCGATCATCGCCTCACTGGTTATCGTGGTTGACCAGGTGCTCAAGGCTTACGCCTATGACATCTCCAAGCAACTGTCGGTCTTCGTGGGTCTGATCATCACCAACTGTATCGTAATGGGCCGCGCTGAAGCGTACGCCATGAAGAGTGCCCCGCTGCCCTCCTTCCTGGATGGTATCGGCAACGGTCTGGGCTATGGTGCCATTCTGCTGAGCGTCGCGACCGTGCGTGAACTGCTGGGCTCCGGCACCTGGTTCGGCATCGAGCTGCTGCCGCTGGTGAACAACGGTGGCTGGTATGTGCCCAACGGCCTGCTGCTGCTGCCGCCGAGTGCATTCTTCATCATTGGTCTGATCATTTGGGGCGTTCGCACCAAGGATCCCAAGCAGGTGGAGGCGAAGGATTAAGGTATGGAACACTATCTGAGTCTGTTGATTAAATCGATCTTCATCGAAAACCTGGCACTCTCCTTCTTCCTGGGGATGTGTACCTTCCTGGCGGTGTCCAAGAAGGTAAAGACCTCTATGGGTCTTGGTATTGCCGTTATTGTGGTGCAGACCATCGCGGTTCCTGCCAACAACCTGATCTACAACTACGTGCTTAAAGATGGCGCTCTGGTATCCGGTCTGGATCTGAGCTTCCTGAGCTTCATCACCTTCATCGGTGTGATTGCAGCACTGGTACAGATCCTGGAGATGGCGCTGGACAAGTACTTCCCGGCACTCTACAACGCGCTGGGTATCTTCCTGCCGCTCATCACCGTGAACTGCGCCATCTTCGGTGGCGTCTCCTTCATGGTGCAGCGTGACTACAACTTCATGGAGTCTGTGGTCTACGGTGTGGGTTCAGGGGCAGGCTGGATGCTGGCGATCGTTGCGCTGGCAGGTATCCGCGAGAAGATGAAGTATTCCGATGTTCCGGAAGGCCTGCGCGGTCTGGGCATCACCTTCATCACCGCCGGTCTGATGGCGCTGGGCTTCATGTCCTTCTCTGGTATCTCCCTGTAATCGGCTTTCCTGCAATCAGAAAGGAACGATAGATGGAAATTATTTTGGGTGTGGTCATGTTTACCGTGATCCTGCTGGCACTGGTGGCAGTCATTCTGTTCGCCAAGTCCAAGCTGGTGACCGCGGGCGACGTGACAATCAGCATCAATGGTGACCCGGCCAAGGCTGTGACCAGCCCGGCCGGTGGCAAGCTGCTCGGCGTGCTGGCTGGCAGCGGTATCTTCGTCTCCTCCGCCTGTGGCGGCGGTGGCTCCTGCGGCCAGTGCAAGGTACGGGTGAAATCCGGTGGCGGCGACATTCTGCCGACCGAACTGGATCACATCAGCAAGGGCGAAGCCCGTCATGGCGAGCGTCTGGCCTGTCAGGTTACCGTTCGCTCCGACATGGATATCGAACTGCCGGAAGAGATCTTCGGGGTGAAGAAGTGGGAATGTACTGTTATCTCCAACGATAACAAGGCCACCTTCATCAAGGAGCTCAAGCTGCAGATCCCCGATGGCGAGAGCGTACCGTTCCGCGCCGGTGGTTATATCCAGATTGAAGCCCCGGCTCACCACGTGCACTACAAGAACTTCGATATTCCCGAGGAGTATCGCGGTGACTGGGATCGCTTCAAGATCTTTGAGCTGGAGTCCAAGGTCGATGAGCCAATCATCCGTGCCTACTCCATGGCCAACTATCCGGAAGAGTTCGGCATCATCATGCTGAACGTGCGTATCGCGACCCCGCCGCCCAGCAACTGGACTGCCCCTCCGGGACAGATGTCCTCCTACATCTTCAGCCTGAAGGCTGGCGACAAGGTGACTATCTCCGGTCCGTTCGGTGAGTTCTTCGCCAAGGATACCGATGCCGAAATGGTATTCATCGGTGGTGGTGCAGGTATGGCGCCGATGCGTTCCCATATCTTCGACCAGCTGCGTCGCCTGAAGTCCAAGCGCAAGATGAGCTTCTGGTACGGTGCCCGTTCCAAGCGCGAAATGTTCTATGTCGAAGACTTTGACATGCTCGCCGCCGAGAACGAGAACTTCACCTGGAACGTCGCCCTGTCTGATCCGCAACCGGAAGACAACTGGGACGGCTACACCGGCTTCATCCACAACGTGCTCTACGAGAACTATCTCAAGAACCACGAAGCACCGGAAGATTGCGAGTTCTACATGTGTGGACCTCCGGTGATGAACGCTGCCGTCATCAACATGCTCAAAGACTTGGGCGTTGAAGACGAAAACATCCTGTTGGATGACTTTGGTGGTTAATCCATGCACAGTGTTGTAAAGACCTGGCTAGCCTTCGGGCTAGCCTTTTTCTTGACTGGGTGCGGTCAGGAGACGGTCCAATCCAAACCGGAGATCCACATCACCGGTAGCACCATGGGCACTTACTACTCCATCAAGGTGGCGGACAGCGCCATCACCGATCCGGCCAAGCTTCAAGCTGAGGTGGATGTGTTGCTGGAGCGGGTCAACGATCAGATGTCGACCTATCGCCCCGATTCCGAACTGTCGCGCTTCAACCAGAGCCGTGACAACAAACCGGTAGTGGTCTCCCGCGATACCGCACGGGTCGTCACAGAGGCCATTCACATTGGCCGTGAGAGCCAGGGGGCGCTGGACGTCACCGTTGGCCCCTTGGTCAATCTGTGGGGCTTTGGCCCGGACAAGAAGCCGACCAAGGTTCCCTCCGACGAGCTGATCACCCAGACTCGCCAGAAGACCGGTCTGGGCAACCTGCACGTCATCACCTCGGTAGATGCCGATACCCTGCAAAAAGACATTCCGGATCTTTACGTCGATCTCTCTGCCATCGCCAAGGGCTTTGGTGTGGACAAGGTAGCCGAATATCTGGAGTCACTGGGTGCGCGCAACTATCTGGTGGAGATTGGTGGCGAGCTGCGGATCAATGGCGTCAACGGTAAGGGTCACCCCTGGCGCGTGGCCATCGAGAAGCCCACCGCAGGCACCGGCACGGTACAAGAGGTGATCGTGCCCGGTGACAACGGGGTGGCCACCTCCGGCGATTACCGCAACTACTATGAACTGGATGGTCAGCGCTTCTCCCACACCATAGATCCGCGCAGCGGCAAACCGATCCAGCACCGTCTGGTGTCGGTCACCGTGATCCATCCCTCCTGCATGACTGCAGACGGGTTGGCCACCGTGTTTATGGTGATGGGGACCGAGAAAAGCCTGGCCTATGCCAACGAGCGCGGCCTGGCGATCTTCGTGGTCACCAAGACGGACAACGGCTTTGAAGAGGCTTACTCCGATGCCTTCAAGCCCTATCTGGTCAAGAAGTAAGAGGTAGAGATGCAGATTTTTCTGATCACCTTCGGGGTATTCATGCTGGTGATAGCCGCCATGGCTATCGGTTACATCTTCCAGAAGAAGACCATCTCCGGCTCCTGTGGCGGTCTGGGTAGTGTCGGCATCGAGAAAGAGTGCGATTGCCCGGAACCCTGTGACAACCGCAAGAAGAAGATGGCCAAGGAAGAGGCCCGTCGCAAGATGCTGGAAGAGAACCGCATCATCTGATGACTCTGGTTTTTCGGTAAACAAAAGCGCGCCCGAGGCGCGCTTTTTACTGGCCGTTATCTTGCGTTAACGGTCAGGGCTGACGTTCGATATAGAGGATCACCTCGCCAAGATGGATACCGAACTTGCTGATCTCGGCACGATTGATCAGACGATCTTCGTCCAGCAGATACATCCAGTCATCGAAGCTCACCCGCACTACCTCGCCATCCGGCAGCGCCAGATCAAGCTGATAACGCCAGTTGAGGGCAAACCCTTGGCTTTTGCCCATCGCCTCCCCCACCACATCGGAAGCAGTACCGCGCCAATGACCATCATCGCCCTTGCTCAGATACCAGGTACGGGTCTGCTGGCGGCCATCATCAAAGTAGAACTGCTCGAACAGCTCTCCCTTGCCATCCTTCCAACGACCCACCATCTCGACCCGAAAGCGACTGGTCACTTCGCCGCTGCGGTCGGTCACCAGGCCGTGAGCCACCAATTTGCCGTTGAAGAAACGGGCGAGATCCCAGTTTGGCCCCTGCCCCCGATAGTCATCGAGACTGGCACCACAGCCACTCAGCAGCAAAAAGGGGAGCAACAGCAACCAGCGGTATGCACGATAGAAAGACATCAGAGACTCCATGTTCAGGGTTGGCCACGCAGGCGGCGGGTCAGGGCGGGATCGCGGCTGTTGTCAGCCAGCCAGATGGCGAGAAAAGCGGCCGAGAATTGCGGATCGGCCAGAGTCCCGAGGGACTTCCCCTGCCACCAGAAGTGGCCTGCCCCGCCCTTGTCGACATAGAAGGTGAGCTTGTCGCCTGCCTGCACATCGGGCCAGAGTACAGCGAGCCGGCCGAGCCAGCGCTGACGCTCGGCGTCAGAGCCAAGACCGAGCCGCTGCCACTCGGCGGCAGTAGCGCTCAGCAGATCTTGCCGCTCGATGGATCTGGCATAGGTGAGGGTCAGTGCCTGTGGATAGTGACCGGGCTGATAGCGCCCGCTCGCACTGTAGAGGGTGGCATCGTAGAGCTTGAACCATAGCCATTTCATCTCCCCCTGCCCGACCGGGCGCAACTGTTGCCAGGGGGCGGCAGAAGCCTGCACCGCGGTTGCAGCAAAGAGCGTAAACGCCAGCAGCAGCGGGTTAATTCCACCCCATATGCCAGTGGTTGGGGTCTTCCAGTTCATGCCAATCCATCTCCTGTTCCTGCAGGGTATTGATATCCTGCATCACCACCTGCACCAGCTGCCCCTGCGCATCCCGCTGGCAGGCAACCACCAGATAGAAGCGATCAGTCAGCTCATGCTGGCTCTCTTTGGTCCATTTGGAAAAAAGCAACGAGTCGGTCGAAAAGGTGTTTGTCATCATTCACCCTCCAGCTTGACCATTACCCACAGGAGTACGGGTAACCACCACATCCAGATCACTGCCAGCAGCGCCGAACTGATCCAGATGCCCCAAGGTAAGTTTACTGCCCCCATGGCAGCCCCCGCCACATAGGAGGAGGCACCGCCAAATACGCCAAACAGCGCCTGCTGCCAGCGAGGCAAGCGCAGCAGCCAGCGCATACCGTGGGCCAGCGTCAGGGCAAAACCGAGCCAGAGCAGCACCAGCCAGAGGGGAAAACCGGACGGGAACCGGAACAGGCCGAGCTGCCAGAGCAGCACATCCAGCAGACAGCCGGCCACCGCGATGGGAAGCAGCCGCCAGTCACACTGGCGGCTGGGTGAGAAGAGAAAGTGCAACAGCAACATTGCCAGCAGCGGGCCCGGCTGCTGCCACTTCACCGCCAGCAACCAGTAGAGGTTGAACCCCAGCAGGTGAGCCCACTGCCACATGGTCAGTGACCGCTTACTGGCACATCACCCGACCAGCCAGCGGGCCCCGGCTTGGCGGCCTCCAGCTGCACCAGACTGATGGTGCGCTCCCAGAATCCCCCCTCGCAATAGGCAAAGTAGAAGTGCCACAGCCGGATGAAATCCTGGCTGTAACCGAGCTTGGGCAGCTCGGGCGCCAGCGCCAGAAAGCGATCGCACCAGTGAGCCAGGGTGCGGGCATAGTGATGGCCGTGATCATGCAGCCGCACCAGCTGCATGTCGGTCTCCCGCGCCAGCAACCCCGCCATCTGGGAGACGCTCGGCAGACAGCCACCGGGGAAGATGTAGCGCTGGATAAAATCGACCCCGCGCAGATACTGGGCGTGGCGCTGATCGGCGATGGTGATAGCCTGAATGAGCAGACGGCCACCGGGCTTGAGCAGCCGCGACAGCTGGCGGAAATAGTCGGGCAGGAAGGCATGGCCCACCGCCTCAATCATTTCGATGGAGACCAGCTTGTCATAGGTGCCTTCCAGCTTGCGGTAATCCTCCAGCAGCAAGGTGATGCGATCCCCCAGCCCCTCCCGCGCAATCCACTCCTTGGCATAGTCATGCTGGGCCCGGGAGATAGTCGTGGTGGTCACCCGGCAGCCGTAGTGGCGGGCGGCATAGACGGCGAGGCCACCCCAGCCGGTACCGATCTCCAGCAGATGATCGTCAGGTCCCAGCTCCAGCCGCTCGCAGATGGTGCGCAACTTGGCTTGCTGACCCTCTTCCAGAGTGGCCTCAGCGCTCGGATAAATGGCGCTCGAGTACTGCATATGGCTGTCGAGAAACCCCTGATAGAGGGTATTGCCGAGATCGTAGTGGGCGGCGATGTTGGAGCGCGAACCGGTCAGGGTATTGCGGTTGAGCCAGTGGCGCACCTTGTTGAAGGGGAAACTGAGCCAGCCGAGGCGCCGCTCGAGGGAGTCGAGCAGGGTCAGGTTGCGGGCCAGCAGCCGCACCAGTACTACCGGATCCGGGCTGGTCCAGAGCCCCTCCACCCAGGTTTCCCCAGCGGCAATGCTGCCCCCCAGCAACAGGCGACGATAGAAGGCAGGATCCAGCACCACCAGTTCGGCATGCAGATCGGTACCCGCAACGCCAAAGCTGTGGCGCTCACCGCCATCCCGCAGCAGCAGCTGGCCATGTTCGAGGCGACCCAGCAGATTGAGCAGCAGTTGTCTTGCCCCCTTGTCGATGAAAGAGGCAGAGAGGGTTGATTGAGCAAGTTCCATTAGCGGCTCTCCGGATGGGTAAATATCGGGGTTCGTTTGATAAATAGACGCAGGGCCTGCCAGTAGATCCCGAGCAGCACCTTCATGGTCATCCATGGCCAGCGGGCCAGCAGAGCCACCAGCCCCTTGCGCGACAGCGGTTCGCGAGTGAGCGCCAGGGTTGCGTCAAACAGCTTGGCTTCACCGGATACGGGGTGACTCTCGATATGGATCAGAGTCTCCTGCTCAGGCGGCCTGATCCGCCAGTGATAACGCATCGCCAGCCCCATAAAGGGGGAGACGTGAAAATCCTTGTCATGGGGTGCCAGCGCCGCCAAATCCAGCAGGTAGTAGTGACGCTCGTTCCAGGGGGTATTCGACACCTCTGCCAGCAGATAGCGCGCCTCGCCCTGCCGGTAGCAGAAGTAGAAGTTGACCGGGCTGAAGTAGAACCCCAGACAGCGCACATTGCCGAGCAGCAGCACCCGTCCCTCGGGGTCGGCATCGCCACCCAGCTCGCTCACCTTCTGCCACACCGCCTGCTTGAGGCTTCCCTCACTCCCCTTGAGATAGTCATGGCGGTGAAACGAGAGCAGCCCCGAGCGCTCCACACCGAACCAGCGCCCCTGATCGAGCTGCGGCAGCTCGTCGAGATCCAGTCCCAGCATAAAGAGGCTGTAGGAGAAGGCGTGAGCCCGCGGTGCGAAACGGCGGTGGCGTACCGAGCCCTGCCAGATGGCGCTGGTGACGCCAGCCAGTTCGTCGGCACCCTCATGTGCGGTGACCACGGTGGCGCCGTTCATAGCTCGGCTCCGAAGCGCCTGGCGACATCCAGCGCGCTGCGCACCCCATCCTCATGGAAGCCGTTGTACCAGTAGGCACCACAGAAGTGGGTGTGTTGCTGGCCGCAGATCTCCGCGCGCCGCTGCTGGGCGGCAATAGAGGCCTGATTGAACACCGGATGGTGGTAGATGAAGCGGCGCAACACCTTGCTCTCATCCACCTTGCCCTTGGGATTGAGGCTGACGCAGAAGGGCTCCGGCGAGTTCACCCCCTGCAGGATGTTCATGTTGTAGCTCACCAGCGGCCGCGCCTCATCGTTGCCATCGAGCTGATAGTTCCAGCTGGCCCATGCCTTGCGGCGGGTGGGCAGGCAGCGAGCATCGGTATGGAGCCAGACATCGTTGGCCTGATAGGGCATGTCGCCGAGAATAGCCTGCTCCCGCTCGCCGGGGTCCGCCAGCAGCGCCAGCGCCTGATCGCTGTGGCAGGCAAAGATCACCTCGTCAAACCGCTCCTCGCCGTAACTGCTCTGGATCACCACGCCATCCGCGTCCCGCCGTACGCTCTGCACCGGACAGGCGAGGCGGATCTGCGACTGCCATCCGGCGGTGAGTGGTCCGATATATTCCCGCGAGCCGCCCGGAATCACGTACCACTGGGGGCGATTGGCCACATCCAGCAGACCGTGGTTGGCAAAAAAGCGCAGGAAGAAGCCAAGGGGGAAGGCGCGCATATCGGCCAGCGTCGATGACCAGATCGCCGCTCCCATCGGCAAGATGTAGTGGCGGGCGAAGTAGTCGCTAAACTCCCCCGCCAGCAGAAAGTCCCCCAGGGTCAGCTCGGGGCCAGCCCCCTGATGCTGACCATCCGCCAGCCAGGCCCGTGCCTCCCGGTTGAAGCGCAAAATCTCGGCGACAAAGCCGTAGAAGCGCGGACTCAGAAGATTGCTGCGCTGGGCAAACAGGGTATCCAGGTTGTGGCCGTTATACTCCAGCCCCTCCGGGCTCTTCACCGAGAAGCTCATCTCGGCCGGTTGCCGCGCCATGCCGATCCTTGCCAGCAACCTCAAGAAGTTGGGGTAGGTGCGATCGTTGAAGACGATAAAACCGGTGTCGATGGCATAGCTGCGGCCAGCCTGATTCACATCGACGGTCGCAGTATGGCCACCCAGGGTCGGCGCCGCCTCGAACAGGGTGATGTCATGGAGTTTGTGGAGCAGAAAACCGGCGGTGAGCCCCGAGATCCCTGAACCTATGATGGCGATCTTTTTCTTCATGAATGGCTTCCTTTCGATACGAGTGCGCGGCCAAGGCGCAGCCAGAGACCCACCGGCAGCGCACCAAGCAGGCGCAGCAACCAGATGAAACGGCGGGGAAAGTGGATCTGGTGACGACCAGCGGTCAGCCCGTCCATGATGGCGCGGGAGGCCTCTTCCACCGTCACCAGACAGGGCATGGGAAAATCATTTTTGGCGGTGAGCGGCGTCTGGACAAAGCCGGGGCGGATCAGGGTCACCCCGATCCCTTTGCTGGCCAAATCGAGGCGCAAGGTATCCGCCAGATAGTCGAGGGCTGCCTTGGAGGCGCCATAGGCCTCGGCTCGTGGCAGCGGCAGCCAGCTCACCGACGAGCTGACGATGGCCAGCCGTGACCCAGCCCCGAGCAACGGCAAGAAGGCGGCCAAAGCATGGCCGGTGGCGGTCAGATTGGTGTCGATCACCCGGGCAAACAGCTCGCTGTCAAACCCCTCCGCCACATCCATGTACTCGCAGTTGCCTGCGTTGAGGATCAGCAGATCGAGGGATGGCAGCGTAGCAGCCACCCCGCTCATAGCGGCCAGATCACGAGCATCGAACTGCAGCGGCGTGACGCCATCCAACCCCAGCGCCTGCAGCCGTTCACCATCGCGGCCACAACCCCACACCTGCCAGCCTGCCCGCCGGTAATCCAGCGCCAGTTGACGACCTATACCGGAGGTCGCCCCTGTGATGAGCACCCGGCCGCTCATGCGCCGAGCCTCCCCTTGATGGCGCGTACCACGGGCCCGAGCAGCGGCAACTGCTCGTAGAGCATGGCGCCCAGGTCAAAATAGTCCCGGTGCTGGCACACCTTGCCCGCCTCGTCGAATTCGAGGCGGGTGGCCCCCTCCACCGTCACCGGCTCACCACCACGCAATCTGGGGTGAGAAAAGGTCATGGTCCAGCCGAGCCAGGCCTGCTGCTCTTGTTGCTGCTGACTGGTGATGACGAAACGGCAGTAGGCGAGGCGCTGATAGAGGGCGGTAAAATAGTCGCCAAGGGCCGCCAGTCCCTCGATACGGTGGGCCGGATCGGTAAAGACCACCTGTTCGGCATAGACCTCGGGCAAGCGGTGCAACTGCTGTTTGTCCAGTTGCTGATAGAGGCCAATAAAGCGGGCCAGCGGCTCGTTCATCCTATTTCTCCAGAGAGCGAAACATCTCGATGGCTCTCACCCGGGCAACGGTGTGATCCACCATGGGTGCCGGATAATCCTGTCGTCCCTTGAGTCGCAGCCAGTCGTGGGGCTGATGCACATAAGCGGCAGGAGTATCGGCTAGTTCAGTTACCCAGGTACGGATAAACTCCCCTTGTGGATCAAATCGTTGCCCCTGAGTGGTGGGGTTGAAGACCCGAAAATAGGGCGCAGCGTCGGCGCCGGTGCCTGCAGCCCACTGCCAGCCACCATTGTTGGCCGCCAGATCCCCATCGATGAGCCGACTCATGAAGTAATCCTCCCCGAGCCGCCAGTGGATATGGAGATCCTTGGTGAGAAAGCTCGCCACTATCATCCGCAGCCGGTTGTGCATCCAGCCGGTAGCGTTGAGGCAGCGCATCGCCGCATCGACGATGGGGTAGCCGGTCCGTCCCTCGCACCAGGCGGCGAAGGCATCCGGATCCCAGCTCCACGGCAAGGCCGCCGTCTCGGGCTTGAAGGGGAGATTCATGGAAAGAGTCGGGATCAGCACCAGCAGGTGGCGATAGAACTCGCGCCAGACCAGCTCATTGAGCCAGACAAAGCCGGGCTGGGCCTTGGACTGGGGCCGATAGCCAAGCCGCTGCTGAAGCGCCGCCACACACTGACGAGGACTGATGATGCCCGCCGCCAGATAGGGGGAAAGCACAGAGGTGCCCGCGATGGCAGGAAAATCCCGGGTCTCGCCATAGTCGAGCACCGCCTGCTCCAAAAAAATGTTCAAACGGCGCAGAGCTTCCGCCTCCCCCACTGGCCAGCGGGGATCTGCCGTCAGTTCGCCAAGGGCGGCATCGACGAAGTCCCGCTCGGCCAGCGGTAGCCAAGGCAAGGGCTCGCCACGGCGCGCTGGGGCGCGATGAATAACAAAGCCATCCTCGTCGAGGGCCTTGAGCCAGGCTCGGCTGAAGGGAGTGAACACCTTGAACATCTCCCCCGAGCCGGTCAGCACCCGCCCCGGTGGCAATACGCAACAGCCGTTGAGCCAGTGACAACTCACCCCCTGCTCTGCCAGCGCAGCGCTGACGGCATGGTCGCGGCGCTGCTCATCGAGCTCGATAGCCTGATTGGCATAGAGCTGGGTCACCCCCAGCTCGCGGCAGAGGTCTGCCAACGCTGCGGGCGCCTCGGCAAAGGTCTCCACTCGCAGCAGATGGAGCGGGATGCCGAGGGCCGCCAGCTCGCGCCCCAACTCATCAACCTGCGCCAACATAAAGCGCTGACGGACGGGTGCCATTTTATGCTGCCGCCACTGGGTGGGGGAGATGATAAAGAGCGCGGCGACCGGTTCATCACCGGCGCAGGCATGGCGTAGCGCAGGGTTGTCGGCAAGGCGCAGATCATTGCGCAACCAGACCAGCTTCATGATTTTTTCCTCCCGCGTCCGCTGGCGCCAGCCGCAGCAGGTGCGTCCACCATCAGCTCGGCAAGGCTCGCCTGCCAGCCGTGGGCTTTAAGCCACTCATCGTCGTAGAGGCGCCCCAGCTCACCAAACAGGCGCGTGCCGGCGGGCCAGCCGGTAGCCAGCTCCTGCTTACCGAGCCCTGCCCCCAGCAGCACCAGCCAGGGGGTAACAGCACGCCCCTCAAGCAAGCTGGCATGGCGCGGCTCGACCGCCCCTAGCAGTTGCACCTCATAACCCTGACCGATCAACTCGTAGGCGGCCCAGACCAGATCGAGGGGGCCGACTTGCCCCCAACTCGCCAGCGTGATCGGCACGCCCTTCTCCTGCTCGATCAGGTGGCGGGCGAAGCGGGTATGGAGCCAGCCCAGCCACACCTGTTGCAGTAGCTCGCCATCGGGCCGTTCACGCCACAGCCCCAGCAGCCGCTCCACCAGCGGTTGCAGTATCCGGCTGCGCACCAGCTCGAACGGGTAGCTCGCCAGCAGATCGTTGAGCTCAGCCTCCGCCTTGCGCTGGTTGAAGGCGAGCAACGCCTGACTGAACTGCTCCAGAGTTTGCTGCCAGTGATCGCTCACCGGCGCGGAATAGGGTTCGCTCAAGAGCCCCTTCACCTGCCCGATACTCACTCCCCGCTCCAGCCAGCTCAGGATCTCGCCGATCTGGCGAATATCCTGCTCGCTGTAGAGGCGGTGGCCCTTTTCGGTGCGAGCCGGTTGTACCAACCCGTAGCGGCGCTGCCAGGCGCGCAGGGTCACGGCGTTGACGCCGGTGAGACGGGAGACCTCGCGAATGGGGTAGATCCCCTCATCAGCGAGAGGAGCAACTTCTTGCGATAAATCAGGCATGACAACGTCCATCAAACAGAGGGGTAAGGCTCCCCGGCGCAAACCATGCGCCGGGGCAACAGCACGGATTCAGAGCCCGTAACGCAACTTGAGCGTATCGGGGTGCGGATTGAGATAAACCTGCTCGGCGAGATAGGGATTGGGGTACTCGCGCAGGTAGTGACGGATCAGGGTGAGCGGCACCAGCAAGGGGAATATGCCGGTGCGGTACTTGTCGATGGTATCGGCAAGCTCCTGCTTCTGGGCCGGGGTCAGCACCCGCTTGAAATAGCCCTGCAGGTGCATCAGCACATTGGTGTGGCTGCGGCGGTTGGCTCGCAGGGTCAGCGCCGTCATCAATCCCTTGATATAGTTGTCGGCCACCTCCTGCAGGTTGGCGGACTTGCCCAGATTGCCGAGCAGCTTGCCAAGCGCCCGGTAGTGGGTGGTGGCGTGGGAGAGCACCAGATACTTGTAGCGGGAGTGGAAGCGGATCAGCGCAGAGGCGGTGATACCGCGGGCGCAGAGTTGCTGCCAGTCGTGGTAAGCAAAGACCCGCAGCACGAAGTTCTCCCGCAGGATGGGGTCGCACAGACGGCCATCCTCTTCCACCGGCAGCAGGGGGTTGGCCTCCATCAACGCCTTGGCAAAGAGGCCAATCCCCTCCTTGGCGCTCCCCTCGTTGTTGGCGCCATAGACCTTGACCCGCTCCATACCGCAGCTGGGTGATTTGGCACAGAGGATATAACCGGAGATAAAGTCGAGCTGGCGCGCTTTCTGCTCGCTAAAGGCAATCAGCTTTTCGGTGACATCGAAGCTACCGTTGCTCGCCTCGGCGCGGATCTCGCCGTTGCGCTTGACCAGCCGGATGGCGGCGCGAGGCGCCCCGAGACCAATGGCCATCTCGGGACAGACGGGGTGATAGTCAAAGTGAGCGCCAAGATCCCGTTGGCAGAAGCTGGAGCGCTTGTGGCCCCCATCGAAACGTACCTCTTGTCCCAGCAGGCAGGCACTGATACCGACTTTAATCTTGTACATGATGACGCTCCTTGTATAAGCATTGATTCAGTTATAGCAGTTATACAAAAAAATGAAAGTTGTATAACTATTTGCGACCAATACGACACAAGGAGAAAAAGAGGATCACCGGAAAAAGAAAAAACCCATGGCGAACGCCATGGGTAAAAAACAAGACACTACGGACTACGGGAAGGAGAATTAGAAGCTGTACTTCACACCCAGGCTGGAGATGGAACCTTTTTGCAGATCCCAGTTGCGATAGGTGTAATCGGCAGTCAGCGCCCAATTCTGGTTGAGCTTGTAGGCACCGCCCACCTTGAAGTCGTGCATATCGTCGGTCATGTTGGCGTAGCGGTAGGCAGTGGAGAGCTCGACATTGCCGATGTCGTAGCGCAGACCCACTTCACCGTACATGCTGCCACTGCTCTTGCGGCTCACCAGATCCCAACCCTTGACGTCATACGCCTGCTCGCGCTCCATGGTGTAACCCATCAGACCGGTTTCACCGTAGAGGTTCAAGCCGGTGCTAAGCGGGGTGAAAACACCGATACCCAGGCTGCCGATACCCATGCTGTCATTGCCGTGCTGGGCAGAGGTGCCCTCGGAGAGCAGACGACCGTAGAAGTTGTTGGAGAACGATTTGGAGAGATCCAGCGTCACACCGCCAAAATCGCGAGTGCCCTGATTGCTGGCATCACGTGGGAACAGCGGGTTGTTGTTCAGATAGTCGGATTTGGTGTGCGCCCAGGTAGCCGCGCCCTTGGCGTAGCTGAAGGCATCCTGCGCCAGGACGGAAGTAGAGGCAAACCCGGCCAGAACCAGAAGAGAGACAGTTGCTTTTTTCATGATGATAACTCCATGTGATTGGGCCCGTTGCTAGCGAGCTGGTATGGAGTCATTGTGCGATCAGGTTCCCGGCTTGCCGAGCTGCAAGCTGTTGCAGAACCATGTCAGATGTAAGCAGATATTGCAGGGGGTGTCAGCGGCAACAAGTTGCCGGCCCACACGGTTTGCATGGGCCGGAACAACGCCAAATCAGCGGAAGACCACCTCGTCAATTTCGACACGCACCAGCGGCTGACCGGTCAATCCGGCAGGACGGGGGATCTCGAGGGCCAGCGACGGACGGGCTTGCCCCTTGCGCAGATAGGTTTCCGGCAGGCGGTTCTCGGCAACCCAGAAGCGGGCCTCCTGACGGCTCAGCTGCACTCCGTCAGCACTGAACAGGGTCACCATGCCACGCACCCCGACCACATTGCGGGTGCCGGTATTGCTCACCATAAAGGTCAGCACCAGCGGGTCAGATCCCTCGATCTTGTCCAGCTTGACCACCACACCGTCACGCGCCATCTGGGCAAGCAGTTCCGGATTGGCCTTGGCCTGATCGGTCAGCACCGGAGCAGCGACGGCCACCACGGCCCCGGCCTTCCCATCAGCAGCCACGCCCTGTACGGACTCGGCCGGTTTGACCACCAGATACTCCCAGGTGAAGTCGTCGTTGAGCTGAACCTGCCGACCATCGGGCAGCGTCACCTGAGAAAGAGGGGCAGCCTGCGCCAGTACGGGGGAGAGGCACAGGGCAATCAGCAGACGGGAGAAGGGTTTCATTGGGCGAAGCTCGGTAACGGGTGAAAGGGCGACAGTATAAACAGTCCCGTCGCCCCTTGCCTATGACGGCACTCACGTTCTGGCACCCGCATCGCTTGCCCGCAGGCTAGATGGCGAGATCGTGTCGCTCTTTCTGTGCCATATCCAGGGTCACCAGATCGAACTTGCTCCCCTTGAGGGCAGACAAAATATCCGATTGCATATCAAAGGCCTGCGCACGCTGGTGTTCGGGCAGACGCACCCGGGCCAGGGTGGTGGAGCAGTCACACAGGGTATGGAAAAAGACCTGTGCCTCGTCCAGCCCCATGTCGGCCAGCATCTGCTCGGCCTGATCCACCATTCGCAGATAACGCTGCTCAAGCTGCCGTGGATTGGTGAAGCGATTGCTGAGGCAACCGTTGCTCCCCTTGCCCCAACGACCGAGCTGACGCTTGTTGAAGCCGTAACGATAATCGCGGCGCATCAATCCGTTGTCGGCAAAAAACCAGATTGAGTTGGCAGGCAGAGACCCGAACTGGGCAAGATAATCATCACGCTCCTCCACCGCTGCCGGAACCAGCAACGGCAGATGAGCCCATTCCGGACGAGTCTGCACATACTCACCAATGCGGCGAACCGGGTCGATCAGCCCTTCAATATTTGGCAGGCGATCGCAAAAGACGATCTCGTCACTCTTGATGACCCAGTGATCGATGCCATAACGCTGGCAATAACGGCGGGCTCGGGCCACTTCGCTGCGACTGCGGGTCGGATTATCGAGGGTAATTGCGTGGATTTTCACACCGGCAGCGCGGCACAGCTCGATGCTGTAGCAGGATTCCAACCGTCCCGAAAAAGAGACAACCAGCTCGTCAAAACTAGCCAGTCGCTCAATCAGCAGCTGTTCCCTGGCTTGAAAAGAGTGATCATATCCCTGATTCAGTACAACTACATTGGCACCCATTAAACAGCTCCGGATGATGAACAGGTGCAGTATTGTGCGGCAAACAAACTGAATAGACCCTTAAAGAGTCTGGTTAAAATTAAAACTTGATGATTATTTCCTGTGATTCTGCTGCTAAATCTTCATTTTGGGCGTCATAAATTCGTAATCTTGCTTGGTGAACCCGATGGGCTCGCAAGAAACCCTGCGCCTGATCCAGCGAGGTGAAGGTCAGGCGCCCTCCCTCACTGTCGGTCAGGCAGAGGCACTCTCCTTCTGCCTCAACACAGAGCTGATAACCGCTGCCATCCTTGCAGGCGATGATCAGGGTCGCCTCGGGATAGTGACTGAGCCAATTGCGAAACCGGCCATGCTCCATAGTGCTCCTAGAGGGGCATCACCCCTTGCCGGTGGCGGGCAAACAGCCCAGCTCACCCAGTTGCTGACGACAACTCGCCGCGTCGGTAAAGACGATCCCCCTGATACCGAGGGCCTCGGCGGCCGCAATGTTGGCGGGACTGTCATCGATGAAGATGCACTCTGCCGGTTTCAGATCGAACGACACCAGCAGATAGCGGTAGATATCCGGCTCCGGCTTCATCATCCGCACCCGCGCCGAGACCACCTTGCCGCTGAAGAAGCGCCAGAAATCCTGATGCTGCTCCAACCAGTCGATGCTGGCATGACCCATGTTGGAGAGGGCATACAGGGTGTGCCCCGCCCCGTGCAGCTCGGCTATCAGGGTTAGCATAGCGGGATCTGGCAGCAGGGAAGCGGGAACTGCCTGTAAAATGGCCAGATTCTCCGCCGTCGAGAGGCCGGTGCGCGCTTGCGCTTCCCGGGCCATGGTGTGGAGCGACATGGTGCCTCTGTCTACCTCCAGCCAATCCGGGTGGTTAAAGAGCTGCTCAGCCAACTGTTCGGCCCCTTGCGGGCCACGCACCGAACGCACTATGCCTACCGGATCCCAGCTCACCACCACCCGCCCCAGATCGAAAATAATCGCCATCGTCTTTACCTCCCCCACTGGGTTTCAGTCATCAAAACAGAGTCAATAGAGCATCGCTCATACGCCATTTTCTTAACCGGATACCCTGCCCCCATCCCCGCCCGCGGGCAAGTTTTACTTGCATCAGACCGGCAAATCCCTTAATGGTTATGACGTTACTTCAAGGACACACCTATGCACGCACCATTCTTCTTTGCTTTCTCGTTTATCCGGCCCGCTTGAGGGAAGGCCTGTCGTCGTGTGAACAGAAAGCAAAGACGAATCGAGCCTCCCCTAGCGGAGGCTTTTTTTTGCATTAATATCAATCGATTACTTTGATAGGGAACAATCATGGCAACGCTCGACGAGATCAGACAAGACATCACCCGGTTGGATCAGGAGCTGCTTGCCCTGCTGGCGAAACGCAAGACCCTCAGCATCGAGGTGGCCCGTGCCAAGCAAGCCAACCCGCGCCCCATTCGTGACCACCAGCGGGAGCAGGAGCTGCTGGTCGCCCTGATCCAGAAAGGGCGCGTGCTTGGGTTGGATGCCCAGTACATCACTCGCATCTATCACACCATCATCGAAGACTCTGTGCTCTCCCAGCAGGCCTATCTGCAGAGCCTGCTCAACCCGGAGCAACAGGAGCCGATGACCAGCGTCGCCTATCTGGGGCCGCGCGGTTCCTACTCCAGCCTGGCCGCCCGCAAATATCTGGCGCGCTACAAGGATCAGGTGATCGAGGTGAACTGCCAGAACTTCCGTGAAGTACTGGATGCGGTGGAGTCGGGCCGCGCCGCCTTTGGCGTGCTGCCCATCGAAAACACCAGCTCGGGCTCCATCAACGAAGTCTATGATGTGATGCAGCACACCAGCCTCTCCATCGTCGGCGAGCTCACCTACCCCATTGAGCACTGCATCCTCACTGCCGTACCGACCGAGCTTGGCCGTATCAAGACCTTCTATGCCCACCCGCAGGTGTTCCAGCAGTGCTCCCACTATCTGAGCAAATTGGAAGGGGCGCGCCACGAGATCTGCGACTCCTCCTCCAGCGCCATGATGAAGGTGAAAGAACTGGCAAGCCCGGAGGCCGCCGCCATCGGCAGCGCCGCCGGTGGTGAACTGTATGGTCTGGACGTGCTGGCCGAGCAGCTCGCCAACCAGAAAGAGAACTACAGCCGCTTCATCGTGGTGGCGCGAAAGCCCATCGACGTGGCGCCGCAGATCCCGGCCAAGACCACCCTCATCATGTCCACCTCCCAGAAGCCGGGTTCGCTGGTCGAGGCACTGCTGGTGCTGCGCAGCCACGAGATCAACATGACCAAACTGGAGTCCCGTCCGGTGCAGGGCAACCCGTGGGAAGAGATGTTCTACCTTGATGTCTCCGCCAACCTGCAGACCCCGGCGATGCAGGCCGCACTGGTGGAGCTGACCAAGATCACCCGCTATATCAAGGTGCTGGGCTGCTACCCGAGCGAGGATGTGAAACCCACCGCAGTGCCGCCGGTGCTGATGGGGAGCTAACCAGCCCACAACGACAAAAGGCGAGCACCCTGCTCGCCTTTTGTTTTGATGCCGGTTTTCACGGCAAGCCCATCAACTCAGAACTGACCGGCCATCAGCTGGTTGATGTTGTAGAGGGCACGGGTATCGAGCTCCATCTCGGTGGCATAGGTATTGCCGCGCGGATAAGAGGCAACCACCCGGGCACCACGCACCACACCGGCGACCGACACATCCAGCGAGTTGGAGGTCTGGGTCAGGTCACGATAGCTGCTCTGGCCGCGCACCTGCTGACCATTGAGCTGCTCGGCCAGCTCGCGATATGCATCCATCTTGGAAGCGCGAATGGCTTGCAGCATCTTCTCCGACTGGGAGGGGCCGGGCTGGATGTCGATCACCGCATAGCCTACCGCCTTGAGCACCGGAAAATCATCGGGCTTCCTACCCTGGGTGTAATCCACCACCCGGTTGTAGCTGCAACCGGTGACCAAGAGTGCCAACAGGCAACCAAACAAGATCTTCATTACTCGCTCCTCACGGGGTCAGGTTGACCAGATGACCGCCCGGCCGGGCCTGACTGTCACGCATCAGATAACCGCGATTGATCGATGCCCGACCAAACGAGTTGTTGGCACCGAACAGATATTTTTGCGGGATCAGGCTCTGGGCCGTGGTCTCCACCATCTTGGTGCGCATGTCGATAACGCGGGCATTGACCAGGATCCCCTTGCTGTTGCGGCTGAAGGTGCCGACCAAAATGCGGGAGATCGGCAAACGGGAAGAGAGCTCCTTATAGTTGCGGCTCAGCACGAAGTCCCCCTGCGGCGTCACCTTGATGCTACCGGTCAGCTTGAAGTCCACCACCACCTCGCCGCGACGATTGAGCTCGTAGATAAAGCTCTCCTCAATCTGCTGCCCCATCCAGTTGGTATCCTGCAGGGTATCGAGATCGACGAAAGAGGCCACTGCGATGGGTTCGGTCAGGGTGGTCAGCGATTTGCGCTCCATCAGCTGATCGGTCATGCGCGCCACCAGCCAGTTGAGTTCCATCCCCTGCGCCGCCTGGCGGGGGTCACCCTGATCCCGATTGATAGGGTCGGAGCCACACCCGGTCAATGCCAGGGCAAGCGCCAACGCCGTGATGAGTTTGTTCATGGATACCTTTCCTGTATCTGCACCTGACTTATTATCGGACGCGCCGGACAAAGCTTGAGCCGGGAATGAGGCATGATTCTTGCTTTTTAATGGTCATCGTCAGCGCCAACGTGCGCTGCCACTTGGAACGTGTTGTGATCCATGTCGGCCAGCAGGTGCCATTTCCTCAAAATGGCGCGGCTGCCCGCCAACTCAAGGTATCTGCTATGAAATTACCGCTGCTGTTGACCCTGCTGCTGGCCAGCCTGAGCGCCCGAGCCGAGCTTATCGAAGCGCAGGGCAGCGCCGCCATTCTGGGGGGCGATGAGGTCTATGCCCGCGAGCAGGCGACCCGCGACGCCCTGCGTCAGGCGCTGCTGGCCAGCGGCGCGGCTGTTTCCAGCGTCCAGCGTCTGGAAAATGGCAGCCTGCGATCCGAGCAGATCCAGATCCGCTCCGGCGGTGACATTCGCCAGTACCGGCTCAAGCGGGAAGAGGTGCGCAACGGCCGCATGTATATCACGCTAGTGGCCGACATTCAGGCCGAGCGCCAGATCTGCCAGACCCAGCACTTCGCCAAGGATTTGACACTGGTCAGGCTGCGGATGCGCTATCCGGACCAAGCCAGCTACGGCGCCATGGACGACATGCCGGAAAACCTCTCGCGCCGGCTATTCGAAACCCTCGCCAACGCGCCGCAAGGGGTCGCGGTGCGCCAGTGGCTGGATGAAAACCTGCGCATCGATCCGCTGCATCTGCAACAGGGGGATCGCAGTGCCCTCGAAGAGATCAAGGCGCTCAGCCTGCGCACCGACAGTCAGTATCTGGTGCTCGGCAGCATCGATGATCTCTCCATCGAGCCGCAGGGCAACCAGCTGACCAGCTGGTATGAGGATCCCGTACGCAACTTTCGCATGCAGCTCTACCTGTTCGATGGCATCAACGGCAGTCTGGTCAACCGCAAGGTCTACGAAGGGCGCGCCACCTGGACCTTTGGCAAGCGGGAGCAAGTGGGCAGCAGCAGCGGCCAGTTCTGGCAGTCAAGTTATGGCCAGGAGGTCAACTACCAGTTGCAACAGGCGGCTCAGGATCTGGTAGCCCAGCTCACCTGTGCCCCGGTCACCGCAAGAGTGGTCGGCCAGAACGAACGCGGCCCCTACATCAATCTGGGACGACGCAACGGCGTCAAGCTTGGCGACCAGTTCCGCATCCAGCACAACGCCGACTTTATCGACCCCTACGGCAAATCGCGCATGATGCGCAACCCGGCCGACGGCCTGTTCGAAGTGGTGCAGGTGTTCGACGATGGCGCCATCATCAGCAGCCAGAACAAATATTCGCCGTTTAACATCCAGAACGGGGATTTGGCAGTATTGGAATAAGAATCAAGGGTTTAAAAGGGAGTTGCTTCTTGTATAATGCCCGCCACACAGCTCCCGTAGCTCAGCAGGATAGAGCGGTCCCCTCCTAAGGGATCTTTATTGCTTAAAAATCTATCTAAACAGGCCGTTATAAGATTTTTTAAATATTAGGAATTATAAATATTTCCTTTAAAAACATAGCTTTATAGCTCAAAAAGCATTCATAAACAACCGAGCTGCTTGTTTTGTGAGCGGCGCAATCGATGCCTGTTTTGCGCTATTTAAGAGCTATTCACGCCACTCAACTCTACTTTTGCGCTATTTTGCCGCTATAATGTCTCAATAGAACATTTTTCGGTGGTACCCAATGGCTCCCAAAAATCCGGCTACATCCATACGCAAAGAAGAGTTCGATCTTAAGACGCTGCTCCAGGGTCACCCTGCGGCCATAATTAAAGGGAAATTCTCATTTACCTTTAAAGACCAGTACATAGATAGTCTTCCATTTATTAATGATAAAAATAAATGTGTTGAATTAACGCACTATAGTTCTGACGATGAAAAATATAATGAAAAGAACAAACCAAGATTAAAACTAAGAATCGGAAACAGTGTTAAGACATTCTATATTGTTTACGATAAAAATCGGAGGCAGAAAATTGGCAATTGGACGCCTCGCACTAAAAGTGGACATTACCAAAAAGGTTTTTTTAGCGTTACACAGGCTAAGGAAGAGTTTAAGAGATTAGTTAGTGATGCTGAAAAGATTAATCCAGAAAAGTGGAAATATCAGTCTTTTACATTGAGAACATATCTTTTAGAGCATTATAAAAACGACCGTGAAAATAAATCAAACAAGAGAAATTCATTAAGCCCTGTTACCGACAAAACAATAAGGGAAATCTCATCTGCCTTTGAACCATGGTTAGACCTAAAGCTATCTGAATTTAATGAAGATCATCCAGTAATATTCAAAAAGTATTGGCAGAACAAAGAAACGCCAATAACATCAGAAACAATGAGGAAATACTATTCCTTATTAAACAGCTTGTTTAATATGTGTGTTACGTGCACCTATTTACCAAAGAATAAAATTGATAGGCATATTTTTCTGTTCCCAAGAAACCCTAAGAGGCCTGTCACAACATATACTGACCCCACAAATGAAGTAGTGGAATTTATTTTTAATGAAGACACTCCAGGTGGTGGGGATTCCAAGATCATAGTTGCAACCATGTTCCTATGCGGGGCAAGAAACTCTGAAATATATAGAAACACAAGCAACAATTTTAATATTAATGATAGAACCATACGTATTCCTGAGCACATTAGTAAAAACAAGGCTGCACGCATTGTTGCTATTGAGTCAGACTCATACTGGAATTATGTAGCGAAATACAAAATTCTAAAAAGCTTGAGTGATCGAGAGGGTGAGTTAATGTTTCCTTGTTGTCGCGACGCAAAGGCCCCCCATGTAACTTCGAGCCTTTATCAGAAAACTTGGCAGGCAGTTAAAAAAGAGTTTAATTTTCCTAAGATAGGCCGACTATATGATGCCAGACATACTTTTGCCAAAAAAGCACTAGAAAGCGGAGTGCCTATTCAAGATTTATCTAAGATCACTGGACACAGCCTCGAAACGTTGATGAATTACTATATTGACAACAATATCAGCCAAGCTACAAGAGAAAAGTTAAGGAGTGCAACCAATTCTAATGCAGCTATAAAGGTGCAACAGGAAACGAATTTCCCTCCATCTGTTAATAGCTTATATGAAAGCTATGTTAGGAGATGTATAAAGAAGAATATAAAAGATGAACTCTCTACTTTCGTACAAGAAATGAAAGATTTGGGTGACCAAAACCAACTAAATGCAGAGCAAATTTTTTGGCTTAAAGAAATGCTGTAGCTTGAATATAAAGCCTTTACTTTCTTGAAATGGATTTGCTGAATGAGGCCATATTTCTAGGTATAGGCCATGAACATGATTCAGTTCGTTCATTTGCTAATGGAGGGGGCGGGTGCCCTCCATATCAGCAACATCAACAATTATAACCAGTGAGGTAACTGTCAGAAAATCTGAACATGGAGTACGATGATGAGAACAAATCATTGTCAATACTGGAACAGTAAAATATGTCACTTTCAGTTTATCAACCCAGTACGCAGGCTAGTTCAGCCCACACCCTTATGACGACTCTCAACATCCCTCAAGATCCACTGAGTGCACATCTCTGGATCGTAGCTGGCGTAGCTCCTGGCATCATTCATCGACTAGCTGAATTGATGAACACAGACTCAGGTTTGATATGCCGCTTAGCAGGCATTAGCCGGAGCACTGTTGCTCGCAAGCTGAGGATTGAGGCTCCCCTATCAATCTCGCAGGGTGCCAGGGTATACGGCGTTGTACAGGCACTCGAAGCTGTTCTCTTCCTCCACAGAAACAATACCGCCAGAGCATTGTCATGGTTACATCGCCCAGCTTGGGGCTTAGGTGGTAAACGGCCAGCAGAGGTGCTGTCGACAGCTTTAGGGGCTCAGGCAGTAATAGTACTTGTAGGACGAATCCAACATGGGGTGTGCACCTAGAGCGAGGTAGCTGATAGGCTAACCCCCCCTTAAGAACGCTTCAAAAATAACCAACCTCATCTTTTTTCGAACTTTTTTCATTTACCCCACTTGAAAAAATCGAAAAACTGTCCATTTACTATTATTGAGAACAATTAAAAAATTTAAGAATTTCAACATTCCGCTGCTTCGCAGCGAAGATAATCCAGATTTTTAATTCCTTCGAGCTAGCTTTCCTTAAAGGAAGAAAATTGCACTTACAATAAGAAATTACTAGAATATAGTGTGTCAACACTCATCTTTTGAGTGAATTATCTTTTATTAAAGTAATTAGCACACCTAACTCAGCAAGATCTAAATGTAGTGCGTGAGAGGCAATGATTATTTTCACGTTTTAACACGCCTCTCACACTGTCGACAGCTGTCGATTACAAATAAAAACTCAACACAAAAGATAAAAAATATCTTTTCTAGTTAATTCCGCCTTAGTCATATGAGCCGTGATCTTCAAATACGATTCCATCATCAAAATGTTCTTGACATAGCTTATCTACGACTCGCTGAGCCTTGTGATGCAAGACCATCTCTAGAGCTGGTAATGTCAGCGCAGGAAAAGTCTGCCCTTGGATAGTGAATGTATGCTTGTCACTACCCGCATGCATATCATAAGTTGTGGATGTATCGACCTCATTTAGGAGATCATACCCAATACTCTCTGCAAGAAGTACCCATATCCAACAACGATATAAGTCTTCCTTTTCATAGTTGCTAATCAACTTGTGCATTGCGTTAATAGACCCTTGTAATGCAGCTCTAATCCACCAGTAATATGCATGTTGCATATACCCAGCATCTTCGCATTTGACTGCTACATTTTCATGATACGTGTAGTCTTTTAATTCATTTGCATATAAAGAAACATCAAGCCGATAGGTTGACAATAACTCTATAGCCTCTATGTCAAATCTCATAGCTGATTTTTTCAAGTGCTGGAGCCAAAGCGAGTATCGTTCTCTATCATTATCAACTAATCCGCCTACATCTGTATCATTAAACTCACCAGCCAGTTTATAAAACTCTTGATGAAGCTCGTATTGTGGGAACGATGAAGCATTTCGGTCTGCAAATGCACTTAACTGGACCAACCCCTGGTGTACTAATGGCGAGTTAAATTCATTCTGTTTAAACATACTCATTAATTCCCCAGCATAATGGTCTGAGGAGCTAAAGCGGCTAGCAGTAGTCGAATTAGGAGGAATTTGATTACTCTTAATATAAAGCTGAGTAATGTAATCGTCGTTTAGGCGATTCCTCAAAATCTCTTTTACGCGTAGGCTTATAATACCCGCCTGCACTAACGATGTGGCCAACTTCTGAGCGATAAGCTCAGGAATACTAATACCCAGAATATTAGCTCTAGCCTCAATTGCACTTACATCCAACGCAACCTGCCATTTCGTATTACTGAGCAGAATCGCATCAGCTTGCAATGACGCGTAAGTACTGTAGCCATAGGCCGCAGCAATCATCTCGTAGATATGACTACGTTTGAGGGAGATGCCTAGTACATCTTTGAGCTCAAGTTGGGTTGTGTGGACGAACGCTTTGATGGTCATGATCCAATCTCCTAGTCCTACCCTGGGGTATACATCGCACGTTTAATCCATCCAAGGTGAGGATTTGAGGTTGAGATCATGTGGCTTGAGAGTAGTAACCATTTTGACTCGTGCGAAAGTCTGGCTGGTCAGCCGCGACAAATCATATCCGAATTGACAGAACAGTCCAAGAGAATCATGGACTACGGGCGTAGCCAGTTCTACACCGATCAGATCATCGTCACTTTCCTGATGGTTAAGGGGATTTTCAACCTCACTATGCGGGCTACTCAGGGACTATACGACTCCCTGTTAGAGCTGATGAATGTGCCACTGTTCACAACGGGTATAGCTATGTCAGCAGGCTAGCACGCACGGTGACGGTGGCTTATCGACAAGCCGCATTACCGTCTTGGTTATCGACTCAACCGGGTTGAAGGTGTTTGGTGAAGGCGAGTAGAAGATCAGAAAACATGGTGGAGAGTCTGGCGCAAGTTGCATCTGGCAGTAGACCCGGTGACCCACGATATCGTGACGGCGGAAGTCTCGTTGGAAAATGTCCATGATGCCGAGGTGTTGCCCACCTTGCTCAACCCTCTGCGGCGGCGCAAGCTGGGGCGTATCAAACACCTAATGCACTCCGCTAAAGCTTACCATGAGACAACTCCTTGCAACCCCAGCAGGGGCAATCAACAGGCGGATAGTAAGAAACCACGAACAGGCGGAGCAGTTTCAGTCCTGACACTGGAGGGGGCTCGGAAGAATTGCCGCTGTGCTGGTTGAAGCGATCCTCCAACTCAGTAATACGGCCTGGCAGCTTATTTATGAACTCGTCGGTCTGCTCGAGGGCCAGAGAGTTAACTGCCTGTGTCGGATGCTTTATGGTCATGCCAGAAAGCAATACGGGAGGGACCATCTGCAAGCAGAATACGCCGCCTTCCCAATATTGTTACTTTTTCCATCGTCGCTAATTACAAAGCTGACTGTGAGCTGAATGTAACTCATATTTATCGGCAGTTATAAACACGCTACTCCACTGTGTAATAAAAACTTAAGATTGCAGTCTTATTCTCGCACTCACCAAACCAAAATTAATCATCAATGAGTAATTATGTTGCATTTTAAAAAACTAGCATTGAGTGTTGTAGTTAGCTCCATTTTATTAGCAGGCTGTAATGACAATCACAGTCAAACTGACCAATATATTGACAGCGAAAATGTTCAAACATTAAAGATTTCGATTGTTACCGATACACATCTATATGATGGTAGTATGGGGGATGATATTAATGGCGAGATGTTTCAAGCCGCTATTAGTAGCGACCGCAAGGCGTTTTTGCAAAGTCAAGAATTACTTGATCATGCAATTCAAGAAATGATTAAAAACGGTACCAACGTTATTTTAGTACCAGGTGATTTGACCAAGGATGGGGAACGAATTAACCATAAAAAAGTACGTACAAGCTTGCAGCGTGCTAGAGAACAAGGAATCAAAGTCTATGTGGTGCCGGGTAACCACGATATGAATAACCCCTATGGTTATAAAGAATCCCTGACCCAAACCCTGACCGCCAAAGGAGCTGTCTATCTGGAAGGAAATGAGCAGAATGTTGTCCCTGGCAGCATGGCGCCGCATATGACTAACACCACTGGCGAACCTATGTTTATGGAGAACTGGGATAATTTCTACCAAGATTTTGGTTTTAATGAAGCCATTGCCCGAGACCCTAACTCTTTCTCCTTTGTTGCCGAACCAACAGAGGGCGTGCGAATCCTCGCAATAGACTCCATTACCTCCTCCATCAAAGATGTGCAACAGCACTGGCAAGCTAATAGTCCGGATTATAGTAAAACTGGCGGATCTCTGCTGACGCCTGAGCGTTTGAGCACTCTGGAGTGGATTAAACAGCAGGCACAGGAAGCCAAAGATCAAGGAAAGATATTGCTGGCAATGAACCATGCTGGTGTTATTGAACATTTCCCTAGCAAGAGTGCTTTAATCCCTGGTTATGTCATCGATGGTGAAAAAACCTCATTTCATGATAGTATCGATGTACCCACCTATATAGAAGAATTTACCAACACATACACTGGTAAGAAGAGCAAAACCCTCTATACCAGCACCAGTGAGTATATATCAAAAATCTTGGCGCAAGCAGGTGTGAACATTGTGTTTACTGGTCACTTCCACGCTAATGATATTACCAAACGTCAATATGAGGATGGTAGTTGGATCTATGATATTCAAACAGGTGCCTCAGTGAGCTATCCCGCACCTTATCGCTCGGTATTGGTCGATATTAAAAACAAATTGATAACCACAGATGTTGACAACACAACGGTTATGGAATCAGTTCCTGATGCAAATTTAGTTGGTTTGGTCGATGGTTTGAGCCAAAATATTTTCGCGGCACTCGGTGTTGATATTGATGGACCATTGCTGGAGATCCTTGACAATTCACTAACAAAAAAACCTGTGGCCAAAACCATGCTGGATGTCTATAAGCGTGAGAATTGCCAAAAATTTATCTGTCAAGATTCGGAATGGCAACCCCTGTTTGAAGCAGATGTGTTAGCTGATTCAGGGCTTACCTGGAATGAGCTGTATAAGACAACCCTCAGCCAGTTGATCGGTGCGGTGCTCAAAGCCCATTACCATGGTGATGAAGAGAACTCAGAACAAATCGATGATAAAATGCGCTTTGTTTTAAACTGGGCTCGTGAATATGGCCAAAAACATAATGTTAGCAAACAGGAATTGGCAGACGAAGTCACCAAACTTAAGACTTTGACGCTTTCCCAAGAGTGGGACCCTAGCAAGGATCTCAGCAACCTCCTTGGCGATAAAATGCTGGCGCCAATTTATGGCCTACTAGGTACCGTCGGTGAAGGGATTATCTATGATCCGGTACCAGACCTGAATATCCAGATTGACATGACAAACGGCCAATTTGAAAACCTAAAATAATTAGGCCTATCGTACCAGCCGAACCGCTCCCCCTTATGGTGAGCGGTTTTTTTATTAACTGTGGCCATCAAACACAATGCATAAGTGTAATACTCATTATTAATCTGCTATTTGGACACAACACTGATGTCCATACTACCTATTTATGCCGAACTACTCTTCCTACTATTTGTCTTGGGAAGGTGCGAATAAGTACCCTATGTGCCAAAACTAAAAAGTTTAGCCATTTAATATCAATAATTTAGAATGGTGTGTTTTTGTGCCAAGTGACTTGTTAGCACCTTCCCTAGAGCTCGCCAAAGAGCTCAATAACGTCAGAAAAGCCTGCAAGCTCATCGGCTACAGCCGCCAGCAGTTCTACGAGATTCGCCGTAACTACCAGACCTATGGCGCCGAGGGCTTGCTCGACAAACTCCCCGGCTGTAAAGGCGCTCATCCCAACCGGGTCGCTCCCGAGATTGAGCAAGCCATCCTCGATTACTCTCTCACCAGACCAACCCATGGCCCGCTGCGGGTCGCGCAAGAACAGGCTCTGCAAGGCATCAACGTCAGTGCGGGCGGTGTGCGTGGCGTGTGGCAACGTCACGACTTGCTCTCCAAGCATGACCGCTTGTTGCGCCTCGAGAAAACCCATAGGGAACAGACGATTGAGCTCAATGACGAGCAGATCCGCCTGCTCGAGCGCTTCAGCCCCGAGTTTCGCGAACGCCAAATTGAGGTTCACTACACCGGGGAACTGGTGGCGGTCGACACCTTCTTCGTCGGCGCGCTCAAAGGGGTTGGCAAGGTGTATCTGCAAACCGTGCTGGACTGCTACAGCCGCCACGCCTGGGGACGGCTCTACACCAGCAAGCTGCCGGTGACCTCGGTTCATGTGCTCAACGAAACGGTCCTGCCGTTCTTCGAAGCCCATGAGGCTCGGGTCTATACCATCTTGTCGAACAACGGGCGCGAGTTCTGTGGGCGCCCTGACCATCATCCCTACGAGCTGTTCCTGCAACTGGAGGGGATTGAGCACCGGACCACCAAGGTACGCAGACCGCAGAGCAACGGCTTTATCGAGCGGCTACATCGTACCCTGCTGGATGAACACTTCCGTATCAAGGGGAGGACAACCTGGTATGAGTCGGTAGAGCAGATGCAGACAGACCTGGATAGCTACCTGGAGCACTACAACATCCAGCGGCCACATCAGGGCAGGATGATGGAAGGACAGACTCCCTACAGCATGTTCAAAAAGGGTCTGAAATTGATACCGAAGGAAGTGCGCACTAAAGTAGCGTAAACAAGACACCGGTTTGAGGCCGGTGTCAGGTGATAACTAGATCTGTACAGCTCCGCTCAGTTCACTTGTCGCCTGACAGGGGATCTCCTGTTGGGACTTACCCATCTGACTCTCTAGGTTGGTTGAGTCAGAGGATCAGCTCCCCGGATTCGCTGAAAATTTCGGATTTAGTCAATAACCCACTAAAATTCCACAATAATTAAATTTTTTCCTACACTCAGACTAACGCTCACAGGGATGTCACTATGAACTTATCCATTAAAAACAAGCTGGTCTTGGCTATCGGGATCATCATCCTGGTGATCACCGGCCTGCAAGTCTGGTACAACACCTCACAACTGCGCACTGAAACCCAGAGACTGGTCTGGAGCATCATTGACGAAAGCTCCATGGCCAACGTCAAGGGTATCTCCAACTGGGTCGATGCCCGCATCAGCATGGTCAGTACCACCAAGGAAGCATTCACCAAAGAAGATGAACCCATCAGCCATCTGGCCCAAGCCATGAATGCCGGTGGCTTTGAGGGGGTCTATGCCGGTACTGCTGACGGCAAGATGCTCGAGAGTACCCCCTCCGGCCTGCCAGCCGATTATGACCCCCGTCAACGCACCTGGTACAAGGATGCAGTTGCCGCCGGTAAACTGGTCATCACTGCGCCCTACGCCGATGTCTCTAACGGCAGTTTGATCGTCACCATCGCCGAGCCATTCCAGCGTGGCAACACCCAGGGGGTTATCGCCGGAGATGTCTCTATCAGCGCCCTTATCTCGGACATTCTGACGGTCACTACCGAGGGGACTTA